>NZ_CADFEO010000030.1:0-74279 GCF_902833075.1 Burkholderia sp. BCC0405
GACGCCCGACGAGTTCAAGCAGCGGTATTGTTTAACTGAAGTAACCGAGGCCATTCCCCAAGATTGAAATGGCCCGAAGAAACCAGGCAGGTCAAACGGAATCGATACTGATGATGTACGGTATGCCACTTGCGGTCGAGTAATACAAAACCCGCGTCCGCAAGGTAAGCCCGAAGCATTTCGAAACGTTCGTCACGGGTTGTCACTGAAACAGGGTCTCGCTATCGATAGAGTAGAAAAGAAGCCGGCATCTCGATATCGGCCCAGTGCCAAACGGAGTGCCACTTGATCCGTTCAATATTCCGCTCGTATCACCTGCCGTTCAGACCTCGACATACGATACCGACTGCGACGCCACCAGCTTCGGCGGCGTCGGACATGCGCACCGACAGAGGTCGTCACTCAGCGCCGCCTGTCGGCCATCCGGCCCGGTACTTGAATAACGTGGCCCGTCGCACTCAATCACGCCGAGTGTCTTGCACACTGGGCACCACACCGGATCGTGTTCATACGCTTGTTCGCGGTCGTGCAGAATGTCTTGCCCGTCACCACCCTGCACGATGCCTCCGACTGTCGTCGTGTCACCCTTCACGATGTCATAACGCCTCATCCGCTGGCCCCCTTAAACCGCGCCAGGCCGCAGCCTCAAGCTATTCAGGAGCGTATCCCATGACTGCAACGCCCCCGCCTCGTCGACCGGAGAAGTTCGCTCTTCAGTCGGCATATCATGACCAGCTACATCCCCAAGGATCATCTGGATCGACGTATGCGGTTTCGCTAACGTGCTCGGGTCACCCGGCGCAAGCAGAGAGAAACGGTATTCGGTAACGCCGCCATCTTTAACTTCGAACAGTACTTCTTCCGCATCCATGCCCGCAATCTTGCGATGGCCTTGGCGCAAAATGCGATAGGGTGCCCCAATTGCATCCAATTTTGCGCGCAAATCAGGCAGGGTCTTCAGGAGGGATGCAGCAGGATCACGATCTTGACTAACTGAATCGCGCATTTGAATCAACAGTAACGCTGGGCGACGTTCTGGCATCAACGCAAACGACTGCGTGACCTCCTCACTGTAGGTCGACGAACCGGTCACAATTCCGCCATCGATGCAAAACCCTGACTCTGTCGGCACCGACCAGTTATCACGACTCTTGATACGACGATACGTATCCTTATAAATCTCTTCGACCTGCCCGAGCGCATCTGCTCCAATCCCGCCAACAGTATGGAAAAGATTTCCACCATCAAAAAAATAACCTTCCGTTTTAAAATCAAGGCCAGATTTCGAATAATACTCCTGATAAACAAATACCGCAGAATCGTTTCGCGGATGCAGCTCCCTCTCCAACCACGCGCGATTAATTTCCACACCAGTCCCGGGATTTACTCGCCTATGACCGCTCAACTTGGAATTCAAAGATTTCACCTTTGAATCATAATCTGCCATCGAAGACTTGTGCGTAACATCAATTTTTTCACCACGAAATTCATACCCTTGGCTACTTATTTCACTCGCCACTGGCCGATCAAACACAAAGCGACCAACACACCACGGGCGCGACTTGGACAGCAGAGGGTTAGTCATCGCCGACTCTCCAGAAAAGGCAATTGGGCTTGCACACATACTCGCAAGAAATACCAAAAAAAATACAATACGGTTCAGCACATTGACTCCGGGACGTTCCACACAATCTGCACAATACTATAAAGAACAGACCAACGCGTCCACGGATGGTCGTAACTAAACTGATGCTGATACCCGCCTTGCTCAAACACCATCTGCATGCCTTTCGCCGTCCCTCCGCTCACACCCGGCTTTAACCCACGGGCTTGCGCACGCGCCGACCACACCGGCACCGTCCCGTCCCCTGGAATAATACCGTTAGACGTCTTTTCTAAATCGTTGGCAGCCCGCGGCAACGTCGGCGTCCTCTGGACCTGAAACTCGACAGCCACTTTCCGGGATTCCAGATACACCCGCAAAGTCCCGTTACGAGAGTCAGACAAAGGAGTTGCAGCAAGCAGTTCCTCCTCCGTAACCCCCGCCGGAATGTTTCCAGTCCACACTGCGTTCCCCCACGTCAATAGCTTGTCAAGCGGTTGCCCCTTCTCGATGCTTGGCTTACCTCCGTTCTTTTCAGGTGCGCCATCCGGCGATTTAGCATTGAGTTCACCATTCGCGTACGCAGCATACGTATAGTCATGGTACTTATTGATAATCTTTCGTTGATTCTCAACAGCTTTGGACAGTACATCCTTAAAATTGCCCAACACCGTCTTATTGACCTTATTCCTCTTGAGCCTATCTTGGACAATTCCAGCAGGATCTAGCATTGACGCGTCCGGAACAAGCCCATACCACTTTGAGTTTGTGTATATGTCGTCGTAAGCATTACCCCCTTTCGGCAGTTTAGCGACAGGGTCACCATTTATTCTTGCAAATATCCACCACGACTCTCCGTTGTTGTAATCAGGCATTGGTAAAAGCTCAAGCGGACCCGGAGCGTTCGCGGTCACTGCGACGAATTCATTCTCGTCTCTTCCCATCAATGCAGCATTTTGATACCCGGTTTGAATCGGAATCATGGACGGCCCCTCAGATTCAGCTCCAGTTCGGAATCGCTTGGCCGCCAACGGAGCCCCTGTTGCGGGCTGCACTCCATGAAAGACACCGTGCATCAAACTTCCAGCGCCATGCATCGCGATTGCCATGCGTGCCACGAGCCCGCCCATCGAATGCGTTAAGATAATCGCTTTACCACTGTGGTTTTCGGCGATGATCTCATTGATTCCCATTAGATGGGTTTTCTTCTTTGATTTCGGATTGTAATAATCCTTACCCGTCAACACATCTTTTGCCGAGTCGGCATTCGATTGAAGCCAGTTATATCCAATCGCATACACTCGATATCTGAATTTTGCGAAATGATTGAACCTTGTCGAATCTGCCTCAATCGGTCCTCCCTCACCAAAGCCGCCATATTTTTTCGGATCGGTCCCGAGCACCGGATGAAGTGCCCACGTCTCGCCAGTCGGATCTGGAGTGATCCACGGACCTACGATCTTGCCGAAAAATTTCGGAGAGTTCAGAGTCTGCTCAAGCCACAAAAGAAATGGGTGATAGCTCCAGCGATGTATGGACCCCCAGCCCCGTCGTCTGGCCTCATCCTCACTGATTGCCTTTCCGTCACCAACATTGATGGGGCCAAGCGTCGTGACTTTTGCGACCAGTGGGTTGAATTTCGTCTCCCGCTCAGCCGCGTTCTGATGGTAAGCACCGTACAACCAAGCTCCCGCTGAAGCCTTTGAATCGCCGGGCCCCGCATTCGGCGGGAAAAACATCTCATCACCGGTATTCTCATTGACCAATAGAGTACCCATCACGCCGGGAATAAAAATCACCGGAATAATTGGGCGCACGTCGCACAGAAGCTCCTTGCTTCGTGTGTCGCTGGCTGGCGTCAACGTAAATTGCCCGAAAGACGACCCGTCAGGGGCAGTACGGCCCATGAGCTGCACGGCCTCTTGATCGAAGTTGTCATTGAACGGCGAGACGACGTTTGGATTACCTGTCGGATTGGTGCCCATAGCATTCGCAAAGTTAGTTTGGACTGAGCAGCGAACTTATTCCGCAGCCCCACCTGTGCCCGGCGTTCGCCTCAACGCGTGAAGCATCAGCGATTCAACGTCATCGCTCTTCTGTTCAGCAACCTGCCCCAGCTCGTTCGTCATTCCCGTCAAACGCGTACCATCGCCTCGCACCAATTCGTATGGGTGATTCTTCAACACCTCGCCAGTGATGCTATCCCGAAGCACATAGGGATCGTTAAACTTGGCCTGCGGCAGACTGTTCATGTGCTGCGCGATCGAGCTCGGCCCCTGACGACTCAGTGAAGCCGACTTGATCGTTCGCGGGCCTTGCGTGCCATCCTCGATGCCAGCAGCAACCCACCTCGTGTACGAGCCGCCAGCCTTGATGATGATTTCATCGGCATCAAGCACAATGCGCTTGGCCTTAACCGTCACATCTTTGCCTGCATTGACGTTCACATCATCCGTGTTAGCCGACAGCTTGATCGGGCCTTTCGCCGTCACAAAGAACGCGCCAAGTTTCTGTGCGAAGAAGCTCACCTTTTCCGCGGCCGCCACGACAAACGACTTGCCCGTCGCAACGTACGTGTTCTCGTTACTGACAACGTTGACCTCTTTCTCGGCTACGATATGCGTCGAGCTGTCTGCGACTAGTGCAATGTCTTTCGGCGTTGATACCAATATGTTCGGTTGCGCAAATCCATTGGCGCTACCGGTACCACCGCCTGCCGTTACCCCTCCCGACGTATCGCCCGATACTGGGTGCTGGATATTCTTCGAAAGTGCCTTGAGCGCGTCCTGCCCTGTTTGCAGCGATTCCGCCTGGGCAGTCGTGCTCGCGCTAGACAGCGACTCGACCAACATCCCGGCCTGCTGCAACTGCGATCGCGCCTCATCCACGCCCATCTGCTCGTCGTCGTAGGATTTCGAGTGAGCACTGATGGACAGCCCCTTGCTGGCACGAACCGCACCGAACTCGTCGGCGTGCAAGATGAAACCGGCCCCCAGATACTGCCCTCGCGTGTTGCCGTCATGCTTGATCAGGTAGCCCTGCGTCAGTGCCGCATAGCTCTTGCCCGTATAGCTGACCAGCCGCGTCCCGCTTTGATTCGTGGAATCATCATGGACGAACGAGTTGTAGGCGCCTGTTTTGCCGAACCCTTCCGACTTGAACCCGGACAGTAATGCGTTCGAATGCCATTGCGAAGGCGTCGTACCGCCATTGATCCGCCCCAACACGAACGGCTTGTCACAATCCCCGTTCCAGTAACCGACGATGACCCACTCCCGCGCCCTCGGCACGTGAACCGATCCATAGCCGTTACCCGTATCGGATTGAAGCGTCGACAGCAGCGGTGAGGAATTGAAGGCGTCCGGTGGATTCTTGCGATCCCATGCAAAATGCACCCTGATCTGGTTCCGGTCGTTCGTCCACGCCTCCGCGCCATCCGGTGTCACAACAAGCGCGTGTTCGATCGACATGACAGGCTTCGGATGATCCAGCGGGCTCCGGTACTCGACAGCCGTAGGTTGCGCCTCGACTTCGAGCACGAAAAATCCGGCCGAACCATCCGCCTCATGCCCCAGCGTCTTGAATCGCTCACGGTGAATCGCCTGCTGCTCGGCCAGCGTTGCGCGAAGACTTTGCGGAAACTCGGCCGTCTGCGGGCCAATCGGGACGTTGTTCTCGATGAACCACCGGGCCTCGACCACCAGAAACTCTCGCTTCTTCGAATCGCCGTCCTCGTGGCGGGGATGACCATTCAAGACGAACCGCAAACCGGCATCCAGCCACCGCACACCGCCTACGCCGAAATATCGGCTTGCACGTGCATCCCATATCTCCACTCGCCGTCGCGCTCGCACCTCACCCGTATCTGAGCTGGAGTAGCCGTAAGCCGTCGATTCGTAGACCGTCATCGGCGCGTCGGGAACGCTATGCTCGGCTTTCTGGCGGCGGTCCTCCGTGACATAGCTCGTCGCGGCAAGCCCAGTCTCCACCTGAAAATTGGACGCGGGCCGCTTGTAATCAAACGCACGCGACATGTAGCGCGTGCTCTGCATCGTCTGCACCGCTGCCCAATGCGCGAAACCGTCAGATTCGTTGCTGTCGTTCGCCCGAATGAATTCAACCGACTTGGCGTCGGGAAGTGTCGAGACACGGTCAACGATAATGAGCGTCGTCTTGGGAGCGTCACCTTCGCTAACGTTTTCGTGGACCCAGTAGAAATACCAGCCCTCGGCTTCGGCCAAGCGGTTCACGAAGTGAAGATCGGACTCGCTTTGCCTGCACCACGAACGCTTGCCAGGATCAGACGACAGCGAGAAACGGTACTGTCCGCGTAGCTGCGGATACCGATCAAGCACGTCGGAAATGATCTCGCGGGCGTCTTTCTCGAGCCAGCCCTCTTCGTTGTGGGTTTTCTCAAGGAAGACCAGCGCCGATGAAAACTCGATCTGGTACGTGGAAAGACCACCGTTCCCCCCCCAAATAGGCGACCCGATGCACGAAACCGTGGATCGGACGATAGACGGGAACCGCAAAGGGGGCCGTGACTTGCTGAATCTGTAGGGTCACAGGCTGGTGCATCAGCGACAGCAGCGCAGTATCATCACGCGTCGACGCAACGTCGATCGTGTACGAGTAGTCACGCCCAATTCTGGCCGATCCGCGCGCACGTAACGGCACCAGCGCATTCTCGCCGAGCGGCGTATTCAGCATCAACAACCGCCCCTGCTGCAAAACGCCCTTACTGATCGCCTCGTAGAGGTCGCGTGCCTTCAAGTCCCCGAGTGCGGACGGTCTGATATCCATTTTCGTTATCTCTCTCAGGTTCGACCGTCAAGAAAGTGACACAAAGTGACGGTCAGCCATTCGCGACAGCAAGTCGCTCGCGCGATTTTATCTAAAGTCTGAGCAATATGTGCCGGCTTGACAGAAATTGAAGCCACGCTGCCTAGCGATGCAGGGGATCGAGCTAAAGGTCGCCCACTTGCGCTCTCAGCCGAGAAAGCGAGCGCGCAACATCGGTGCTCCGGCACAATTGCGGGGCATCGACGCCAAACGATCCACACAGCCCTCGGCGGCCATTTTTCAACAGTCAACACGAAGCAAATGGCTTATGGCCTTTCGCGCTCGATGCAGGAAAGACTGACTGGAGATGATCAAGGGCCCGCCTCGCCCGGCACGTCGGAATGCCGACAGCATACGTGCCAACGTGCCACCCGCGGCCCGCATACGGCACTTGCCGGAACACGCGATAATGCGCGTGAACAACCCGCATCCGCGCATGAAAAACAACATTCTGAACACCGCCCTCTGCGCATCGCTGCTCGCGCTCGCGACTGCCGGCACCGCGTCGGCCAAGGCGCTCGACGACGCACTCGACTGCCACTCGACCGGCCACAAGTTCGTCGCGCCGCTGCTCGCCGCCGGCGACATCCAGTCGGAGCCGATGCACGTCGAATCGAACTCGGTCAATGCATTCCGCACCAGCCACTCACTGACGGCGTACGGCTTCGGCGTCTATGTCGTACTCGGATACCAGGCGAACGACCCGCTCTTCCGCACGGGCGACGGCACGCCGATCGGCGACTGGGCCTATGGCGTCGTGGTGCGCGGCACGAAAAGCGCGGTGGAGGAAGCCGTGCGCAAGGCAGGGAGCGACGCGACCGTCAAGCAGGCGTTTCCGTTCCTGACTGCGATCGTCTGCTCGTCGGACTGAGCAGCCGTCAGGACGATCATGCGGCATTCATGAGGGGGCACAACCCAAGCCGTCTGCTGCCGCCCCCTTCCGGCCCCACTTTCAACCCTTTACGCGCCGGTATACACCACGCGATACGGGATACCGACCTTCTCCCACTCCGCCGCCTCCTGGCTGAGGCTGTAGTCGGTGAGCGGGTTCTGCTCGACCCACGCGCTCGGCAGGCGCACTTCATACCCGCCCTTCTTCATCTGCGAGACGGAAATGTCCGGCAGCCCGGCATCGGTCCGGCGCCGGCACAGCAGCGCCGCGAGCCGCAGGCAGAACAGCAGCGGCCACTCGACGTCGCGCGCCTGCGACAGCTTGCCGAGCTTGCCCGCGTGACCGAGCACGAGCGCGGCGAGGCGCGCCTGGTCGGTGCGCGAAAAACCCGGCATGTCCGCGTTGCTCGCGATATAAGCCGAGTGCTTGTGATACGCGCTGTGCGAGATCGACAAACCGATCTCGTGCAACGCGGCCGCCCAGCCGAGGAACATCCGCCCTTCCTCGCGCGCTTCTTCGTCGGCTTCTTCGAGTTCGTCGTAGAAGCGCCCCGCCAGCGCGCCGATCCGCTCGGCCTGCGCACGATCGACACCGTAGCGGCGCGTGAAGCCCTCGACGGTCACCGCGCGCATGTCCTCGTGCTGCGTCCGGCCGAGCAGGTCGTACAGCACACCGAGGCGCAGCGCGCCGTCGGTCGTATCGACGTAGTCGACACCGAGTTCCTCGAACACCGCGAGCATGATCGCGAGGCCGCCCGCGAGCACCGGCACGCGATCGGGCTTCAGCGCGATCAGCTTCAGCCGGTTGACGTTCTCCGACTTGATCAGCGCACGCTTCAGCCGCTCGAGGCCGCCGCGCGAAATGCCGTGCGTGATGCCCGGATCGTTGAAGCCGTTTGCCTCGACGAGTTCCGCAAGCGCACGCGCGGTGCCCGACGAGCCGATCGCCTGGTCCCAGCCGGCCTTCTTGTACTCGCTTGAAATGATCTGGATCTCGCGCTTGGCCGCGAGTTCGGCCTGCCGCATCGTGTATTCGTCGACGTTGCCGGCCGGGAAGAAGGTGCGGCTGTGGCTCACGCAGCCGATATACAGGCTCTCCATCACGATCGGCGTGTAGTGCGAGCCGATGATGAATTCGGTGGAGCCGCCGCCGATGTCGACGACGAGCCGCTTGCCGGCGCTCGCCGGCACCGAGTGCGCGGCGCCCGCATAGATCAGCCGCGCTTCTTCGCGGCCCGCGATCACTTCGATCGGGAAACCGAGCGCCGCTTCGGCCTCGCCGAGAAATTCGGCCGCGTTCTTCGCGACGCGCAGCGTGTTGGTCGCCACCGCGCGCACATGATCGGGATGGAAATCGCGCAGGCGCTCGCCGAACCGCTTGAGCGCCTCCCAGCCACGCTCCTGCGACGCGCGATCGAGCATCTTGTCGCTCGACAGGCCCGCGGCCAGCCGGACGGGCTCGCGCAACGCATCGACGGGATAGATCTGGCTGCCCGCCGACGTTTCCTCGACACGCCCGACGATCAGCCTGAAGCTGTTCGAGCCGAGATCCACGGCAGCCAGCAAGTGGGGGGTTGTAACCATCGAATGGGGCTCCGTGCGCGTTCGCCCGCGGCGGCCGGTCGGCCATCCTGGGCGATCAATCAAAGGCGACATTTTAAGCGTGGAACGCTTGCCATTGCCACGCTTCACGGGCATGCATACTGCTCGATTGCATATAGCCGAAACATTTATGAGACGAAACGGTTGCGGCGTAGAATTTCCCGATATAAATACATTATTGTCATCAGCACGTCATCGTACCGTGAGAGTTTCCGAGCGTCCTTTCGAATCATCGCCCGAATCACCCCCTACTCTGCCGATGTCCGTCCGTTATCCGCTTCTCAATCGTGAACTCGGCATCCTCGGTTTCAACGAGCGCGTGCTGGCCCAGGCGGCCGACCCTCAAGTGCCGTTGCTCGAGCGCCTCCGCTTCATCTGCATCACCAGCAGCAATCTCGACGAATTCTTCGAAGTCCGGATGGCCGGGCTGCAGGAGCAGATCCGCGACAACCCCGGCGCACTGACGCCCGACGGCATGTCGTTACAGCATGCTTACGACCTCGTCGTCGAACGCGCACAACGGCTCGTCCATCGACAGTACACGATGCTGCACGAAACCGTGCTGCCCGCGCTCGAACAGGAAGGCATCTACTTCCACGCGAGCGACATGTGGAACGACGAGCAGCTCGAATGGGCGCGACAGTACTTCCTCGACGAACTGCTGCCCGTACTGACGCCGATCGGCCTCGATCCGGCCCACCCGTTCCCGCGCGTGCTGAACAAGAGCCTGAATTTCGTCGTTGAGCTCGAAGGCCGCGACGCGTTCGGCCGCCAGGCCGTGATGGGCATCGTGCAGGCCCCGCGTGCGCTGCCGCGCGTCGTGCGCATGCCGCACGCGCTGTCCGGCTTCGAGCACGGCTTCGTGCTGCTGAGCTCGTTCATGCAGCGCTTCGTCGGCGAACTCTTCCCGCAACTCGTCGTGAAGAGCTGCAACCAGTTCCGCATCACGCGCAACAGCGAGCTGTTCGTCGACGAGGACGAAATCACGAACCTGCGCGTCGCGCTGCAGGGCGAACTGCCCGCGCGCCACCTCGGCAATGCCGTGCGTCTCGAGGTGTCGGCCGACACGCCGTCGCACATCGTGCGACGCCTGCTCGAGGAAAGCGAACTCGGCGAGAAGGACTGCTATCGCGTGACCGGATCGGTGAACCTCGTGCGGCTGATGCAGATTCCCGATCTCGTCGACCGTCCCGACCTGAAGTTCGCGCCGTTCACCGCGTCGACCCCGGCAGTGATCACGAATGCGCCGACGATGTTCGACGCGATCGACAACGGCGACATCCTGCTGCACCACCCGTACGAGAGCTTCCAGCCGGTGCTCGAACTGCTGCAGCAGGCCGCGAAGGATCCGAGCGTCGTCGCGATCAAGCAGACGATCTACCGCACCGGCACCGATTCGCCGCTGATGGACGCGCTGATGGAAGCCGCGCGCAATGGCAAGGAAGTGACCGTCGTCGTCGAGCTGCTCGCGCGCTTCGACGAGGAAACCAACATCAACTGGGCGTCGCAGCTCGAAGCCGTCGGCGCGCATGTCGTGTACGGCGTGGTCGGCCACAAGTGCCACGCGAAGATGATGCTGATCGTGCGACGCGTCGTGCAGGCCGGCAAGGCGTCGCTGCGCCGCTACGTGCACCTCGGCACCGGCAACTACCACCCGCGCACGGCACGCCTCTACACCGACTTCGGGTTGATGACGGCCGACCAGAAGATCTGCGAGGACGTCCATCACGTGTTCCAGCAACTGACCGGCATCGGCGGCGAACTCACGCTGCACGAGCTGTGGCAGTCGCCGTTCACGCTGCATCCGCGCATCATCGACGCGATCCGCGCGGAGATCGACAATGCGCGTGCCGGCAAGCGCGCACGCGTCGTCGCGAAGATGAATGCGCTGCTGGAGCCGACGGTGATCGCCGCGCTGTACGAAGCGTCGCAGGCCGGCGTCAAGGTCGACCTGATCGTGCGCGGTGTCTGCGCGCTGAAACCCGGCGTGCCGGGGTTGTCGGAAAACATCACCGTGCGCTCGATCGTCGGCCGCTTCCTCGAGCATCACCGGATCTACTATTTCCACGCGAACGGTGCCGAAGACGTCTATCTGTCGAGCGCCGACTGGATGGACCGCAACCTGTTCCGCCGCGTCGAAGTCGCGTTCCCGATCCGCGATCGCAAGCTCAAGCGGCGCGTGATCGCCGAAGGCCTGTCGGTGTGCCTCGGCGACAACCAGTCGGCATGGCAGATGCACAGCGACGGCCACTACCGCCGCCGTCGCGCCGGCAAGACGATCCGCAACGCGCAACTCGGGCTGCTCGCGAAGTTCTGTTCTTGAACCGGCGGCGCGGCGCAAGTCGCGCTCGGCGCTACCCATAAAAAGCGCAGCCCGCGGGCTGCGCTTTTTTGTTGCGGATCCGGCATGCCGCCACTCGCCGAACGAGCGACGAATGCGGTGACGCGATCATGCCTCGTATGCGGCCGGCCGGATCGCGATGATGCGCGAGCCCGGGAACCGCGCGGTGAACGTGCTGCCGCGCCCTTCCTCGCTCTGCACATACAGGTGCGCGTCGTGCCGCTGCAGCACGTGCTTGACGATCGCAAGGCCGAGCCCCGTGCCGCCCGTGTCGCGCGAACGGCTGCGATCGACGCGATAGAAGCGTTCGGTGAGCCGCGGCAGATCAGCGGCCGGGATACCGAAGCCGCTGTCCGTGACGGAAAACACGCCCTGCGCGCCTTCGCGCCGCCACGTCACGACGATCTTGCCGCCTTCCGGCGTATAGCGGATCGCGTTGGTGACGAGATTCGCAAACGCGCTGAACAGCTCCGTCTGCGCGCCGGTGACGCCGAGCGTCTCGTCGATCGAGAACGCGATGTCGTGATGCCCGTTCGACAGTGTCTGCGCGTCCTCCTTCAGATGGTCGAACACGGCACGCATGTCGATCGCACGATCGACCGGCGGCTTGCTCTCGCCCTCCAGCTTCGCGAGCACCAGCAGGTCGGTCACGATGTGGCGCATCCGCGAGGCCTGCTGCTCCATCATCTCGAGATAGCGCGCGCGGTCTTCCTCGTTCAGCGGCAGCTCGCGCATCGTCTCGAGGAAACCCGACAGCACGGTGAGCGGCGTCTTCAATTCGTGCGACACGTTCGCGACGAAGTCGCGCCGCATCGCGTCGGTCCGCTCGAGCTCGGTGATGTCCTGCGTGAGCAGCAGCTTGCGGTTCTCGCCGTACGGAAACACCTGCACTTCCAGCACGTTCTGCCGCGAATCGCCCATGCCGCGCATCACCAGGGTTTCGTCGTAATGCTGCGCGTTCAGATAGCGTACGAACTCGGGATGGCGAACCAGATTGGTGATGTGCTGGCGCAGATCGCGCTTCGCGTCGAGGCCGAAGTGGACCTCGGCGATCGCATTGCACCACTCGATCTGGTCGTGGTCGTCGAGCATCGCGACGCCGTTCGGCGACGCCTGGATCGCCTGGATGAAGCGCGAGTGCTGCTGCTCGACCTGACGCACCTGTGCATGCCACTGCTTCGCGAGCTTGTGCAGACGATAGTAGATCTCGCCCCAGATGCCCGGCGCGCTCGGCACTTCGCCGTAGACCGGCGCATCGAGCAGCCGCCACAGACGCTGCGTATGAAAGGTGCTGAAAAAGCCCTGCGCGACCAGCATCACGACCACGAACACGAGGCCCGCGATCGGGCCGGCGAAGACGCCGACCAATACGCCGATCAGCACGAGCAGCACGAGCGACACCAGAAAGCGCGCCCAGATGATGTTCATGATTCAGCGCCCGAAAGAATGAACGGCATGCCGCGGCACACGGCATGCGTGAATACGTTACGCGTGCTTGGCGAGCCGGTAGCCGCTGCCGCGCACGGTCTCGATCATCGCATCGCAGCCGGCCGGTTTCAAGGCCGCGCGCAATCGTTTGATGTGCACGTCGACGGTGCGCTCCTCGACGAATACATGGTCGCCCCACACCTGGTCGAGCAGTTGCGTGCGGCTGTGCACGCGCTCCGGATGCGTCATGAAGAAATGCAGCAGGCGGAACTCGGTCGGGCCGAGATCGAGCTTGATCTCGCTGCCTTCCGCGTGCGCTGCGACACGATGCGTGGCCGGGTCGAGGCGCAGCCCGTTGATCGACACGACGTCCTCGGTCAGTTGCGGCGCGCGGCGGCGCAGCACGGCCTTGATCCGCGCCATCAGCTCCTTCGGCGAGAACGGCTTCGTCACGTAGTCGTCCGCGCCGATTTCGAGGCCGAGCACCTTGTCCTGCTCGTCACCGCGCGCAGTCAGCATGATGATCGGGATGTGCTTGGTCCGTTCGTTGTTGCGCAGGTCGCGCGCGAACGCGATACCGGACTTGCCCGGCAGCATCCAGTCGAGCAGCACGAGATCGGGCAGCACGTCGCTGATCAGGTTCTGCGCCTGTTCGGCGTTGTACGCGCGAATCGGGCAGTGACCGGCGTGCTGGAGATTCACCGAGATCAGTTCGGAAATCGCGGGCTCATCTTCAACGACGAGAATGTTGCTGGGCATCGGCACCTCTTTTTTTCCTGTATGGAGTCGATTAACTGTTGGCTTCGCGATCGAGCGTGTCGCGCGGCTGGTGCCGCACGTCCGTGCCCTTCACGATATAGATGATGAATTCGGCGATGTTCTTCGCATGATCGCCGATCCGTTCGATCGCCTTCGCGATGAACAGGTATTCGAGGCCGACCGAGATCGTGCGCGGATCTTCCTGCATGTACGACACGAGCTTGCGCACGAACGCACGGAATTCCTGGTCGATCTCCTTGTCGTCCTTGACGATCTGCGCGGCGGCCACCGTATCGAGACGCGCAAACGCATCGAGCGCGCGGCGCAGGATCGTCACGGCCATTTCGCCCGACACCTTGATCTCGGCGATGTTGACCGCGCGCGCGGCCGGCTCGTCGACCAGGCGGCGCACGCGCTTCGCGATCTTCTCGGCCTCGTCGCCTGCGCGCTCGAGGTTCGTAATCGTTTTCGAAATCGACATCAAAAGGCGCAGGTCACGCGCGGCAGGCTGCCTCCGCGCGATGATGTTGCCGCACTCCTGGTCGATGTCGACCTCCATCGCGTTCAGCGTTTCCTCGGCCGTGATGACCTTCTCGGCCGCATCGCGATCGAATTCGTTCAGCGCGTGCATCGCGCCGACGATCTGCGACTCGACGAGCCCGCCCATTTCCAGCACTTTCGACGACACGGCATTCAGGTCCGCGTCGAACTGGCTCGACAGATGTTTATCCGACATGGCTGTTGTTCTCCGTCATCAGCCGAAGCGGCCGGTGATGTAGTCTTCCGTTTCCTTGCGCACCGGCTTGATGAAGATCTTTTCGGTCTCGCCGAATTCGATCAGCTCGCCCAGGTACATGTAGGCCGTGAAATCCGAGCAGCGTGCGGCCTGCTGCATGTTGTGCGTGACGATCACGACCGTGTAGTCGCTCTTCAGCTCCGCGATCAGCTCTTCGATGCGGCCCGTCGAGATCGGGTCGAGCGCCGAGCACGGTTCGTCGAGCAGCAGCACTTCCGGACGAATCGCGATGCCGCGCGCGATGCACAGACGCTGCTGCTGGCCGCCCGAGAGGCCGTAGCCGCTCTGGTTCAGCTTGTCCTTCACTTCGTTCCACAGCGCGGCCTTCGTGAGCGCCCACTCGACGCGGTCGTCCATTTCCGAGCGCGTGAGTTTTTCGAACATCTTCACGCCGAACGCGATGTTGTCGTAGATCGACATCGGGAACGGGGTCGGCTTCTGGAACACCATGCCGATACGCGCGCGCAGCAGCGAGATGTCGCGCTTCGTCGTCAGCAGGTTCTCGCCGTCCATCAGGATTTCGCCTTCGGCGCGCTGCTCCGGATAGAGCGCGAACATCTTGTTGAACGTGCGCAGCAGCGTCGACTTGCCGCAGCCCGACGGGCCGATGAACGCCGTCACCTTCCCTTCGGGAATGCTCAGGTTGACGTTCTTCAGCGCATGGAACTTGTTGTAGAAGAAGTTGAGGTTGTTGACCTCGATCTTCGCGTTCAGCGGCTCGAGCGGACGGCCGTGCGCCGCTTCTTGCACGCCGGCCGACGCTGCGGTGCGCTCGACAGGATTCAGGTGGCTTTCTGCCATATTCATCGGATTGCTCCGCCGTTACTTTTTCGAGAAGATCGAGCGCGCCAGGATGTTGAGTCCGAGCACCCCGAGCGTAATCAGGAACACGCCCGCCCATGCGAGCGACTGCCATTCCGCGAACGGGCTCATCGCGAACTTGTAGATCGTGACGGGCAGGTTCGCCATCGGCTGGCTCATGTCCCACGAGAAGAACTGGTTCGACAGCGCGGTGAACAGCAGCGGCGCCGTTTCGCCGGCGATCCGCGCGACGGCGAGCAGCACGCCCGTCACGATCCCGCCGACCGATGCGCGCAGCGTGATCTTCATCACCATGCGCCACTTCGGCGTGCCGAGCGCGAAAGCCGCTTCGCGCAGCGCATTCGGCACGAGCTTCAGCATGTTCTCGGTCGTGCGGATCACGATCGGAATCTGCAGCAGGGCGAGCGCGATCACGCCGGCCCAGCCCGAGAAGCGCCCCGACTTCGCGACGACGATCGCGTACACGAACAGGCCGATGACGATCGACGGCGCGGACAGCAGGATGTCGTTGATGAAGCGGATCGTGCCCGCCAGCAGGTTCTTCTGGCCGTATTCGGCAAGATAGACGCCCGCGAGAATGCCGAGCGGCGTGCCGACCAGCGTGCCGAAACCGCACAGCAGCAAGCTGCCGACGATCGCGTTCGCGAGACCGCCGCCTTCCGTGTTCGGTGCCGGCGTCGACTCCGTGAACAATTGCAGCGACAGGCCGCTGACGCCGAGATGCACCGTCGTGTAGAGAATCCACACGAGCCACAGCAGGCCGAAGGCCATCGCGCCGAGCGATGCGGCCAGCGCGATCGCGTTGACGGCCTTGCGCTTGCGCTGCAGGCGATTGCGCATCGCGTCGAGCGCGGCGCCGTCCGGCCCCGGGAAATTCATGATGGGCTCGCTCATTTCTTGCCCTCTCCCTTCTCGAGACGAAGCAGCAGCAATTTGGAGATGGACAGCACGATGAACGTGATCACGAACAGGATCAGGCCCAGTTCCATCAGCGCGGACGTATGCAGGCCCGGTTGCGCTTCCGCGAATTCGTTTGCCAGCGCCGACGTGATGCTGTTGCCCGGTGCGAACAGCGACACGCTGTCGAGCAGGTTCGTGTTGCCGATCACGAAGGTCACGGCCATCGTCTCGCCGAGCGCGCGGCCGAGGCCGAGCATCACGCCGCCGATCACGCCGGTCTTCGTATAGGGCAGCACGACCTTCCACATCACTTCCCAGGTCGTGCAGCCGATCCCGTACGCCGATTCCTTCAGCAGCACGGGCGTGACTTCGAACACGTCGCGCATCACCGATGCAATGTACGGGATGATCATGATCGCGAGGATCACGCCGGCCGCGAGGATGCCGATGCCGATCGGCGGGCCGGACGTCAGCGGCCCGAGCACCCACACGTCCTTGAACAGGCGGCCGAGCGGCTTCTGGAAATATTCCGCGAAGATCGGCGCGAACACGAGCAGGCCCCACATGCCGTACACGATCGACGGAATCGCGGCGAGCAGCTCGATCGCGATGCCGAGCGGGCGGCGCAGCCACACGGGCGACAGCTCGGTGAGGAACAGCGCGATGCCGAAGCTGACCGGCACGGCGATGACGAGCGCGATGATCGACGTCACGATCGTGCCGTAGATCGGCACGAGCGCGCCGTAGATGTCCGAGTTGGGATCCCACTCGGATTGCCACAGGAAGCCGAGGCCGAACTTCTGGATGGTCGGCAGCGACGCAACGATCAGGGAAACGATGATCCCGCCGAGCAGCAGCAGGGTCACGATGGCGGCAAGCCGTGCAAGGCCGCCGAATACGACATCCCCGAGGCGGCTCGGCGCGCGTTGCTGCGCAACGTCGGCGGACCGTGAGGACGGATAGGAAATATCAGACATGGGTGCCTGCTTTTGATTGCCGGACGCCGTAACGCCCGGCTTTACCGCACACACTGCCCGACCGGTGCGGCCGGGCAGCGAACCGCTGCAATGCTTACTCGGCGGCGACCGACTTGCCCGAAGCGTCCGTCACCTTCACCTTCCACTGCTTGCGGATTTCCGCTTCGACTGCCGGCGGCAGCGAGATGTAGTCGAGGCTGTCGGCAGCCTTCTCGCCGTTCTTGAACGCCCAGCTGAAGAACTTCAGCGTTTCCGCGCCCTGCTCCGGCTTGTCCTGCTTCGCGTGCAGCAGCACGAACGTCGCGCCGACGACCGGCCATGCGTCCTTGCCCGGCTGGTTCGTCAGGATCTGGTAGAACGACTTCGACCAGTTCGCGCCGGCAGCAGCGGCCTTGAACGTTTCCGTCTTCGGCTCGACCACGGTGCCCGTCGAGTTCTTCAGGGCCGTGTAGACCATGTTGTTCTTCTTCGCGTACGCCCATTCGACGTAGCCGACTGCGCCCGGCAGGCGCTGCACGAAGGCCGCGACGCCGTCGTTGCCCTTGCCGCCCGTGCCCGTCGGCCAGTTGACCGTCGTGCCTTCGCCGACCTTCGACTTCCACTCGTCGTTGACCTTCGACAGGTAGTTCGTCCAGATGAAGCTCGTGCCCGAGCCGTCGGCACGGCGAACCACGGCGATGTCCGTGTCCGGCAGCTTGACCTTCGGGTTCAGCGCGGCGATTGCCGGGTCGTTCCACTTCTTGATCTTGCCGAGGTAGATGTCGCCGAGCACCGGGCCCGACAGCGTCAGTTCACCGGCCTTCACGCCCGGCACGTTGACGACCGGCACCACGCCGCCGACCACCGTCGGGAACTGGAACAGACCTTCCTTCGCGAGTTCGTCATCCTTCAGCGGAGCGTCCGAACCGGCAAAATCGACCGTCTTCGCGACGATCTGCTTCAGGCCGCCCGACGAACCGATACCTTGGTAGTTGACCTTCGCGCCGCCGGTCTGCTGGTAGTCGGCAGCCCATTTCGTATAGATCGGCATCGCGAACGTGCTGCCTGCGCCCGTGATGTCGGCAGCGTGAGCGGCGACGGCGAAAAGCGCGCCAGCCAGGCCGGCAATCGCGGTTTGCATCAATTTCATGAGACCTCCAGTGTGTGAGCGGATGACTACGGCACCGCGAAGGTTAGGGGCTCCTCATGACGGTAATGTGACAATCGATGAAACTGGCGTGACAGTAACATGACTGGTTGAAAGGGAGTATCGGGGGCGGTGCGCGCGGCGCCCGGGCGGTGCCGAAACGGCGGTGGCGGCAAGAATTGCCTGCCTGGAGGGGACGGGAGACTACCCGTTTCGCCTGAGTGCGAGCGGATCGTAGCGCAGTGCCTGCGCCACGGAAAGCCCCCGCTCGAGGCGAGTCCGCCATCAGGGGTCTGACGATTTTTCAACCGTGGCATACGGTGGGCGACGCGCCCTTCTCATCGGTATCGCAAACCTTTGCGTCTGATGGAATCGCGGCGCCCCGAAGGCGCCGCATGCGGGTTCACAGGCGGCCGGCGCGCAGGCGGTTGACCGCCCCCGCGCCGGGCCTGCGCATCAGGTCGTCGCTGCGCGCACTGCGTCGGCGATCGTCTCCGCGTGGCGGACCGCGTCGGCCGCCTGCTGCGCCTCGACCATCACGCGCAGCACGGGCTCCGTGCCCGATGCGCGGATCAGCACGCGGCCGCTGCCGGCGAGCGCGGCCTCGGCTGCGGCGATCGCGGCGCGGATCGACGTGCTGCCCTTCCAGTCGGCGCCCGGCTTCATCCGCACGTTGATCAGCTTCTGCGGGAACAGCGTGACGCCGTCGAGCATCTGCGCAAGGGTCCGGCCGCTGCGCTTCAACGCGGCGAGCACGAGCAGCGCCGACACGATGCCGTCGCCGGTCGAGTGGCGGTCGAGCGACAGGATGTGGCCCGAGCCTTCCGCGCCGAGCTGCCAGCCGTGCTCGCGCAACTGTTCGAGCACGTAGCGATCGCCGACCGCCGCCCGGACGAATTTCACGCCCTCGCGCTGCAGCGCGACTTCGATCGCGAGGTTCGTCATCAGCGTGCCGACCGCGCCTTCGACCTTGCCGTCGGTCGCGATCCGGTCCTTCACGAGCACGTAGAGCAGCTCGTCGCCGTTGTACAGGCGACCGGTCGCGTCGACGACCTGCAGGCGGTCCGCATCGCCGTCGAGCGCGATGCCGAGATCGGCGTGGTTCGCACGCACCGCGCGCACCAGCGCGTCGGGCGCGGTCGCACCGACACCGTCGTTGATGTTGAAGCCGTTCGGCGCGACGCCGATCGGGATCACGTCCGCGCCGAGTTCGTGGAACACGTGCGGCGCGATCTGGTACGCGGCGCCGTGCGCACAGTCGATCACGAGCTTCAGCCCGCGGAGGTTGAACGCGGCCGGGAACGTGCTCTTGCAGAACTCGATGTAGCGTCCGGCCGCATCGTCGAGGCGGCGCGCCTTGCCGAGACCGTCGGACGATGCGCATTCGAGCGGCTTGTCGAGCCACGCTTCGATCGCGGCTTCGGTGTCGTCCGGCAGCTTGTTGCCGTCAGCCGAGAAAAACTTGATCCCGTTGTCGTGATACGGGTTGTGCGATGCGCTGATCACGACGCCCGCCGACAGGCGCAGCGCGCGCGTCAGGTACGCGACGCCCGGCGTCGGCATCGGGCCGGCCAGCATCACGTCGACGCCCGCCGCCGAGAATCCGGCCTCGAGCGCGGCTTCTAGCATGTAGCCCGACACGCGCGTGTCCTTGCCGATCAGCACGGTCGGACGCGAGCCCGCCGCGACGTCGGCCGAGCTGGCCAGTACCTTGCCGGCCGCGTAGCCGAGACGCAACACGAAATCCGGCGTGATGGGCGCCTCGCCCACCGTGCCGCGAATGCCGTCCGTGCCGAAATATCGACGTCCCATAGCGAATCTTCCTCCTTCGTCTTCTGACTTATCGTTGCCGCGCGGCTTCGCGCACGGCATTCCAGATTTTCAGCGCATCGACCGTCGCGGCAACGTCGTGCACGCGCACGATCGCCGCCCCGCGCTCGACTGCGCACAATGCAGCCGCCACGCTCGCCGCGACGCGCTCCATCGGCGGCTTGCCGCCGATCACCGCGCCGAGCATCGACTTGCGCGACATGCCCGCGAGTATCGGATACGCGCGCCCGTCGGGCCGTGCGGGCGCCGTGTCCGGCAACGCGGCCAAGAGCGCATAGTTGTCGACGACGACCGCCTTGCCGAATCCGAAGCCGGGATCGACGCAGATCCGCTCCGGTGCAATCCCGGCATCGCGCAGCGCCTGTGCGCGCTCGGCGAGAAAATCGCGCACGTCGGCCACGACGTCGCCGTAATCGGGTTCGCCGACCTGCATCGTTTGCGGCTCACCCAGCATGTGCATCGCACACAGTCCGCAATTGCCGTCTCGCACCGCGTCGATCGCGCCCGGCTGGCGGAACCCCCAGATGTCGTTGATCAGGTCGGCGCCTGCGGCCAGCGCCGCACGCATCACGGCCGGCTTGTAGGTATCGATCGACAGCGGCACGTTCAGCGGCCGCAGCGCCTCGACGAGCGGGATCACGCGCGCGAGTTCCTCGTCGAGCGGCACGGGCGGCGCGCCGGGGCGCGTCGATTCGCCACCGATATCGAGGAGGTCCACGCCTTCGGCAATCATCCGCTCCGCCTGGCGCAGCGCATCGTCGCGCGCGAGGAAGCGGCCGCCGTCGGAGAACGAATCGGGCGTGGCGTTGAGGATGCCCATCACGAGCGGGCGTTCGAACGTCAGTTCGAAGCGGCCGCACTGGAGTGGCGCGGGAATGAATGGAAAAACAGCGGAGTCGGACACGAGCAACTGGCGTGAATGAATGCAAAACGGGCCGGTGTGAAGCCACACCAGCCCGTGAAAGGCACTAAAGCGGAGATTATGCCGCCGGCGTAGCAGGCGCCGGCGCGGTGCCGGGCTTCACCTCGGCGCTGCTGCCGCCACCCGACGCATCGCCGCCGACAGCCGGCGAGCTCTTCGGGGAGCGCGGCGGACGGCCGTCCATGATGTCGTTGATCTGATCGGCGTCGATCGTCTCCCACTCCATCAGCGCGGCCGTCATCGCTTCGACCTTGTCGCGGTTCTCTTCGAGCAGGCGGCGCGCAAGGCCGTACTGCTCGTCGAGCACGCGGCGGATTTCCGAGTCGACCTTCTGCTGCGTCGCTTCCGAAATCGTGCGCGTGAAGCCGCGGCCGAACGGCGATGCATCGTTTTCGTCGTCGACGTAGACCATCGGCCCGAGCGCGTCGGTCATGCCGAAACGGGCCACCATCGCCCGCGCCGTCTGGGTCGCCTTGTTGAAGTCGTCCGATGCGCCGGTGCTGACGAGGTTCATGAACAGCTCTTCCGCCACCCGGCCACCGAACAGGATCGCGAGGCGGTCCAGCAGGTAGTCCTTCGAGTACGTTTCGTTGTCATGCTCCGGCAACTGCCACGTGACGCCCAGCGCACGGCCGCGCGGGATGATCGTGACCTTGTGCACGGGGTCGGCCTTCGGCAGCAGCTTCGCGACCACCGCGTGGCCCGACTCGTGGTAAGCGGTCGCACGCTTCGCTTCCTCGCGGATCACGGCCGACTTGCGCTCCGGACCCATGAAGATCTTGTCCTTCGCGTCCTCGAAATCCTGCATCTCGACGATACGCTTGCCGCGGCGTGCCGCGAACAGCGCAGCCTCGTTCACGAGGTTCGCGAGATCGGCGCCCGAGAAACCCGGCGTGCCGCGTGCAATGACTGCCGCATCGACGTCGTTCGCGATCGGCACCTTGCGCAGGTGCACACGCATGATCTGCTCGCGGCCGCGGATGTCCGGCAGGCCGACGTAGACCTGGCGGTCGAAACGGCCCGGCCGCAGCAGCGCCTTGTCGAGCACGTCGGAACGGTTGGTCGCAGCGATCACGATCACGCCCGAGTTCGCCTCGAAGCCGTCCATCTCGACCAGCATCTGGTTCAGCGTCTGTTCGCGTTCGTCGTTGCCGCCGCCCATGCCGGCGCCGCGATGACGACCGACCGCGTCGATTTCGTCGATGAACACGATGCACGGCGCATGCTTCTTCGCCTGCTCGAACATGTCGCGCACGCGGGCCGCGCCGACGCCGACGAACATTTCGACGAAGTCCGAACCCGAGATGCTGAAGAACGGCACCTTCGCTTCACCGGCGATCGCGCGAGCGAGCAGCGTCTTGCCGGTACCCGGCGGGCCGACGAGGAGCACGCCGCGCGGAATGCGGCCGCCCAGCTTCTGGAATTTCTGCGGATCGCGCAGGAAGTCGACGAGCTCGGACACTTCTTCCTTCGCTTCGTCGCAGCCCGCGACGTCGGAGAAGTTCACTGCGTTGTTGTTCTCGTCGATCAGCCGCGCTCGCGACTTGCCGAACGAAAAGGCACCGCCTTTGCCGCCCCCCTGCATCTGCCTCATCATGTAGAACCAGAACACGATGATCAGGATCGTTGGCCCGAGGTAGTACAGCGCGGACATCAGCGCGTTCGGCTCGTCATCGGCCTTGCCGCTGACCTGCACGCCGTACTTCATCAGATCGCCGACCATCCAGATGTCGCCGGGCGACACGATCTGGTATTTCTGGCCATCAGCCGGAGTGACGGTGAGGTTGCGCCCCTGAACGATGACGTTCTTGACCTTGCCGTTCTTGGCGTCGTCCATGAACTGCGAATAGGACACGCCTTCCTGGACGCGGGGCTTGTCGAACTGCTTGAACACCGTAAACAGCACCAGTGCGATCACCAGCCACACCGCTGCCTTCGAAAACATATTGTTGTTCAAAGCACCACTCCTTCACTCGTAGACGAGCGCCTACATTTTCCTTGCGGCGCCCCTCGGTCATTCTAATCCAGTCCGACCACCCTCGCCATAAGCATTGACAACCGCCGCGATAGCGCTTCGCTTGTCTGGCAAGGGCCGGAGCCCGTTTGCGGCACCCCGTCGCGCATCAGCGCGGACGTTTCAGATGCCGACCCAAAATGAACGTTTCGGACGATTTGTCGCGGGACGCCTTCGGCTTGCGCGGCGCGACGGTCTTAAACTGCTGTTTGAATTTCTCGACGATCTGGCTGTAGCCGCTGCCGTGAAAGCATTTCACGAGCAGCGCACCGTCCGGCTTCAGATGATTCTGCGCGAATTCGAGCGCCAGATCGCAGAGATGCTCGATGCGCGCCGCGTCCGCCGAGGCCACGCCGGAGAGGTTGGGGGCCATGTCGGAAATAACAAGGTCCACCGCGCGCCCTTCGAGCACTTCCTCGAGCTGGTGGAGCACTTCATCCTCGCGGAAGTCACCCTGGAGGAAGTGGACGTCGGCGATCGGCTCCATCGGCAGGATATCGAGCGCAACGATCGTGCCGTCGATGCCGCCTTCGCGCTCCGCGTCACGCTTCTTGCCCTGCGCGAGCTTGTTGCGGGCATACTGGCTCCAGCTGCCCGGCGTCGCGCCGAGATCGACGATCACCTGGCCCGGACGGATCAGCTTGTCCTGCTCGTCGATTTCCTTCAGCTTGTACGCGGCGCGCGCGCGATAGCCCTCCCGCTGCGCCATTTTGACGTAGGGGTCGTTGATGTGGTCGTGCAGCCAGTGCTGGTTGAAGCGGTTTTTTGCCATTCGAGAGAGAGATTGCTGCCAATTGCTTCGTGAAGCCGCGCTTTTAGCGGATAATACGCGTCTTCTTCGCGCGGCTGCGGCCCCTTTTCAGGCCCAAGCCGCGATTTTACGTGGTTTCGGCGCACGGCTGACGCGGTAACTTCCCGCGATTGCTATTCAGTCAGCGCGCCCTTATTTAGATTTCGACATTTCCATGCCCGCCCTTTCGCTTTCTCCCGCCGAGCGCTCCGCGCTGCGCTCCCAGGCCCATGCGCTCAAGCCCGTCGTGCTGATCGGCGCCGAAGGGCTGACCGACGCCGTGCTGAAGGAAATCAAGGTGCACCTCGACGCGCACCAACTGATCAAGATCCGCGTGTTCGGCGACGAGCGCGACGAGCGCATCGCAATCTACGACGAGATCTGCGATCGCCTGAGCGCGGCGCCGATCCAGCACATCGGCAAGCTGCTGGTGATCTGGAAGCCCGAAGCCGCCGCAGCGGCCCCGGCCCGCGGCCGTCGTGCCGGCACCGTGCCGAGCGCGGCTGAAGTCGTCGACGACAAGAAAGGCCGTGCACCGCGCACCGTCAAGGTCGTCAAGGTGTCGCCGAACGCGAGCCCCGTGCGTCGTCCGAAGCCGACGAAGGTCGTCGTGCGCGGCAACGAGCGCGTGACGGCAGGCGGTAACGTGAAGCGCGCCAAGAAGCGCCAGGCCAGCACCAAGCGTCCGTTCCAGGACAAGTAAGCATCGGGGCGGCACGGCTTACGCCGTACCGCCACCCTGCCCGCAGGCCCGGCATCGACCGGGCCTGCGCGGCGCTCGCCTCAGGCGTCGCGCGCCGGCAAACGCCAGATCAGCATCAGCCCCAGCACGCTCTCGACGAGGTAGAACACGCTCGAGACGCCGTGCAGCATCCCGAAGCGGCTCGCATACGGCGAGTTCGCGATATCCGTGCCCGCATCCATCGCAGCCACCCGCAGCGCGTTCATGAACGGCTGCAGCGCGAAATACCCGACCAGCACGCACACGACCATCGCGGCGACGATCCAGCGCACGCGGCGATAGTCGCTGCTGCCGCGCCGCACCTGCTGGTTCGACAACGCGAGCAGCAGCACGCCGCACACGACACCGAGGATTGCCTCGATACGGAACAGCTGGGCGGCGACCGAACCGGCCGTCATCCGCTCGAGCGTCTTGAACAGCACGGGCGCGACCGCATACCCGATCGTCAGCAGGCTGCCGACCCACACGGCCGACAGCAGGCGGAACACGCGATGCGGCATCACGTCGCCCCGCGTCAGATGTAGCTGACCGAGATGATTTCGTACTCGCGCACGCCGCTCGGCGCCTGCACGGCAGCGACGTCGCCTTCGGACTTGCCGATCAGCGCGCGCGCGATCGGCGAGCTGACCGAGATCAGGCCGTGATCGATATCGGCTTCGTCGTCACCGACGATCTGGTACTTGACGGTGTCGCCCGACTCGAGATCCTCGAGTTCGACGGTCGATGCGAAGACCACACGGCCTTCGGCATCGAGCACGGTGGGATCGATGACCTGCGCGGCCGACAGCTTCGATTCGAGTTCCGCGATACGACCCTCGATGAAGCCCTGCTTTTCCTTAGCGGCATCGTATTCGGCGTTTTCGGACAGGTCGCCCTGTGCGCGGGCCTCCGCGATCGCGTTGATCACGGCCGGCCGCTCGACGGACTTGAGGCGCTGCAATTCATCGCGCAGGAGTTCTGCGCCACGCTTTGTCAACGGAATGGTGCTCATAAACGGCTCAATCGCTAAAAACGGCTTTAAAAAAAATCACCGCGATTAAGCGCGTTTCCGATGAACCGGAAACACCGCTTAACCGCGGCACGTATTGCTTCGACAGGAAACTGACCGCTTAGTTTAGGCGAGCGTGAAGACCTTGTAAATCATAGACTTCCAGATCCTTCAGGTAGCGCAAGCCTTCAACCGCCGCGCGCGCGCCCGACATCGTCGTGTAGTACGTGACCTTGTGCGCCTGCGCGCTCATGCGGATCGAACGCGAATCGGCGATCGCCTGGCGCGTCTCGTCGACCGTCGTGAACACGAGTGCGATCTCGCCGTTCTTGATCATGTCGACGATGTGCGGACGGCCGTCCTTCACCTTGTTCACGACCTTCACCGGCACGCCGGCCGCTTCGATCGCGGCAGCCGTGCCCTTGGTCGCGACGATCGGGTAGCCGAGGTCGTGCAGCATGCGCGCGACTTCGACTGCCTTCGGCTTGTCGGCGTCCATCACGGTCAGCAGCACCGTGCCCGACTCCGGCAGGCGCGAACCGGCCGCGAGCTGCGACTTGAACAGCGCTTCGCCGAACGTCTGGCCGACGCCCATCACTTCGCCGGTCGAACGCATTTCAGGCCCGAGGACCGGATCGACGGTCGGGAACTTGACGAACGGGAACACCGCTTCCTTCACGCTGAAGTACGGCGGCTCGACTTCCTTCGTCACGCCCTGCTGCGCGAGCTTCTGGCCGACCATCGCGCGCGCCGCGATCTTCGCGAGCGGCAGGCTGGTCGCCTTCGACACGTACGGCACCGTGCGCGATGCGCGCGGGTTCACTTCCAGCACGTAGATGATGTCCTGCTTCGAACCGTCCGCCTGCGGCACCTGCTGGATCGCGAACTGCACGTTCATCAGGCCGACCACGTTCAGCGCCTTCGCCATCGCGCCCGTCTGGCGCTTCAGCTCGGCCACGGTTTCCTTCGACAGCGAGTACGGCGGCAGCGAGCATGCCGAGTCGCCCGAGTGGACGCCCGCCTGCTCGATGTGTTCCATCACGCCGCCGATGAACACGGCTTCGCCGTCGCAGATGCAGTCGACGTCGCACTCGATCGCGTCGTTGAGGAAGCGGTCGAGCAGCACCGGCGAATCGTTCGACACCTTCACGGCCTCGCGCATGTAGCGCTCCAGGTCGCGCGGCTCGTGGACGATTTCCATCGCGCGGCCGCCGAGCACGTACGACGGGCGCACGACCAGCGGGTAGCCGATTTCCTCGGCGAGCTTGAGCGCCTCGTCTTCGGCGCGCGCGGTGCGGTTCGGCGGCTGGCGCAGGCCGAGGTCCTGCAGCAGCTTCTGGAAGCGTTCGCGGTCTTCGGCCGCGTCGATCATGTCCGGCGACGTGCCGACGATCGGCACGCCGTGCGCCTCGAGGTCGAGCGCAAGCTTCAGCGGCGTCTGGCCGCCGTACTGGACGATCACGCCGACCGGCTTTTCCTTGTCGACGATCTCGAGGACGTCCTCGAGCGTCAGCGGCTCGAAGTACAGGCGGTCGGACGTGTCGTAGTCGGTCGACACCGTTTCCGGGTTGCAGTTGACCATGATCGTTTCGTAGCCGTCCTCGCGCATCGCGAGCGCCGCGTGCACGCAGCAGTAGTCGAACTCGATGCCCTGGCCGATCCGGTTCGGGCCGCCGCCCAGCACCATGATCTTCTTGTTGGTGGTCGGCTGCGCCTCGCACTCTTCCTCATAGGTCGAGTACATGTACGCGGTTTTCGTCGCGAATTCCGCCGCGCAGGTGTCGACGCGCTTGTAGACCGGGCGCACGTTGAGTTCGACGCGGCGCTTGCGGACGTCTTCCGGCGTCGCACCGAGCAGCTTCGCGAGGCGGCGGTCGGAGAAGCCGCTCTGCTTCAGGTAGCGCAGTTCGTCGAACGACAGCGACGCGAGCGTGCGGCCGCCGAGCGCCTTTTCCTTCAGGATGATCTGCTCGATCTGCTCGAGGAACCACGGGTCGATCGCGGTTTCCGCGAAGATTTCCTGGGCCGTCATGCCGATGCGGAATGCATCGCCGACGTACCAGATGCGGTCCGGGCCCGGCTCGTGGATCTCGATCGCGATCTCGTCGCGGTTGGTCGACTTCTCGTCGAGACCGTCGACACCGACTTCGAGGCCGCGCAGCGCCTTCTGGAACGATTCCTGGAACGTGCGACCGATCGCCATCACTTCGCCGACCGACTTCATCTGCGTCGTCAGGCGCGAATCGGCTTCGCGGAATTTCTCGAACGCGAAGCGCGGGATCTTCGTGACGACGTAGTCGATCGTCGGCTCGAACGACGCCGGGGTCTGGCCGCCGGTGATTTCGTTCTTCAGCTCGTCGAGCGTGTAGCCGACGGCCAGCTTCGCCGCGACCTTCGCGATCGGGAAGCCCGTTGCCTTCGATGCGAGCGCCGACGAACGCGACACGCGCGGGTTCATCTCGATGACAACCATGCGGCCGTCCTTCGGGTTGATCGAGAACTGCACGTTCGAGCCGCCCGTGTCGACGCCGATCTCGCGCAGCACCGCGAGCGACGCGTTACGCAGGATCTGGTATTCCTTGTCGGTGAGCGTCTGCGCCGGCGCGACCGTGATCGAGTCGCCGGTGTGCACGCCCATCGGGTCGAGGTTTTCGATCGAGCAGACGATGATGCAGTTGTCGGCGCGGTCGCGCACGACTTCCATCTCGTATTCCTTCCAGCCGAGCAGCGATTCTTCGATCAGCAGCTCGCGCGTGGGCGAAAGATCCAGGCCGCGCTTGCAGATTTCCTCGAACTCTTCGCGGTTGTAGGCAATGCCGCCGCCCGAACCGCCGAGCGTGAACGACGGACGGATCACGACCGGGTAGCCGCTGCCGCCCGTCTCCGCCATGATCTCGGCGTGCACCTTGGTCGCCTCTTCCATCGAGTGCGCGATGCCCGACTTCGCCGAACCGAGACCGATCTTGGTCATCGCTTCCTTGAACTTCTGGCGGTCCTCCGCCTTGTCGATCGCTTCCGGCGACGCGCCGATCAGCTCGACGCCGAACTTCTCGAGCACGCCGTGGTGGTGCAGGTCGAGCGCGCAGTTCAGCGCGGTCTGGCCGCCCATCGTCGGCAGGATCGCGTCCGGGCGCTCCTTCTCGATGATGCGCGCGACGACTTCCCACGTGATCGGCTCGATATAGGTCACGTCGGCCGTGTTCGGGTCGGTCATGATCGTCGCCGGGTTGCTGTTGACGAGAACGACCTTGTAGCCCTCCTCACGCAACGCCTTGCAAGCCTGCGCGCCCGAATAGTCGAACTCGCACGCCTGGCCGATGATGATCGGGCCGGCGCCGATGATGAGGATGCTCTTGATGTCTGTGCGTTTTGGCATGGCTTGTGAATTCAATAAGTAATCGTTGTCGTGGGTCGGCCGGCTGCGCTCAGCTCATCGTGGCGAGCGCGAGCTTCACCGAGAATCCGATGAACAGGCCGCCCACGCTGCTCGCCGCGCCTGCTGCAAGCTTGCGGCGGCGGCGGAAGTGCTCGGCGAGCCGCGCACCCGCGAAGATCAGCGTGCTCAGGTACAGGAAGCTCGCGCATTGCGCGATCGCCCCGAGCACGCCGAACGACAGCGCGGGATGCGGGAATGCCGGGTCGACGAACTGGATGAAGAACGAGATGAAGAACAGGATCGCCTTCGGATTCAGCAGGCTCACGATCAGCGCTTTCCGGAACGGCCGCTCACCGTCGACGGCCGGCGGTGCATCGACCGGCACATCGCCACGCGCGCGCAGCTTGCTCCACGCGCTGCGCAGCATGCCGGTGCCGATGTACAGCAGATACGCGGCGCCGCCGTACTTGACGACGGAGAACAGCAGCGGATTCGCCTTCAGCAGCGACGCGACGCCGGCGGCGGACAGCACCATCAGCACCGTATCGCCGACGAACACGCCGCACGCCGCCCGATAGCCGGCCTTCACGCCGCGCTGCGCCGCGAGCGACAGCACGTACATCGAGTTCGGCCCCGGCAGCAGGATGATGAAGATCACGCCGAACACGTAGGTCCAGATATCCGTGATGCCGAGTGCGTGGCCGAACATGATGCGAATCTCCCGAGCTTCAGTTGCGTCGTTGACGTTAGGCGTTGCGCTGCTTCGCCGCGTCCATCAGCGCGGTGAAACGGTCGAACAGATAGCCGATGTCGTGCGGGCCGGGCGACGCTTCCGGGTGGCCCTGGAAGCAGAATGCCGGCTTGTCGGTCAGCTCGAAACCCTGCAGCGTGCCGTCGAACAGCGACACGTGCGTCACACGCGCATTGACCGGCAGCGAATCCGCATCGACCGCGAAGCCGTGGTTCTGCGACGTGATCACGACACGACCGTCGCCGAGATCCTTCACCGGGTGGTTCGCGCCGTGGTGGCCCGTCTTCATCTTCAGCGTCTTCGCGCCGACCGCGAGGCCCATGATCTGGTGACCCAGGCAGATGCCGAAGGTCGGCACGCCGCGCTCGATGAATTGCTTCGTGGCCGCGATCGCGTAGTCGCATGGTTCCGGATCGCCGGGGCCGTTCGACAGGAAGACGCCATCCGGATTCAGCGCGAGCGCATCTTCCGCGCTCGCCTGGGCCGGCAGCACCGTCACGTGGCAGCCGCGCTCCGCGAGCATGCGCAGGATGTTGTACTTGACGCCGAAATCGTAGGCGACGACGCGGTACTTCGGCGCTTCCTGCATGCCGTAGCCGCCTTCGAGGCGCCATTCGGTCTGCTTCCACTCGAACGGCTTCGTGGTCGACACGACCTTCGCGAGATCCATGCCCGCGAGACCCGGGAACGAGCGCGCGAGCTCGATTGCCTTCGCTTCGTCGTCCGAGCCCGTCAGGATGCAGCCGTTCTGCGCGCCCTTGTCGCGCAGGATGCGGGTCAGCTTGCGGGTGTCGATACCGGCGATCGCGACGACGCCTTCGTCGCGCAAGTAATCGCCGAGCGTGCGGTCCATGCGGAAGTTCGATGCGAGCGAGGGCAGATCACGGATGATCAGGCCGGCGGCATGGACTTTCGTGGCTTCGACGTCTTCGGCATTGACGCCGACGTTGCCGATATGCGGATAGGTGAGCGTGACGATCTGGCGCGAGTAGCTCGGATCAGTCAGGATTTCCTGATAGCCGGTGATCGCGGTATTGAACACGACTTCGCCGATCGTGTGGCCTTCGGCCCCGATCGAATAACCACGAAAGACCGTGCCGTCGGCGAGTGCAAGCAAGGCGGGAGTAAAAGACGGCAACACGGGAGGCTCCTTGGGGAACACCCTGCTGCCGACCTGTTTACCCTGCCGCGCGAGCGCCGCGCTGCGTGAGCGCGCGTGGTCGCTTGCTGGACGCGGCCTGCGCTGTCGAGACGCGAACCCGGCGCGTGGCGCACGAGGCTTCGCGGCATCGCCCGGCAGGCGGCGTGCGGCGGATGAACGGGATGAATGAGGTAGGCGCTAGGGTGCGAGGTTGATCAGCACAAACTTTCAAATTATAGCCTGAAAATGGCCCTATCTTCAATTGATATGGCCGTCCGATCGTGCGCATGCCGCGCCCGGCGACGCGACGCATGCGCTGCGGCCCCATTTACGTGCCCGCCCTGCCCCCAGCGTACCGCCGGATCAGTGTGCTTGACCAGCGCCGCGCGCAGGCCAGACGTACCAGACTGCACTCGCGAGCTGCAGCGCGAGCAGCACGCCCCATGCCGTGAAGTGCGCGGCGGCCGGATAGTGGCCGTCGACCGCGGGCCAGCGCGACAGCACCGCGCCGACACCGATCTGGAACGCAAAGATCAGCAGGAAGATCACGAGCGTGAGCGTCGTGTTCGCGCGACCGATCAGGTGAGCGGGAAAATGCCCGGCCATCACCGCGTAGGTCAGGATGCCGACGCCACCGAACATCCCGTATGCGGCCCACAGCACGGCGGGCGGCAACGGCACGCGCGCGACGATCGCGGCCTGCGTCGCGACGAACAGCGCCATGCCGACCCCGCAGAACGCGTATACGGACACGCCGCGCCGCTCGAGCACGCGCGCGGCGGCGCCGAAGCCGACGCAGCCGGCCATCATCGCGAAGCCGAGCACCGACACGAGGCGCGCGGCATGCGGCGCATCGAACCCCGCGACGTCGCGCAGGTACGGCCCGACCCACAGCGACTGCATCGCGTAGAACACGCCCTGCGTGACGACGGAGAACGACGAGATCTTCCAGAACGCACGGCTGCTCAGGATATGCCACGTGCCCTTGAACTGGCTGACGATCCCGCCCTGGTGGCGCACCTGCTTCGCTTCCGGCGCGCCCAGCCCGATCGACGCCGCGACGATCACCGTCAGCACCGCAAGGCCGAAACAGATCGCGCGCCAGCTCGTCCAGCCGAGCAGCCAGGTCAGCGGCGAGCCGACCACCACGCCGCCGAGGCCGCCCACGGCCATCACGAGGCCGTTGACAAGCGGCAGCCGGCCGACCGGAAAATGCTGCGCGAGCGCCTTGAACGCCGCGCCGAGACACACCGATACGCCGACACCGATCAGCAGCCGGCCGGCCATCATTGTGCCGAGGCTGTGCGCGGCGCCGAACACGGCCGCGCCGGCGGCCGCGAACAGCAGCATGCCGGCCGTCACGCGCCGCGGGCCGAAGTGGTCGAGCATCACGCCGGCCGGGATCTGCGCGCCGGCGAAGCCGAGGAAATAAAGACTGGTGAGCAGACCGAGATCGGCGGCCGACAACCCGAGCTCGTGCGTGACGAACGGCGCGAAGCCCAGATTGACGCCGCGAAACACATACGACACGAAATACCCGACCGAAAACAGCGCGAGCACCCTGACCTGCACCGACGACATCACTTCCCCTTGTTATAGGTAGACATTCACGGCGGCACCCGGCGCCGTACACAAACAAAAACGCCGTCACCTCGGTGACGGCGTTTCGTCGCATTTCGTCGGATGATAGCGCAATCGCGCGAACCGGGCCGGCCGCACGATGCGCTCGCGAGTGCGTTACTTCTTCTTGCCCTTGTGCGCTGCAGCCTTGGCCGGCGCCGCTTTCGCAGGCGCCGCCTTCGCCGGTCTGGCTGCCGGCTTTGCCGCGCCGCGCTTCGCGCCGTGCGACTTGCCGCCCACCGCCAGGCTCGCGCGCTCGATGTGCGCACCGCCGGCCGACGTCGCGATCCGTTCCGGACCGGGTTCCGCCGGCACCGACCGGCCGACCGGCACGTGCAGCACGAGCGCCTGGCCCGGCATCACGAGATCGCGGTGCGTGCGGTTCCACGCCTTGAGCTGGCCGACCGACACGCCGTAGCGGCCGGCGATCGCCGCCATCGACTGCTTGCGGCGCACGCGGATCAGCATCTTGCGCGTGTCGGGCACGTCGGGTTCCATCGCGAGCACGCCGTTTTCGGCGACGTCGGCGCTGATGTCCTCGTCGTCGTCATCGCCGCGCGGCACGACGATCGTCGAGCCGGGCTTCAGGCGCATGCCGGCCGGAATCTTGTTGATCGACATCAGCGTATCGGCGTCCACGCCAATCTTCTCGGCGATCGCGGCCGGCCGCGCACGCTCGCTGACCGTATAGGTGGTCCACGACGAGAGCTGGCCGTTGTACGCCTTCAGGTTTTTCTCGAACGCCGACGCGTTGTCGAACGGCAGCAGGATCTGCGGCTCGGTCGCGCCGAGGATCACCGGCTTCGAGAACGACGGGTTCAGCGAACGGAATTCGTCGAGCGACAGGTTCGCGAGCTTCGCGGCCACCGCCACGTCGATGTCGCGCGACGTCGTGACCGTCACGAAATACGGGTGGTTCGGGATGTCCGGCAGCGTCAGGCCGTACTGCTGCGGATTCGCGATGATGTTCTTCACCGCCTGCAGCTTCGGCACGTAGTTGCGCGTCTCGTTCGGCATGCGCAGGCTCAGGTAGTCGGTCGGCAGGCCGGCCGCCTGGTTGCGCGCGATCGCGCGCTGCACGTTGCCCTCGCCCCAGTTGTATGCGGCCAGCGCGAGATACCAGTCGCCGAACATGTCATGCAGGCGCGACAGGTAGTCGAGCGCGGCGCTCGTCGACGCGAGCACGTCACGGCGCTCGTCCTGCCACATGTTGCGCTTCAGGTTGTACGTACGGCCCGTGCCGGGCATGAACTGCCACATGCCGGCCGCCTTCGCGACCGACAGCGCCTGCGGGTTGTACGCGGACTCGATGAACGGCAACAGCGCGAGCTCGGTCGGCATGTGACGCGCCTCGAGTTCCTCGACGATGTGGTACAGGTACTTCTGCGAGCGCTCGGTCATGCGCTGCACGTAATCCGGGCGCTGCGTATACCACGTGGTCTGCATGTCGACGAGGTCGGTCTGCAGGTCGGGCATCTGGAAACCGCGGCGGATGCGGCCCCAGAGATCGGAATCCGCACTGGTCAGATCGCCGACGGATTGCTTGTCGACGTCGACGGTTTCTTTGGCGGTGGCTGATTTACGGAGGTAGGTGGACGTCGCCTGCGAATCGGCGGCGTTGTTGGCGACAGGGGCCTGGCTCGCACAAGCGGCGAGCAGCAGAACCACCATCGCACTCAATATAAGTCGCATGAAATTCTCTGCTTCCGACGGCTGGAAATTGCAGGCGATACTACGGAAGTGCGTGCTTCACGTCAATAAAAACACCGAAAACTCAGCGAAATCCTACATTTGGAGCAATTTTTACAGGCACCGCATGAGCTTTGGAGTCCTCCGGAAATCATCATCGGAACCGGTTTTTCCACTCGCGCATCAGCGTGAACGCCGTCAGACGATCCGGCACTGTTTCGTGCAACTCGGCCTCGAGCGTCGCGCGGATCGCATCGCTGTCCGCACGCATGAACGGGTTAACGGCACGCTCGTGCGCGATCGTAGTGGGCAATGTCGGCACGCCGCGCGCACGCAGCGCCTGCGCGTCGTCGCGCCACGTGGCGAGCGCCGCATTGCCGGGTTCGCACGCAAGCGCGAAGCGGATGTTGGACAGCGTGTATTCGTGCGCGCAATGCACGTGCGTGTCGCCCGGCAGTGCCGCGAGCGCGTCGAGCGACGCGAGCATCTGCGCGGGCGTGCCTTCGAACAGGCGCCCGCAACCGCACGAGAACAGCGTGTCGCCGCAGAACACGTGCGGCGCCGCGTTGCCCTGCCCGGCCGCCTGGAAATAGGCGATGTGGCCGCGCGTATGGCCCGGCACGTCGAGCACGTCGAACGCGACGGCCGGCGCGTCGAGCGTCACGCGCGCGCCGCCCGAAAGCGGCCGCGTGACCACGCCGATCGCCTCGGCAGCGGGGCCGTAAACGACGAGCGGAACATCGTCCGGTTGGCCATCGCGCAGTGCCGCGACACCGCCGACGTGGTCGGCGTGATGGTGCGTGAGTAAAATAGCGGTCAACCGCCAGCCTCGTTCGGCTAGAACCCGGCGCACCGGCGCGGCTTCACCCGGATCGACGGCGATCGCATCGCGGCCGTCCGAGACGAGCCAGATATAGTTGTCTTCGAATGCCGGAACCGGCACGTATTCCAGCTCGTTCATGGGCGCGCAATCATCGTTATGTCTGACCGTCAAATTATAGACTGGCCCGCCTGGACCGACTCACCGCCCGGCCGCTACGTGCTGGGCTGGGAGCAGGCGCAGCTCGACCGGATCGTGTCCGACGTCTTCGGGTTTCACGCACTGCAGCTCGGCCTGCCGCAGCTCGACGCGCTGCGCGAGAACCGCATGCCGTATCGCGGCCTCGTGCTCGATCCGGCGAGCGGCGCGAGCGCGCCCTACCAGTATCCATGGGCCCGCGAAGCGCATGCACCCGAGCACGCGCCCGACGGCCGCAGCACGACCTGGTGCGACCTGCTCGACCTGCCGTTCGAGTCGCAGAGCGTCGACCTGATCGTGATGCCGCACACGCTCGAATTCACGTCCGATCCGCACCGGCTGCTGCGCGAGGCCGAGCGCGTGCTGATGCCGGAAGGCCAGCTCGTGATCACCGGCTTCAATTCGCTCAGCCTGTGGGGCATGCGGCAATCGTTCGGACGCATGGCAAACCGTCCGTTCGTGCCGGCCACGCGCGACCAGATCGCGTTCATCCGGCTCAAGGACTGGATCAAGCTGCTCGGCTTCGACCTCGAACGCGGCCGCTTCGGCTGTTACCGGCCGCCGCTCGTCACCGACCAGTGGCTGGCGCGCTACGGCTTCATGGAGGCCGCCGGCGACCGCTGGTGGCCGATCTTCGGCGCCGTCTACATGGTGACGGCCGTCAAGCGCGTGCGCGGCATGCGCCTCGTCGGCCAGATCAGGATGAAGAAGCCCGTGCTCGCACCAGGCCTGACGCCGGCGGCCTCCCCGACTACCCACCAAGAACATTCATGACAACCGATACGATCGACATCTATACCGACGGCGCCTGCAAGGGCAACCCCGGCCCCGGCGGCTGGGGCGCACTGATGCGCTACGGCGACAAGGAGAAGGAGCTGTTCGGCGGCGAGCCCAACACGACCAACAACCGCATGGAGCTGATGGGCGTGATCGCCGCGCTCGAGGCGCTGAAACGGCCGTGCCAGGTGATCGTGCATACCGACTCGCAATACGTGCAGAAAGGCATCAGCGAGTGGATCCACGGCTGGAAGAAGAAGGGCTGGGTCACCGCGGCAAAGACGCCCGTGAAGAACGCCGATCTGTGGAAGCGGCTCGACGCGCTCGTCGCGCAGCACGAGGTCGAGTGGCGCTGGGTCAAGGGTCACGCGGGCCATCCGGAAAACGAGCGCGCGGACGCACTCGCGAATCGCGGCGTCGAATCGCTCACGGCCTGAACGCCGTCCACTCCCCTGCTTCCTTTGCTTTCCCCGACATGCGCCAGATCATCCTCGATACCGAAACCACCGGCCTGAACGCCCGCACGGGCGACCGCCTCATCGAAATCGGCTGCGTCGAGCTGCTGAACCGACGGCTTACCGGCAACAACCTGCATTTCTACGTGAACCCCGAGCGCGACAGCGATCCGGGCGCACTGGCGGTGCACGGGCTCACGACCGAATTCCTGAGCGACAAGCCGAAATTCGCGGAAGTCGCGAGCCAGATCCTCGACTTCGTGAAGGACGCCGAGCTGATCATCCACAACGCGCCGTTCGACCTCGGCTTCCTCGACGCCGAATTCGCGCGGCTCGGCCTGCCGCCGTTCACCGAACATTGCGGCGGCGTGATCGACACGCTGGTGCAGGCCAAGCAGATGTTCCCCGGCAAGCGCAACTCGCTCGACGCGCTGTGCGACCGCTTCGGCATCAGCAACGCGCACCGGACGCTGCACGGCGCGCTGCTCGACTCGGAGCTGCTCGCCGAAGTGTATCTCGCGATGACGCGCGGCCAGGACAGCCTCGTGATCGACATGCTCGACGACGCGGGCGCCGACGGCGGCGCAGCGAACGGCCAGCGCGTGTCGCTCGCCGCGCTCGACCTGGCCGTGGTGGCCGCGAGCGACGACGAACTGGCCGCGCACCTCGCGCAACTCGACGAGCTCGACAAGTCGGTCAAGGGCACCTGCGTGTGGCGCAGGTCCGCCGACGCGGACGCCGCCGAAACGGCTTGAAGCGGACGGCACGCGCCGCGGCCGCGCTCACGCGCGCGGCTGCAGCGCGATGACCGCCATCCCGCCGAGCGCGAGCGCCGCGCCGGCTACGTCCCAGCGGGTCAGCGCGACGCCGTCGACCACCCGCAGCCACACCAGCGCCACCGCGATATACACGCCGCCATACGCGGCATAAGTGCGCCCTGCCGCGCTCGGATGCAGCGTCAGCAGCCACGCGAACAGCGCGAGCGACAGCGCGGCCGGCACCAGCAGCCACATTGGCCGGCCCGCCTTCAGCACGAGCCACGGCAGGTAACAGCCGACGATTTCGGCCAGCGCGGTTGCGGCAAACAGGGCCGCGATCCTCATCAGTTCGGTCATCCGGTTCCTCGTGAATTCGACCCCCGTCACCAGGGGCGGCACGGCCCCGCCGCGCGCCGCCGATCATACCCGAGCCGCCCTCGCCGAACGCCCCGCCAGACGGGCGCCTCCCGGCAATTTGCACGATCATCCGTCATCGTGCTATCATGTCGCCTGTTTCAACATTCAATCTCTGTCTATTCGATTTCGAGAGAAGTCCGTCCGCGCGTGGTGGATCGGCCCTTCGACCGGAATTGCACCCACAGGAAAGCCCGCCCGACAGGCCCGCTTTTCTCGTTTCGTTGCCCCTCCGGGGCGCTTGCCGGAACGCCGGACATCGTCCGCACCGGCATCTGCCGCCTGCATCACGCGGCCCATTCTTCATGAGCGCACTGTCGCGACGGCCCATCAGGCCCGCGTCGAAGCAGCCCCTTACGGCCCTTTACCGCCTTTTGTGCTGTAAGTGCTTAATGGCCTGCCCCGACGCGCCGCACGCGACACCGCGCTCACCGGCAAACCGTGTCGGACGGCCCGTCCGTTCGGCGCAGTCAAAGGAGTGCATGACCTTGACCGCAACACACGTCAGCCCGACCGCTGCTGCTTCCTCCACTTCGTCGTCCGGCGAAGCCCCGCTCGTCGCGGACGACATCACCGTCGTCGACCAGAGCCTCCTCAAGCGCGCCGTCAGCGCGATGGCCATCGGCAACGCGATGGAATGGTTCGACTTCGGCGTCTACAGCTACATCGCCGTCACGCTCGGCAAGGTGTTCTTCCCGTCCAGCAGCCCGTCCGCGCAGCTGCTCGCAACCTTCGGCACGTTCGCGGCCGCGTTCCTCGTGCGTCCGCTCGGCGGCATGGTGTTCGGCCCGCTCGGCGACCGCATCGGCCGCCAGCGCGTGCTCGCCGCCACGATGATCATGATGGCCGTCGGCACGTTCGCAATCGGCCTGATCCCCAGCTACGCATCGATCGGCATCATGGCGCCCGTGCTGCTGCTCGTCGCCCGCCTCGTCCAGGGCTTCTCGACCGGCGGCGAGTACGGCGGCGCGGCCACCTTCATCGCCGAATTCTCGACCGACAAGCGCCGCGGCTTCATGGGCAGCTTCCTCGAGTTCGGCACGCTGATCGGTTACATGATGGGTGCGGGCGTCGTCGCGCTGCTCACCGCGTCGCTGTCGCAGGAAGCGCTGCTGTCGTGGGGCTGGCGCGTGCCGTTCCTGATCGCCGGCCCGCTTGGCCTGATCGGTCTCTACATCCGGATGAGGCTCGAGGAAACGCCCGCGTTCAAGCGCCAGGCAGAAGAGCGCGAAGCGCAGGACAAGGCCGTGCCGAAGGCGCGCTTCCGCGAAACGCTGATGCGCAACTGGCGCGCACTGCTGCTGTGCGTCGGCCTCGTGCTGATCTTCAACGTGACCGACTACATGGTGCTGTCGTACTTGCCGAGCTTCATGTCGTCGACGCTGCACTTCGACGAATCGCACAGCCTCGTGCTTGTGCTGATCGTGATGGTGCTGATGATGCCGCTGACGCTCGCCGCCGGCCGCCTGTCCGACCGGATCGGCCGCAAGCCCGTGATGCTCGCCGGCTGCGTCGGCCTGCTCGCACTGTCGATCCCGTCGATGATGCTGATCCATGCGGGCACCACGGTGTCGGTGTTCGGCGGCCTGCTGATCCTCGGCGTGCTGCTGTCGTGCTTCACCGGCGTGATGCCGTCGGCGCTGCCGGCGCTGTTCCCGACCGAGATCCGCTACGGTGCGCTCGCGATCGGCTTCAACGTGTCGGTGTCGCTGTTCGGCGGCACGACCCCGCTCGTGACCGCGTGGCTGGTCGACGTCACGCACAACCTGATGATGCCCGCGTACTACATGATGGGCGCCGCCGTGATCGGCATCGTGTCGGTGGTCGCGCTCGCCGAAACCGCGCGCCAGCCGCTCAAGGGCTCGCCACCGGCCGTCGCGACGCGCCGCGAGGCACACCAGTTGGTGCGTCAGCTGCGCGACGGCGACGAGCGAGAAATCTACGAGCCCGCCGTATCGACCGCACGCGCATAAGCGTTCCAACATGAAAAAGCCCCGGCCGAAGCCGGGGCCCGATCGAATCCGATCCGCCCGACCGGCTTGCGCCGGCCGGGCTTTTTTTCATCCTTCAGCCGCGAGCACCCTCACGCTTGAGCTTCGCAGTGACGGCAGAACAACAGCGCACGCGAGCGCGACACCGCCGCCTGCGCACCGCGTGCCGCGACGATCAGCCCGACCTGACTGAGATTGAAATCGCGCTCGACCATCAACTGCGTCAGCGCGGCAAGCGGCAACACGACGGACGGGTGGTACAGGCTCGATTCGATCAGGGCTTTCATCATCGGCTCCATCTGGCAATGCGTGATTCGATGGAGTGGATTCTAGGGACCGGCCGCTTCCGGATAAACGGCGCGAATGCGAAGTCACTTGTCAGCCGCCGAGAACAATCGGCAAAGGCTTGCCGGACAAGGCCGAGCGGGCGACGGACCGCGACGCGGGGCCGCGTCGCGCGCCGCCGCGACGACTAGACGAGCGGCGTTTCGGCAAACGCCGGCAGCGCTTCCGCCCGCGCCGAATGCGCGGCCAGCGCCGGATAACGGGCCGGATCGATCCGCGCGAGTACCGGGTAGTCGGCCGCCATGAACTGCGTGAAGCGCCACGCGACCGCGGCCGTCACGTCGGACTGCAGCAGGCGCGCGCCGCCGAACCAGCCGTTCGCGGCCGCGACGAGCGGCTCCAGTGCGCCGTATGCGCCCTCGATCTGGCTCAGCACGCGCTCGAGCCACGGCGCATGCTGCTTGTCGGCCGGACGCAGCGCCTGCTCGTAGACGACCTGCACGGTCTTCTCGGCGGCCGCCAGCGCGAAGCCGACCGGCACGAGTGCGCGCAACCGTGCATCGGCGGTATCGGGCAGCAAGCGCCGCTCGGGTGCGACCAGGTGATCGAGATAGTCGACGATCAGCGACGAATCGAGCAGCGTCGCCCCGTCGCCGGTCACGAGCGTCGGCGCCTTGACGACCGGGTTGATCGCCCTGAACTGCTCGAAATGACGGAACACCGAGATCGACTCGTGTTCGAACGGCAGGTCGAGCAGCTTCGCCGAAATGGCGACCCGACGCACGAACGGGGAATCCAGCATGCCGATCAGCTTCATCGCGAACGCTCCGCTTGAGGGAAATGGGAGCGACGACTGTAACAGCATCGCGCGGCGTCGCCCAGGGTCCGTTCCCGGCAGCAACGGGCGGGTGCCGGCGCCACGCACGAGTTTGCCGAATTGACGGAACGAGCGCGGCCAGCCCTGGCGCCCCCGCGCTTGATGCGCATCAGCCGGACGCGCGCGGGACTCACGGTGTCCGGCCACAGTGACCATAATGCAAGTTCACCCCCCTTCCGCCCCAAGGTTCGCCATGTGGTATGCCCTCGTCGAGCAGCAGCGGGAATGGATGCGCGCCTGGCGCACGGCGACGCGGCACGCGTTCGACGCGTGGCCCGCGGCCACGCTGCCGCACGCCGCGTCGTCGTGCTACGACGACCTGTTCGAGCCGCTGCTCGGGCCGCCGGACGGGCCCCCGCACTTCGACATCGGATGGCCGGGCGTCGGCGAGCGCGTGGTCGCACGCACGCCGTTTTGCGACCTGCGGCGCTTCACGCGCGCCGATGCACCGCGCACGGTGCTGCTGTGCGCGCCGCTGGCCGGGCACGCGGCCGTGATGATGCGGGAAACCGTCGAGACGCTGCTCGCCGACGGCGACGTCTGCGTGACCGACTGGCGCAATGCGCGCGACGTGCCGCTCGCGGCGGGCCGCTTCGGGCTCGATGAGTATGTCGCGACGCTCGACGGTTTCGTCGACGGGCTCGCGCAGGACGACCGGCCGCTGCATGTCGTCGCCGTGTGCCAGGCGACCGTGCCGGCGCTCGGCGCGCTCGCGCTGCGCGCGGCGCGCGGCCTCCCGCCGCCCGCGAGCGTCACGTTGATCGGCGGCCCGCTCGACGCACGCCGGAATCCGAGCGCGCTCGGCACCGCCGCTGCCGCTCATTCGCTCGCCTGGTGCCGCCGCCACCTGATCGACATCGTGCCGCCCGGTTTCGCGGGGCACGGCCGCCAGGTATTTCCGACCTATCTGCAGCAGGGCGAGATCGCGCTCGTGTACCCGCAACGCTTCCTGTCGCTGATCGAAGCGTACGCGCTGGCCGCGTCGCGCTTCGACATGACCGGACTCGCCGGCGCGCGGCGGGCGCTGCTCGAATACACGGCGCTGCTCGACATGCCGGCCGAGTATTTCCTCGATATGGTCGACATCGTGTTCCAGCGCATGAGCCTCGCGCTCGGCACGTGGGACGTGGGCGGCCGGCGCGTCGAGCCGGCGGCGTTGCGCGGCGTCGCGCTGCTGACCGTCGAAGGCGCATGCGACAAGGTCACGGGCGCCGGCCAGACCCACGCGGCGCTCGACCTGTGCAGCGGCCTCGCCGACGACGAACGCTACCGGATCGACATCGCCGACTGCGATCACTACGGGCTGTTTACGGGGGCGCGCTGGCATGGGGATGTGCATCCGATGCTGCAGCGCGTGTTCGTGTGGGCCGAAACCCGCCGCCCTCGCCCGCGCCGCATCAGGCGGACGTGATGCCGCGTCAGGGCCGCGCGGCGTCGAGCAAAGCCCGTACCTCGTCGTCGCTCGTCTGCTCGAAGCGCGCGTAGAACTGGCTGATCCCGAAGAACGACAGCGGCAGCGACACCGTGACGAACGCATCGGCGAGATCGTCGAACAGATGGCGCGCGCCGGCCGGCGCGACCGGGACAGCCGCCACGATCCGCGCCGGGTGACGCTCGCGCAACGCCTGCAGCGCGACGCGCATCGACGCGCCGGTCGCGACGCCGTCGTCGACGACGATCGCGATGCGCCCTTCGACCGGCAGGGGCGGCGCGGCACCGCGATACAGCGCTTCGCGCCGATGCAGTTCGGCCGTCTCGCGCGCGATCACGTCGTCGAGCTGTTCGCCGGACACGTGCATCGAGCGGAGCACCGAACGCTGCAGATGCATCGCACCGCCCGTCGCGATCGCGCCCATCGCGAGCTCGGGATCGTCCGGCACGCCGAGCTTGCGCACGACCAGCACGTCGAGCGGCGCATGCAGCGCACACGCGACCGGATACGCGACGGGCACGCCACCGCGCGGCAACGCCAGCACGACGACATCGCTACGCCCCGCGTAATCGCGCAATGCGCCGGCCAGCTGGCGGCCGGCATCGGCGCGATCGGCAAAACACTCGAACACGATCGGCTCCCTGCCGTTGCGCCGGATGCGCGAAACCCGCGCCGGCGCCTGTCAGCGAGCATGATTCATCGGCCGTGCCGATGCAAGCAGGGTCACACCGGCGCGCGCGGCGCCGAGGGCAAGGGTCAGAGGCCGCCGGCCTGCCGGTACAGCCGCCAGAACGACTGCGCATAGGATTGCGCGAGCTCGGGGGCACGCTGGAACACGTTCACCGTTTCCGCATGCGCGGCCGCGCCTTCGGACAGCGTCGTCAGCGCGACGCTGTCGTCGACGATCACGAAGCGCGGCACAGGAGCGCCATGCCGCGAATCGATCGCCACGTCGATACCCGAGGATTTCAGATAGCCCGCGCCGCTGTACCGGCCCGCGCGCGGCGAACGCACGAGCACGGCACGCACCTCGACCCCGCGCGCGCGGGCCGCGCGCAACGCGCTCGCCACCGCCGGCGGCACGTGCGCATAGCCGGCCAGCAACACACGACGATGCGCCTGCCCGATCAGGTCGACGGTCGCGTCGGCCGCTGCATTGTCATACGAAAAGTATGTGCCGACCGATGCGGCATCGGACGGAATCTGGCTGGCGTGGGCGCTCGCCGCGCAGCAAAGCGCGGCGAGAAGGAAGGCGGCGGGTCTCATGGCGGGCGCCATTTTAGCGACGCCAGTTCGCGTGGCAAGCACCGGCTGCGAGGCTGCTGCGCCGGCGCAACACACAGCGCAGAACCCGTGCCCGGCGAACAGGTTACAGGCCCGTTATCACGCCGTCGTTCAGCCCGCCGCGACGCGTGCGAGCCAGCTCGCCACGCCGTCGACGGAACGGAAATCCGCGAGGCTGCGCGCCGGCAGCGCCGGATAGGCGCCGCCGGCCATCTCGGCCAGCGCGCGGCCGGGTCCCAGCTCGAGGAACGCGGTCGCCCCGGCCTCCACACAAGCGGCAAGACAGGCCGCCCACTCGACCGGCTCCGCGATCTGCCGCGCAAGCTTGTCGAGGCCCGCGTCGACGTCGAGCACCGATGCGCCATCGATCCCCGAAACCAGCCGCGTGCCGGGCAGCGGCCGCCGCACGTGCGTCGCGGCGAGCGACGCGCGAAACACCGGCACGGCCGCGGCGAGCCGGCGCGTGTGCGATGCGATCCGCACGCAGACGGGCGCGACACGCAGTGCGCCGGCGCGCGATGCATCGTCGGCCACCGCATCGACATCGACCTGCCGCCCCGCGACCACGAACGCGTCGCCGGGGTTCGCAATCGCGATCGCTGCATCGCGGCCGTCGCACAACCTCGCGAGCTGCGCGCGCGTCAGGCCGCGTACGAACACCATCCGCTCGTCGCCGCCGCTCGCGGCATCCATGGCGCGCGCACGCGCATCGGCCAGGTCAAGCGCGGCGTCCGGCTCGATCATCCCCGCGACGCTCCACGACGCGACTTCGCCGACGCTGTAGCCGGCGACGCAGCGTCGGCGCGGCCACAGAGCGTCGAGCAGCGCGGCAGCCGCAAGCGCCTGGACCGTACAGAGAATCTGCGCGGCACGGTTCTCGCGCAGCGCATCCGGCCCGGCCTGCCGGACCCAGGCGCGCGGATCGTCGCCGAGGAGCCGGCCGGCGTGCGCGAACAACGCGTCGGCCTGCGGCGCGGTGCCGGTCAGCTCGAACATGTCGGCGCGCTGCGCGCCCTGTCCCGAACAGAGGATGGCCAGCGTCATCGTGCGCCCTCGTCGACTTCGAGCGCATCGACGAAGACGCTCATCGCGAGCAGGTCGGCCGCGCCGCCCGGGCTCAGCCGCCGGGCAACGAACGCACGATGCGCGGCAGCCGCGCGCAGCCGCCAATCGCGCGCGCGCACGCCGCCGCGCGCCACGAACGCGCGTGCGGTCGCCCGCGCGAAGTCGAGACCGGCCTGCCCGCCCCGGTGCAGCAGGTTCGTATCGTCGAGCGCGGCGATCAGCGAGAAGCACGCATCGACGCGCGCGGCTTCCGGATCGCCAGGCAGGTCACGCTGCGCGCGACGCAGCGCGGGCAGCCCGACCGCGTAGACGGTCGTGAAACCGTCGGCCGCCTCGCGGCGCGCGCCACCGACGCCGTAGCGGCGGCTCGCGCGTTCGCCGTGGCTGTCGGGCAAGCGCGGGCCGCCGAGGATATCGGCGCCCCAGCGGCGGGAGACGAACGCGCCGAGCGTCGTCCCGGCCGGCATGGTTCCCGGCACCGCGCGCCGGCCCGCCGCCGCGCACAGCAGCCCGAGCCCGAAGATCGCGCCACGGTGCGTATTGACGCCGCCGGTCGCGCCAAGCATCGCGTGCTCGGCACGCAGGCCGATCTTGCGCAGCACGGCCATGTCCGCATCGCGTGCGCCCGCGTCGGCCAACTCGGCGAAGTACGGCCGCAACGCGGCAGCGCTGCGCGCGAACGTCGCGGCGTCCATGTCGGCGTGACTGCCGGTGTCGACGTGACTGACGAGCCCCGGCTTCGGATAGGTCTCGATTTCGAACACGAGGCTGCGCTCGGCCAGTTCGGCGATGCGCTCGGCTTCGGACGGCGCAGGTACGCGGCAGGCAGCCCATGCGCTCATCGCGCCCCTCCGGTGAATGCGTCGGCCGGCATCAGCTCGACGGCGATCGCGGTCTTGACCGCGACTTCAGGCTGCCGCGCCTGCAGTTCGCGCCAGTTGACGCCCGCGCCGTCGTCGCGCAGCAGTTCGCCGTCGATGCGCATCGGCGCGCGCGCGTCGATCGCCGCGAGGCCGTCGAGCAGCGACGCGAGCGATGCGGGAGCCGGCAGCGGGAACACGATGTCGAGATCGGACGACGCTCCCAGATAGGGCTCGCCCGTCAGCGCCTGCCATGCAAGGCTGCCGAACACGCGGCCCTGCACGCCGCAACGCGCGCCAAGCGTATCGAGTTCGCGCAACGCCGTGCGCCATGCGTCGGGCGCGGCGGCGAGCACGTCGGACAACGCGGGCAGCGGCCCGACCGTCGCAAGCGCGTCGGCAGCCGCGTTCAGCGCGATGCGCCGCTTGCCCGCGGAAGGCGGCAGCGGCAGGCCGAGCGGCACGCAGCCGGCATCGGCCTCGTCGGGCGACGCGCGGCGCACGATCAGCGGCCAGCCGCGTTCGGCCCACGCACGCACGAGCGGATCGGCCGCGAGCGCGGGATCACGCGCGAATGCCGCGCCCCACCCCGCCGCCGTCAGCGTGACGAGCGTGTGGCGGCGCAGCGGCAGCTCAGCGTGCGGCACGCGCGAGCGCCTCGACGCGCTGGGCCACATCGGCGGCAACCGGGCGGCCGCGCGCGGCGCGCCGGTCGACGCGGTCGGCCGGCTTGCCGAGCCATTCGCCGACCTGTGCGTCGAGCGCACGGGCCGGATCGAGCACGGCGTCGACGGCGCCCATCTTCACGAGATTGTCGAGCCCCGGCGCGAACACCGGCGTCGAGCGCGCCATCTCCTTCAGCACGTCGATCGGCAGCTTGGTCACGCGCGACATCGACGGCAAGTCCATCACCTCCGGCTCGGCGCCCGGCACCGCCAGCAGCGTGCGCGTCGCGAGCGCGGTCGCGATGAACGCGCCCGCGGCCGTGTGGCCGTACAGCACGCCGATCGTCCGGTGCCCGGCGAGATCCGCGTGCATCAGGCACTTCGCGAGATGCGACAGCCCTTCGTTCAGGCCGAGCAGTTCGTCGCGCTTGCTCATCCGCTGGCTGTCGCTGTCGACGAGCACGAGGATCGGCGTGTCACCGCCGCGCGCGATCGTGTCGAGCACGCACGATGCAAGCGTCAGCGCCTCGTCGATGCCGAACGGCAAACGGTCGGCGACGCCGATCACGTCGACGCGCGTGCCGGCCAGTTCCGCGTGGCCGCTCAGCAGGCCGCCATCAAGGGCGATCGAATGGCCTTTGGGAAAAAGCGAGTTCAGGACTTCATCGAGCGTCATGCTGCGGCTCCTGCAGTTGGTCGGCGAGTTTCGCGAACGCATCGTCGGGCATCCCGGGAATCGCTTCCGGCGCGTCCGCACCGAGCGCGCGCCACACGTCGAGCGCATCCGCGCATGCGCCGAACCGTTCGACGCGCGCTTCGAGGCGCGCCTGTTCCGCGCGCAGCATCGCCGCATCGAACGTCGGCGCACGGCCGATCAGCTCGAGCGCCGCCGCACGGAACGCGTCGGGCGTGTCGGCCACGTAGCGGTCCGCGCCGCCGATCAGCCGCCGGTGCTTGCCGCCCATCGTGCGCCAGATCAGCGCGCGGTCCTTTGCATCGAATTCCTCGACGCCGCGATTGGTCTCGATCACTTCAGGGCCGGACACGCTGATGCGCCCCTGCTCCGACACCGCGAGCGCCGAGCAGCACGCGGCGAGCAACCCGCCGCCGCCATAGCAGCCCGCGCGCCCGCCGATCAGCCCGATCACCGGCACGCCGGCCGCGCGCGCTTCGACGAGCGCACGCATGATCTCGGCGATCGCGAGTTCGCCCGCGTTCGCTTCCTGCAGCCGCACGCCACCCGTATCGAACAGGATCAACACCGGCTTGCCGGTTTCGCGCGCGGCACGCAGCAGCCCGGTGAGCTTCGCGCCGTGCACTTCGCCGAACGCGCCGCCCATGAAGCGGCCTTCCTGCGCGGCGACGAACACCGACCGGCCGTCGAGCCGGCCGTGGCCGACCACCATCCCGTCGTCGAACTGCTGCGGCAGGTCGAACAGCGGCAGGTGCGGGCTCGTCACGCGCTCGGCCGGGCCGAGGAATTCGCTGAAACTGCCCGCGTCAAGCAGGCCGTCGATGCGCTGCCGCGCCGACGCCTCGTACCAGCTCGCGCCATTCGCGACGAATGCGGGCGCGTCGTGGATCGCGTCGTTCATCATGCATCTCCCTCGATCGCTCGCACGGCCTGCGCGAGCCGCAGCGACACCATGTCGGGCCGCGCGCCGCCGTCGTTGATCGACAGCTTCAGGCCGCCCGGCGTGCGCCGCTCGACGAAATCCGTCACGACAGCCTGCCACACCGCGCCGAAACCGACCGCCGCCGTGCGGATGTCGATCTCGCATTCGTTGCCCGGCAACACGCGCTCGACGAGCACTTCGAGATTGCCCGATGCGACCACGCCGACGAGCGCCGCGGCCTGCTCGCCCTTCGCGCGCTCGCGCGCGGTGAAGCGATAGTTCAACTGTTCCATGCCCTCTTCCTCACCAGTTGCGGAACCGGGCCGGCGGCGCATAAAGCCCGCCCGACCAGTGCACGAGATCCTTGATCGAACGCGCGGCGAGCCAGCGGCGATCGGCGTCGAGCGGATCGATGCCGAGATCCTCCGGGCGACGGATCACGCCGCGCTCGCGCAGCCGCTCGACCATCTTCCGGTCGCGGCCGCGGCCGATCTCCGTATAGCCGGCGACGCCGCGGATCGCGTGCTCGCGTTCGTCCTTGTCGCGGCACATCAGCAGGTTCGCGATCCCCTCCTCGGTGACGATGTGCGTGACGTCGTCGCCGTAGACCATGATCGGCGCGAGGTCGAGCTGCAGCTTGTCGGCGAGCTTCAGCGCGTCGAGCTTCTCGACGAACATCGGCACGTTCTTGTCGCCGAACGTCTCGCCGATCTGCACGACGAGCTTGCGGCCGCGCCTGAGCGCCGCCGGCGTGTCGGGGTCGGCTTCCGCGCCCGCCTTCAGCCACGGCTCGCTCGGATGGCGCCGGCCGCGCGCGTCGCTGCCCATGTTCGGCGCGCCGCCGAAACCGGCAATGCGTTCGGCCGTGACCGTCGACGAATGGCCGGACAGGTCGATCTGCAGCGTCGAGCCGATGAACATGTCGCACGCATAGAGGCCGGCGGTCTGGCAGAACGCGCGGTTCGAGCGCAGCGACCCGTCGGGGCCCGTGAACCAGATGTCGGAGCGCGCGCGGATGTAGTCGTCCATCCCGACTTCCGAGCCGAAGCAGTGGATCTGCTCGACCCAGCCCGACTCGATCGCGGGAATCAGCGTCGGGTGCGGGTTGAGCGCCCAGTGCGAACAGACCTTGCCCTTCAACCCGAGCTTCTCGCCGTAGGTCGGCAGCAGCAGCTCGATCGCGGCCGTGTTGAAGCCGATCCCGTGGTTCAGGCGCTTGATGCCGTACGGCGCGTAGATGCCCTTGATCGCGAGCATCGCGGTGAGGATCTGCGTTTCGGTGATCGCGGCCGGATCGCGCGTGAACAGCGGCTCGACGTAGAACGGCCGGCCGGCCTCGACGACGAAATGCACGCGGTCGCCCGGGATGTCGACGCGCGGCACCTTGTCGACGATGCGGTCGACCTGCGCGATCACGATGCCGTCCTTGAACGCGGTGGCCTCGACGACGGTCGGCGTGTCCTCGGTGTTCGGGCCCGTGTACAGGTTGCCGTCGCGATCGGCGCTGACCGCGGCGATCAGCGCGACCTGCGGCGTGAGGTCGATGAAGTAGCGTGCGAACAGTTCGAGATAGGTGTGCACCGCGCCGAGCGCGATCTTGCCGCCGAACAGCAGCTTCGCGATCCGCTGCGACTGCGGGCCCGAATACGCGAAGTCGAGACGCTTCGCGATGCCGCGCTCGAACACGTCGAGATGCTCGGGCAGCACGACGCCCGACTGCACCATGTGCAGGTCGTGGATCTTCGCGCTGTCGACGTCGGCGAGCGCCGTCGCGAGCAGGTCGGCCTGCTTCTGGTTGTCGCCTTCGAGGCAGACGCGGTCGCCCGGCCGCAGCACCGCTTCGAGCAACGCCACGGTGTCGCGCGCATCGACCCGCTTGCCCTGCGCGTAAGCCGCGCCGGCCGCGAGTCGTGCATCGCGCGCCTGCCGCGCGTGATTCCATCCCGTCATGAACTGTTCTCCCGCTTCGATGGTTCAGCGGCATTCTAAGCCTGGCGCCGCCGCCGATTGATGATGTTGACGAATGCGACTCAGAGGACGCCGCGATGGATGCGGCCCGCACGCGGGCCGCGTCGCGCGGACCTATGCACCGACCAGCGCGCGCGTCGCGAAGAACAGCACCGACGGGCCGAGCAGGCAGCCGACGCCCGTATGGAACGTCGCGACCAGCGCGCCGTACGGGACGAGCCGGCGATCGGTCGCGGCAAGCCCCGCGCTCACGCCGCTGACGGTCCCGGCGAGGCCGCCGAAGATCATCGCGGAACGCGGCGTCTTCAGGCCCATGAAGCTGGCCGCGACCGGCGTGCCGACCATCACGATGATCGCCTTCACGAGCCCCGTCGCGATGCTGAGCGCGATCACGTCGGAGCTTGCGCCGATCGCCGCGCCCGTGACGGGGCCGACGATGTAGGTGACGGCGCCCGCGCCGATGGTCGTCATGCTGACCGCGTCGGTGTAGCCGAATGCGCGCGCGATGCACGCGCCGACGATGAACGGCAGCACGGTGCCGAGCAGCAGCGACACGACGCCGACGAGCCCAGCCTTGCGCGCCTCGGCGGGCTGCACTTCGAACGCGGTCGCGACGATCGCGAAATCGCGCAGCATCGCGCCGCCCATCAGGCCGACGCCCGCGAACAGCGGCACGTCGGCGATCCCCTTCTCGCCGCCGGTGAACGCGCCGCCGACGTAAGCCAGCGCGAGGCCGATCACGATCGCGATCGCGGAGCCGTGCACGCGGCCGAACGTGAGCTTGCGCGACGCGATCGACGACAGCCACATGATCAGGCCGACCAGCGCGAACGACGCGACGAGCCCGTTGTGGGCGACGGTTTTTTCGAGCATCTGCAGCATGGCGGCCTCCGTCACTGTTCTTCGAATTGCGGCACGCCCGCGAAGGCCGTGTCGTCGCGCCCGGTGCGCACGAGTACCGCGATGCAGCATGCGCAGATCGCGACCGCGCCGACGGCGGCCAACAGCGCGACCGGGCCGCCCTTCAGCGCGGCGACGACGTTCTGGTTCGCGGCCATCGCGACGACGACCGGGATGTACATCGCGCCCCAGAAGCCGACGCCGGCCTCGGTCTCCTTCGGCAGCCAGCCGCGCCGGTGCAGCCAGAGGCGCAGACAGATCAGCAGCAGCATCGCGATGCCGACCCCGCCGACGTTGGTTTTCACGCCGATCGCGCTGCCGAGCAGGTCGCCGAGGAACAGTCCGGCCAGGTGGCAGAACGCCAGCAGCGCGGTTCCGTAGATGATCATGAATCGTCTCCAGTCTCTTCGTGACGGGCGCCTGACGCGTGCAGAAAGCGGGCCCGCACGTCGATCCCGTGCGCGGACTGTCTCCTGCGGCGGTGCGCCGCGGCCCGGCGGCCCGTCGTGCGGGCGCGTTCTCGGGCGGTCGATGGGATGATGCGGTTTCGGGCCGGACACCGGATGCCGTAGACTGACTGACGCAGCCGCCGGCCCGACACGGGCTACGCATCCGGTTCGCCCCGTTTGCGCGGGCCGCACCGGGGCGTGATCCGATACTAGCGCCGCAATCTCCGGCCATTTATGAAGTTGTCGAAACCGATTCAGTGGATTTAGCAATGCGTCCGTTACCGCCCGAGCTGCTGCGCAGCTTCGTCGCCGTCGCCCAGTCCGGCAGCTTCACCGCCGCGTCCGAGCGCGTGAACCTGTCGCAGTCGACCGTCAGCCAGCACATCCGCCGCCTCGAGGAACTGCTCGACCGGCCGCTGTTCGAGCGCGACACGCGCAACGTGCACCTGTCGCAGCACGGCGACGCACTGTTCCGCTACGCGGTGCGCATCCTCGAGCTGATGGACGAAGCCGTCACGTCGGTATGCGGGCCGCCGCTGTCGGGCAAGGTGCGGCTCGCGATGTCGGAGGATTTCGCGTCGGCGCACCTGACCGCCGCGCTCGCGAGCTTCGTGCAGCGCAATCCGGAAGTCGAGCTTGCGATCTCGACCGGGCTGTCGGGCGACCTGTTCGACGCGCTGGACGAAGGACGGCACGATCTCGTATTCGCGAAGCGCATCGCCGGCAGCCGGCGCGGCCGCGTGATCCGCAGCGAGCCGCTGTACTGGTGCACGGGCCCCGATTCGCGGATCACCGGCCACGAGGCCGTGCTGCCGCTCGCGATGCATCCGGAGCCGAGCGTGTCGCGCCGCCGCGTGCTCGAATCGCTCGAAGCCATCGGGCGGCCGTACCGGATCGCAGTCGTGAGCAGCAGCGTCGCGGTGTTGCGCGCCGCTGCGAGCGCGGGGCTCGGCGTCAGCGCGTTCGCCGGCTACGTGATCCCGGCCGGGCTTGCGCGGCTCGACGCGGGGCTGCCCGAACTCGGCGAACTCGAATACGTGATCGACCGGCCGGCGGCCGCGTCGCGTTCGACGCTCGCACTCGAAGCGACGCTGATTGCCGCCGCGTCGGGGTTGTAACCGCGCCGGGCACGACACGCACACGGGGGCCGCGCCCGCAACTGACAGCTTTGCCCGGAACGCGTCATCGTCCGCGCAGCACCCGCTCGCGACAATGGGACCCATCGGAACGCACGGCCACCCGCCGCGCGCATCCGGTGTCCCGTCCCCTTGATCGGAGCACACCATGAATGTCTTGCGATTCGCCGTCGCGACCGCCGCCGCCGCCCTGCTGTCCCCCGCCTTTGCCCAGACGTCCGACGCCGCGGCGCCCGCGCAGGGGCTGACCCGCGCGGAAGTCATCGCGCAACTCAAGCAGGCCTATCTCGACGGTCAGTTGCCGACGAACGACGGCAACTACCCGCCGGACGCCGCGACACGCGCGCGCAACCGCGAACTCGTGCAGGCCGCGAGCCCGGCATGGCTCGCGCAGACGCCGCAGCCCTCACAAACCGCCGCGCAACAGTAGCGGACCGCGGCGCGGTCACGGCAGGAAGCTGCGGCGCCGCGCGTCGATCAGCTCGACGAGCAGGCGGTCGCGTTCGGCCGCCAGTTCCTGCATCGCGCGCTCGCCCTGGATCGCGCGCAATTCGTCGTTCAGCTTGCGATCGACATCCGGATCGAACGAAGGCGTGCCGAGGTCATCCCACCAGCTCGTGATCGGCCCCGACAGGTGTTCGAGAAAGTGCGCGATCCCGCCCGCGCCGCCGCCGAGGTGATAGGTCAGGCACTGTCCCATCAGCCCCCAGCGCAGGCCGGGCCCCCATGCGACGGCCTTGTCCGCGTCGGCAACGCTCACGACGCCTTCGCCGACGAGGTGATACACCTCGCGGAACAGCGCGGCCGCGAGCCGGTTCGCGACGTGGCCGGTCATCTCCTTGTTGAGGACGATGGTCTGCTTGCCGAGTGCGTCGTAGAAATCCTTCACGCGTGCGATCACGTCCCGGCTGGTCGCGTCGCCGCCGACCAGCTCGACGAGCGGAATCAGGTGCGGCGGATTGAACGGATGCGCGATCAGGCAGCGTTCCGGATGCTTCTCGCATGCGGTCTGGATGTCCGACATCTTCAGGCCCGACGAACTCGACGCGATCGGCACGTGCGCGGGCAGCACGTCGTCCATCTGGCGGTACAGCGCACGCTTCAGGTCGAGCCGTTCCGGGCCGTTCTCCTGCACGAAATCGGCGCCGTCGAGCGCGCGCACGAGATCGGCGTCGAACGACAGCCGCGCGGACAGTTCGGCGGCCCGGTCGCCGAGAAACGCGGCCAGCGCGTCGCGCAGCCGCGCGTCGGCTTGCGGCGCCGTATCGGTCGCCACGACGTCGAAGCCCTTCGTCAGATAGAAAGCGGCCCAGCTCGCGCCGATCACGCCGGCGCCGACGATCGCGATGCGTCGAATGTCCATGATTGTCCCGTGTCGTTGGCCTGCCAATAGATCGCGGCGATTGTCGCATCGAATCGTGCGGGCCTGCGTTGACGCAGATTGCAGATTCCCTCTTGAAATGCGCTTCGGCTGCCACTAATTACGCGTCGTCGGGCAGTGCACCGTTCAACGCACCGCCCCCGTTTCGACCCAGTGGAGCTCCCGCGTCGCGCCCGCCGCAGGCGTCGCGCCGTCACGTCTCCCGTGTTCCCTGTTCAGGAGGACCAACATGAGTATCCATTTCGGCAGCGACCTGTTCGACGAATTTGCCCGCGTGCAGCGGCAAGTAGCGAATCTGCTGGGCGAACGTCCAGCCGGCATTCGCGCAGTGTGGCCCGGTGCCTTTCCCGCGCTCAACGTGGGCGCCACCGACGGCGCCATCGAGATCGTCGCGTTCGCGCCCGGCATGGCCGCGGCCGACTTCGACGTGTCGATCGACAAGGACCTGCTGACGATCAGCGGCGAGCGCAAGCCTGCGTCGCGCGGCGAAGGCGACGATCTGCGCACCTATGCGCAAGAACGCTTTCACGGCGCATTCCGCCGCGTCGTCGAGCTGCCGCGGGACGCGGATCCCGAGCAGGTCAGCGCCCGCTACGAAAACGGCTGCCTGCTGATTCGCGTCGGCCGGCGCGAGGCAGCGAAGCCGCGTGCGATCACCGTTCAATAATAGTCAGGATACCGACATGAATGCGAACCCGACCCTGGCCGAGCGCCAGACGAACACCGTTCACCCCGCTGCCGCCGACGCAGCCCGACGGCCCGCGATCCCACCGGCCGTCGACGTCGTCGAGAATCATCTCGGCGTCACGCTGCGGGCCGATCTGCCCGGCGTGCCGCGCGAAAACCTCGACGTGAAGGTGCACGACAACACGCTGACGATCGAAGCCGACACGCACCTCGACACGCCGGCCGACCTGCGCGTGCGGCATGCCGAAATCCGCGCGACGCGCTATGCGCGCAGCTTCGTGCTGAGCCCGGATCTCGACACGTCGAGGATCGATGCGAACCTGCGCGACGGCGTGCTGACGCTGACGATCCCGCGCCGCGAGGAAACCCGTCCGCGCCGCATCGCCGTGACGACCGGTCACGCATAAGCACCAACGCGGGCGATCGTCCCGCACGCATGAAAAAGCCCCGCCGGGTACGCTCCCGGCGGGGCTTGTTTACGACATGCGGTGCAATCAGTCGAAGTCGAACAGGTCGAACACCGATTTCCGGCGACGCTGGCCGTCGTGCTTGTAGCGCTCATCGTGCGAGCGGCCATCGTGTCTGTCACGGCTGTCATGCGAGCGACCGTCGCGCCCCCACCCGCCGTCGTGGCTGCGCGGCGCCTGCGCATCGTGCCGCACGGGTGTCTCGTCGCGACGCAGCGGCGCGTCGCCGGTCTCGCGTGCGATCAGCTTGTCGAGTTCGCCGCGATCGAGCCACACGCCGCGGCAGGTCGGACAATAGTCGATCTCGATCGACTGGCGCTCGGCCATCAGCAGGTCGGGCGTCTTGCAGACTGGGCATTTCATCGCGTCTCTCCTTTCCGTGCGAATCTCGTCTGGATTCCCTATGAAGCGCGTGAAGCCGGCCGCCGCAGCGGCCGGCGCCACACGCGATGGCTCAGCGGCCTTCCGTCGGTGCCGAGCGCTTCGCCTTCGCGCGCCGCGCCAGCATGTTCATGCCTTCGACGAAAGCCGAGAACGCCATGGCCGCGTAGATATAGCCCTTCGGCACATGCGAACCGAACCCTTCGGCGATCAGCGTCATGCCGATCACGACCAGGAACGACAGCGCGAGCATCACGATGGTCGGGTTGCGGTCGATGAAGCGTGCGAGCGGCTGCGCGGCAAACAGCATCACGGCGACGGCGACGATCACCGCGACGAACATGATCGGCACGTGCTCGGTCATGCCGATCGCGGTCACGATGCTGTCGATCGAGAACACGATGTCGAGCATCACGATCTGGCCGATCGCGGCCCACATCGTCAGGCCGACCGTGCCGCCGGCGCCGCCCTCGCCTTCACCGTCGTGCGACACGTGGTGATGGATCTCGGTGGTCGCCTTCCACACGAGGAACAGGCCGCCGGACAGCAGGATCATGTCGCGCCACGAGAACGCATGGGCGAACAGCGTAAACACGGGTTCGGTGAGGCTCGCGATCCACGCGACGCTGCCGAGCAGCGCGAGGCGCATCACCAGCGCGAGCGCGATGCCGAGGCGCTGCGTGCGGGCGCGCTGCGCTTCGGGCAGCTTGTTGCTGAGGATCGAGATGAAGATCAGGTTGTCGATGCCGAGCACGACTTCCATCACGACGAGCGTCAGAAGCGCAGCCCAGACGGCGGGGTCGACGGCAAGCGTCAGCAGGTAGTCCATGAAATGGGCCGATACGAAAGTGGAAAGCCAGATGATATGCCGCCCCGAACTTCGGAAAAATCAGAGAGAATCTGACTTTAGGTTCGGTTTTTACGAAATTACGATCCGATGCTCAATTTCCGACATCTGTACTATTTCTGGGTCGTCGTGAAGGAAGGCGGCTTTGCGCGCGCGGCCGCGCGGCTCGACATGGCCGTGCAGACCATCAGTGCGCAGGTGCGCGAGCTCGAGAAAGCGCTCGGGCACCAGTTGCTGCGCCCGGCCGGGCGCGGCGTCACGATGACCGACGCCGGCCAGGCCGCGTTTGCGCGCGCGGAGGTGATCTTCGAGATGGGGCGGCTGATTCCCGACGAAGTGCGCGCGGCGGCCAGCCAGCCGACCGTGCGGCTCGCGGTCGGCCTCGCGGACGGCATCTCCAAGCTCGCCGCGCACGCGACCCTCGCGCCCGTACTGGATACGCCCACGCTGCGGCTGCTGTGCCACGAGGGCGAGCACGATGCGCTGCTCGCGGAGCTGGCGCTGCATCATCTCGATCTGGTGCTGGCCGGCCAGGGCGCGCCGTCCGGCTCGAACCTGCGCGTGACAAGCGAGCGGCTCGTCGCGTCGCCGGTCGACTGGTATGGCCCCGCCGCGCTCGTCACGCCGGCCGCGCGGCAGCACTTTCCGCGGTGTCTTGCCGACCTGCCCGTGCTGCTGCCGACCGCGCACTCGGCGCTGCGCGCGCGCCTCGACGTGTGGCTGGAAGGCGAACGGATCGTGCCGCGCGTGGCCGGGGAATTCGAGGACAGCGCGCTGATGGCCGTGTTCGCGGCGCGCGGCCTCGGCGTGTTTCCGCTGAGCGAACTCGGCGCGAACGACGCGTCGCTGCTGCGCGGCTTGCGGCGGCTCGGACGCGCGGGCGACGTGACCGAGGAGATCCACGCGATCCGCTCGCGGCGCGGCGAACACCATCCGCTGACGTCGCGATTGCTGGCCGCCGCACGCGGCACCCCGGCCGACTGAAGCGAGCGCGACATCAAACGAAACTATAATGGCGCCCCGGCCTTACGAGATTGCCGCGCGCTTCTTCCAGGCACCGCCGTTGCGCGACCTCTCGCCAAGCCTTCTGAAAGACGCCATGCACAACCGATTTCGCCTGTTTTCCGTTTCGTGCGCGCTCGCGGCCGCGACCGTGCTGGCGGCGTGCTCGTCGCCGCCCAAGCCGATCTACCAGCAGGAACAGTTCGACGCGACCAGCAGCCCGTACGCGCATACGTTCCACTCGAAATCCGATGCGACCTGCGAGGCCGCGCGGCGCGCGCTGCTGAGCCAGGGCTATGTGGTGTCGTCGTCGCGCAGCGATGCGGTCGACGGCAGCAAGAATTTCCAGCCGAACAACGACATGCACGTCGTGATCGAGTTTCACGTCGTGTGTGCGGACGCGAACGCGGACGGCTCGTCGAGCATCGCGTACGTGAACGCGGTGCAGGATCGCTACACGCTGAAGAAGTCGAACACGTCGGCCAGCGTCGGCCTCAGCGTGTTCGGCTCGCTGTCGCTGCCGATCGGGTCGAGCGACGACGCGCTCGTCAAGACCGCCAGCGAAACGATTCCCGCCGGCGTGTTCTATGAGCGCTTCTTCAATCTCGTCGAGCATTTCCTGAAGATCGACCCGGCCCGCCGTGACCGCGCGACCGTCAAGGCCGCCGAGAAGGAACCCGTCACGCCGCTGCCCGAACCCGCGCCGACGCCGCAGGGCGAGCCGATGAAGATGACGACCCCGGTCGTGCCGACGCCGCCCGCGGCGCCGGTGCCGCTTTCGTTGCCGGTCGTGGCGCCCGAGTCGGGCGCGAATGCCGTGCCGGCCGCGGCTTCGGCCGTGGTCGCGCCGGCGGCGATGCGTGCTGCCGCGCCGGTAGCGGCGTCTGGTTCGGAGTCGGTACCGGCTTCGGGTGTGGCGCCTGCGTCGGCCGCCTCGTCGACGCCTGCATCGGCGTCCGGATCGACATCCACGCCGGCTTCGGCCCCCGTGCCGGCTTCCGCGCCTGCGTCCGCTTCCGGCCCGGCGTCGCACCCTGCCGCAGCGGCGTCGGCGCCTGCCGCCGCAACACCGGCACCGGTCGCGCCTGCGCCCGCGTCCACCGCTTCGGCCCCCGTATCGGCATCGGCACCGTCGAGCACGTCGCCCGCGCCTGCCGCCGCCAACCCCGTCGCATCGTCCGCCCCGTCCGGCGCGAGCGCACCGGCCGCAAACTGATCGACCGCCCGTATCGTCGCTCCTGGCCGCAACCGGCGCAGCGCGACGATACGCCCCGTTGCCCGTCAGTCGTCACGGGAATTTCCACGCCGCCGGCTGGCTGCCCGTCATGCCGATGCCTTGCGTCGGACAGGCTCGGCCGATTCCGTCATTCACGGAGATCGACGGCCGTCCGGCCATCGGCCGGCTCGCGCCTCCACCCTGCATGCCGCAACGGCGCGCACAGCGTCTGCAGTTGCTCGGCGGTCACTGTCACGCCGCCGCAGACGATCTCGGCGATACCCATCGTCGATCGCCGTCCGGCCGTCCCCCGACAAGCCCGCTTGCGCCGGCCGCCCCACCTACCGCAACGTTGCGCGCAGCGTCTGCAGCTGCTCGACGGTCGCCGTCACGCCGCCGCAGACGATCACGCCGATACCCATCGTCGATCGCCGTCCAGCCGTCCCCCGACCAGCCCGCTTGCGCCGACCGCCCCGCCTACCCCAACGTTGCGCGCAGCGTCTGCAACTGCTCGACGGTCGCCGTCACGCCGCCGCAGACGATCACGGCGATATCCTTCGCCGACGCGAGCACGGGCACCGGCCGCTCGAGCGCGGCCAGCGCGGCACCGCATGCAGGCTCGACGACGATCCGGTGCTCGTCGAGAAATCGCAGTGACGCGGCCACCGCATCGGCATCCGACACGACGACCGGGTGAATCTCGTGTCGCGCCGCCCATTCGACCGCCGCATCGCACGGACGCTTCGCGCCGAGCGACGTCGCGATGCTCGTGATCGCCGGCAATTCGACCCCATGCCCCTGCGCCAGCGAGCGCGCATAGCAGTCGGCGCCTTGCGTTTCGGCCGCGACCACCGGCACGTCGCGCCAGCCATTGCGCGCGAGCCCTTCGAGCACGCCGCACAGCAGCCCGCCGCCGCCGACCGCGAGCACGATCGCGTCGGGCTTGGGGCCGGCCGCCGCCATCTCGTCGATCATCGTCGCGTGGCCCTGCCACAGCACGGGATCGTCGAACGGATGCACGAACGCATCGTGCTCGCCGAGCGCCGACTGCGCGAACGCGTTCGCCTCGGCCCAGCTCGCGCCGTGCACGATGAGCTCCGCCCCCTCGACGCGAATCAGCTCGCGCGCACGGGCCGACGCGCTTTCGGGGACGACGACGAGCACCGGCACGCCGAGTTCGCGGCCGCAATACGCGACCGCGATGCCCGCGTTGCCGCCCGACGACGACACGAAGCGCCGCGCGCCGGCCGCATGCCGCGCTTCGCAGACGGCGCCGATGCCGCGCAGCTTGAACGAGCCCGACGGCTGCAGCGCATCGAGCTTCAGCCGGATGGCCCTGCCGAGCCGGCGGGACGCAATTTGCGAGCGGAGATAAGGGGTCGGGACATGAAGCGGCATGGGACGGAACCAATGGGAAGGTGGGAACGCACGCGACGCGCAACGGCGAGCGGCAACGACGGTCATCGTACGGCACGCCTCCCATGCTTTCCAATACCATCGGATGGCGTTTGCTATGCTCCACAGGTATATCGACGAACCGGAACGGATACTGCATGCGCAAGATCGAACTGCGTCACCTGCGCTACTTCGTGGCCGTCGCGCAAGCCGGCAGCGTGATGGCCGGCGCCCGCGCGGCCGGCATCGTCCAGCCCGCGCTGTCGCGACAGATCCGCGAACTCGAGGACGCGATCGGTACGCCGCTGCTGGTGCGCCGCGCAACGGGCGTCACGCTCACGGCGGCCGGCGCCAGCTTCCTGCAGGATGCGACCGGCCTGCTCGCGACACTGCAGGACAGCCGTGAGCGCGCACTGCGCAGCGCGGCCGGCCAACTGGGCGAGTTGCGGCTCGGTGCGTTGCCGAACTGCCTGCCGTTGCCCGTCGTCGCGAACGTCCTCAAGGCGTTTCGCAACGCGTGCCCGGACGTGAAGCTGTCGATCGCGCCGATGCTGTCGGCCGAACAGGCGAACGCGCTGATGCGCGGCCAGCTCGACGGCGGGATCATGGCGTGGCGTCAAGATGAGGCGCCGCACCTGTCGGGCGTACGGCTGCTGAGCGACCGCTTCGTGCTCGCGATGCCCGCGCCGCCGGGCGGACGCTTCACCGCGCCGCGCACGCTGGCCGACGTCGCGAACGAACCGTTCGTCTGGTTCGACGCGCAGCGCTCCGCTGCGCACCACCGGTTCCTGATGGGGCAATGCCGGCAGGCCGGCTTCACGCCACGCATCGCGCAGGTCGGCAGCGACATTCCGACGTTGATCGGCCTCGTCGCAGCCGGGATGGGCTGTGCATTCGTGCCGCAAAGCGCGACGCCGACCTGCCCGCGCACGGTCCGGCTCGTCGCGCTCGACGAGCTTGCCAGCCGCTTCGACATCGAGTTCGTGTTCGACGGTGCGGCAATGCCGCCATCGCCTGTCGTCGCGCGATTTCTCGAAGCCGTGCGCGATGCCGCCGGCGAAGCGCGCCAACCGGGCTGAGCGGGCAGCCGATACGGCGACCTCGCCCGGTACTTGAGCGACACGATCCGCGGCGCCCGAATGACGGGCGACACCGTTCCGTCAAACCGTCGCCTTGGCTGCTGAAACACGCTAAACAGCCGCATCTTTACCGCGAAAATTCTTTCGAAATGATGACGCCGGACGTCGCAGCGCCGGTGTTTTTAAATTGACACCCAAAACGGCCGTTTAACGCCGGTTCGAATTGTCATGGTTCGAAATATACTTCGCGCGCATCCAACCCTCGTGCCAAAGAGAGGATGCGTTTCCGCCCCGGTCACGGTCCCCCTGTGATCGGGGATTTTTTCGCCCGTATGCCTTGTCTGCAAAGGGTTTTTGGCGACGGTGCGACGTTCGCTCGGGGGGATGCCCGCCACCTGACCGGTTCGCCCGATCCGCGCGGCGGCGCGTCGACGGACGATCTGCGGACGGCGGCCGGATCATCGGGAGGAGCGGCCGTCGGTCCACCTCGCAGCGCCGATGGATTGCGATCTCCCGGCCGAAAGCCACACACCATTCTTTACATGGCACTTTCGAAAAGCCGCTCTTGCACCGGGCTCGCCAGCGGACTTCACGCGCTCGCTGCATTGTTGAAATTAAATCAAGATAATTTCGTCCATATGCGGCTTTTTCCGCAAAAGTCATGCAGGCACACTTCGCGCTGACCGCAACGGCCCGTGCCGTTGTCCCTCGACTACAGGAGCTCATCGCGTGAACCCCACGACTTCCTCTCCTCCCCGCCCGGGCGGCAGCGCAGCGCTGCCGCTGCTGGCACTCGCCGCCGGCGCGTTCGGCATCGGCACGACCGAGTTCTCGCCGATGGGCCTGCTGCCCGTGATCGCCGACGGCGTGCACGTATCGATTCCGCAGGCCGGCATGCTGATCAGCGCCTATGCGATCGGCGTGATGGCCGGCGCGCCGCTGATGACGCTGCTGCTCGCGCGCTGGTCGCGCCGCTCGGCGCTGATCGCGCTGATGTCGATCTTCACAATCGGCAACCTGCTGTCGGCGCTCGCGCCGGGCTACACGACGCTGCTGCTCGCCCGCCTCGTGACGAGCCTCAACCACGGCGCCTTTTTCGGACTCGGCTCGGTGGTCGCGGCCAGCCTCGTGCCGCGCGAAAAGCAGGCCAGCGCGGTCGCGACGATGTTCATGGGCCTGACGATCGCGAACGTCGGCGGTGTGCCGGCCGCGACCTGGCTCGGCCAGATCATCGGCTGGCGCCTGTCGTTCGCGGCGACCGCGGGCCTCGGCCTGGTTGCGATCGCCGGGCTGTTCGCGGCGCTGCCGAAGGGCGAAGCCGGCAAGATGCCCGACCTGCGCGCGGAACTCTCGGTGCTGACGCGCCCTGTCGTGCTCGGCGCGCTCGGGACGACCGTACTGGGCGCCGGTGCGATGTTCACGCTCTACACGTACGTCGCGCCGACGCTCGAACACGTGACCGGCGCGACGCCCGGCTTCGTGACCGCGATGCTGGTGCTGATCGGTGTCGGCTTCTCGATCGGCAACATCGCGGGCGGGCGCCTCGCCGACCGCTCGCTCGACGGCACGCTGATCGGTTTCCTGCTGCTGCTGATCGCCACGATGGCCGCGTTCCCGGTGCTCGCCGGCACGCATGCCGGCGCAGCCGTCACGCTGCTCGTGTGGGGTGTCGCAACGTTCGCGGTCGTGCCGCCGCTGCAAATGCGCGTGATGCGGGCGGCCCACGAAGCGCCGGGCCTTGCGTCCGCCGTCAACATCGGCGCGTTCAACCTCGGCAACGCACTCGGCGCGGCCGCCGGCGGTGCCGCGATCTCGGCCGGGTTCGGATACGCCGCCGTGCCGCTCGTCGGCGGGCTGATCGCCGCGGCCGGGCTCGCGCTCGTCCTCCTGCAGATCGCGCAGCAGCGCCGCGCGCCGGCCGCAGCGAATTCGTAATCGCCGCACGTCGCGCGCCGGCGATGCACGCCGGACCGCCGATCCGTACCGATCCACGCTCACGGCCGCGCAATGCGGCCGTGTTCGTTTTCAACGATCAATCCTAATTCAACAATCCCTCAATCGGAAAAATCCGGAATATTCGTCAATTTTTCAGCGCCCCGGATTCAACACATTGGCGGAATATCGAAGTCGATTCAATCCGCTCGAATGCCCACCTCCCTTCCATTTCATTCAGCGCATGGACACTCATTCCAAACGGGCCGATTCAGCTCGCCAACTCGGTCTGGAAATCGCATCGAACCCCGCACGAATTACTCAATATTGCTGCACCGCGGGATGATCTTTCATTCAAATCGATCACGGAAAATCAGAAAATGAAATGTTCCACGGCTTTATTCAATCAATGCCCGGATAAAATGTAACAAAATGAAACATGACGAATTAAAAGATTGAAAGAATTGCCGATTCGTATCAGCATCGGCAATACCGTGCATGCGAAGCGCGGCATAAATCCAATGAAAAACGATCGATGAGGGATCAGTGTGAAAGTCGCCATCGCTTCCACGACGTTGTCGCTCGCGCTGTCAATCGGCCTTTCGATTCCCGCCGCCGATGCTGCCACCTATTCGAACGGCACCGCGACCGCCACCTTCAACGTCACGCTGACGCTGCAGCCGAACTGCACGATCGCCGCGAACCCGCTCGCCTTCGGCACCAGCGGGGTGCTGGCCACCGCGATCAACCAGCAGACGACCGTGAGCGTCACCTGCACCAACACGACGCCCTACAACGTCGGTCTCGACGCGGGCACGGTCACGGGGTCGAGCGTCGCGAGCCGGCTGATGGCCGGCACGGCGACCGGCAACACGTCGACGACCGTCGGCTTCCAGCTCTACCAGGATGCCGGGCACACGACGATCTGGGGCAACACGCAAGGCACGGATACCGTGGCCGGCACCGGCACGGGCGCTGCGCAGTCCCTGACCGTCTACGGCCAGGTGCCCGCGCAGGCAACGCCGAAGCCGGACACCTACCAGACGACCGTCACCGCAACCGTCTACTTCTGACCGGTGCGGCTCGCCATGTCCGCATTACGTCGAACGCTCGCCGCGCTGCTATGGGCGGCCGGCGCCGTGCACGCCGCGTCGCTGCAGATTTCCCCGGTCACGATCGAATTCGGCACCGACGACACGGCCACCGGCATCACGCTGCGCAATCCGGGCGAGCGCCCCGTGTACGGACAGGTGCGCGTGTTCCGCTGGGACCAGGCCGACGGCCAGGACACGCTGACACCCACCCAGGATCTGATGGCCAGCCCGCCGCTCATCGAAGTCGGTACGCAGTCCGAACAGCTGATCCGCGTCGTGCGCGCATCGCGCACGCCTGCCGGCGCCGAGCAGACCTACCGGCTGCTGATCGACGAGCTGCCGCAGCCCGGCGAAGCGCCGGCCAACGGCGTGTCGATCCGGCTGCGCTATTCGATTCCGGTGTTCGTCGAGCCGGCAACCGACGGCGCGCCCCAGCTCGACTGGGCGCTGCTGCGCGGCAACGACGGCTGGGTACTGCGGGTGCACAACGGCGGCACGCGGCGCGCGCAACTGGCATCGGTCGAACTCGTGACCGGCGACGGCCGCACGTATCCGCTCACGCGCGGCCTGCTCGGCTATGCGCTCGCGGGGCGCACGGGCCAGTGGAGCGTGCCGCTGCCGGCCGGCGTCGCGCTAGGCGGCAAGGTCACGGTGCGGGCGGCCGTCAATTCGCAGCCGGCCAGTGCGATCGTCACGGTGGAGCCGCCGGGCTAGACCGCCGGTGCGCCGCCCGGCCCCTCCCCCTTCGCCACGCGCCCGCACGCGTCCGGCCAACGGACGCAGGACCCCGCTTCGTTCGCCGCGCGCCGCACTCGCGGCCGTCGTGGCCGGCGGCCTGCTTGCCCTCGGCTGCGCACGCGCGGATGAACCCGCCGCACTCGTGATGACCGACAGCATGCATGACGTGATCCTCGAAGTCAGCGTCAACGGCGAAAACACGACGCTGCTCGCGCACTTCCGCGAACGCGACGGGCACTTGTCGGCGAGCGGCGCAGACCTGCACACGATCGGCCTCGCGACCGACCGGCTCGGCATCGCCGACGCGACGACGATCGACCTCGACACGATTCCCGGCCTGCGCTACCGCTACGACGCGGCACACCAGAGCGTCGACCTGCAGATGCCCGACACGCTGCGCCGGCCGTACACGGTCGACAGCCGCGCGTTGCCGCCCACGCAGGCGGCCAGCGCGTCGCGCGGCGTCGCGATCAACTACGAGGCGTACGCGCAGACGCTCGGCAACCGGCAGGTTTCGCTCTACACCGACGTGCGCTACTTCGATCCGGGCGGCGTGTTCGACACCACCGGCGTCGCGACCTTCCATGACGGCCGCCGGCGCTACACGCGCTTCGATACGTCATGGAGCCGCTCGGATCCGGCACGGCCGAGCACGACACAGATCGGCGACACGATCTCGGGATCGCTCGCATGGACGCGCTCGGTGCGCCTCGGCGGCGTCCAGTGGCGCAGCAACTTCGCGTTGCGGCCCGATCTCGTGACATTCCCGATCCCGTCGCTCACGGGCTCCGCCGCCGTACCGTCGGCGGTCGACCTGTACATCAACAACGTGCGCCAGTACTCGGGCAACGTGCCGAGCGGCCCGTTCATCATCCACGACGTGCCGGGCATCACGGGCGCCGGCCAGGCGACCGTCATCACGCGCGACGCGCTCGGGCGCACCGTCGCGACGTCCGTGCCGCTCTACGTCGATACGCGCATGCTGTCCGCCGGGCTGTCGAGCTATTCGTTCGAAGCCGGCTTCCTGCGCCGCAATTACGGGCTGCAGTCGTTCGACTACGACGCGCGGCCAGCAGTCAGCGGCTCGATGCGGCGCGGCGTCACCGATGCGCTGACCGTCGAGGGGCACGCGGAAGCCACCGGCGGCGTGCTCAACACCGGCGTCGGCGCGCTGCTGCGGCTCGGCAATGCGGGCGTCGTGAGCGGCGCGGTCGCGGGCAGCGCCGGCCGCTTTTCCGGTACGCAAGTGAGCATCGGCTACCAACTGATCGAACCGCGCTTCTCGATCAACGCGCAGACGATCCGCGCGTTCGGCCGCTACGGCGATCTCGCCTCGCGCGACGGCGCGACGGCGCCCGCGGCGACCGACCAGGCGACGCTCGCGCTGCCGTTCATGCACCGCCAGACATTCTCGCTCAGTTATATCGGCTTCCGGCTGCCGCAAGGCCCGGGCACGCGGATCGGCACGGTGTCGTACACGCTGAGCTTCGGCGATCTCGCCTCGCTGAGCGTCAGTGCGTACCGCGACTTCGCGCAGCAGGGCGCGAACGGCGCGTTCGTATCGCTGAACATCGGGCTCGGGCGCAACACGTCGATCAATGCGACCGTCGGGCGCCAGCGCGGCCAGTCGAATTACACGGTCGACTCGAGCCGCCCGCCCGACTACGACGGCGGCTGGGGCTGGGGCGTGCAGACCGGCGGCACGGGCGCGGTGCCCTACCGGCAGGCGCAAGTACGCTATCTCGGTCATGCGGGCGAAGTCATCGCGGCCGCACAGAACATCGACCGCCAGACCGGCGCATCGCTCGACGTCAGCGGCGCGCTGGTGTTCATGGACCGCAGCCTGCAGCTGTCGCGCCGCATCAACGACGGCTTCGCGCTGGTATCGACCGACGGCGTCGCAGGCATTCCGGTGCTGCACGAAAACCGCGTGATCGGTACGACCGATCGCGCGGGGCACCTGCTCGTACCCGACCTGAACGCGTACCAGAACAACCAGATCGCGATCGACTCGATGAAACTGCCCGCCGATGCGCGGATCGCACGCACGTCGATGACGGTCGTGCCGCAGGCGCAATCGGGCGTCGTCGCGCATTTCGGCGTGTCGCGCTATCGCGCGGCGTCGGTAATCTTGCGCGATACCGGCGGCCGCCCGCTGCCGGTCGGCGCGCGCGTGCATCACGCCGAAAGCGGCACGGATACGATCGTCGGCTACGACGGGCTCACGTTCATCGACGGACTGAAGGAGGACAACCACCTCGTGATCGACTACGGCACGCAACGCTGCGTCGCGGATTTCCCGTTCAGCGCGCCCGGCGGCGGCACGCTGCCGACCATCGGGCCGCTCACGTGCCGGGCGACGCAATGAGGATCGCGCTGCTGGTCCTCGTTGCCTTCGTCGCGTGGTGCGGCTCGCCCCGTCACGCACAGGCCGAAAGCTGCACGGCCACCGCATCGAACGTGAGCTTCGGCTCGGTCAGCCCGATCTCGAACGCGCCGGTCGCGGCGACCGGCACGGTCAGCGTCACCTGCACGTGGTCGACCGTCTCGCTGACGCCGAACGTGGTCGTATGCCTGAATCTCGGCGGCACGAGCCCGCGCAGCCTCGTCAACGGCGGCAATGCGATGCAGTACGACCTCTATCTCGACAGCGGGCATACCGTCGCGTGGGGCTCCGTGTATTCCGGTACGACACCGGCGTCCGTCTCGCTCGTCAAACCGGCGCTCGGCACCAGCGCGTCCGCGACGGTCACCGTGTACGGACAGATCACCGGGAACCAGCCGACCGTGCCGACGACCGGCAACAGCACCACGACCTACTCGCAGACATTCGGCGGCACCACGACGTCGCTCAACACCGGTTTCTACCTGCTCAGCGCGCCGACCTGCGCGTCGCTGACGACGTCGAGCGGCACCTTCCCGTTCAGTGCGACGGCGAACGTCGTCAACAACTGCAACATCAACGCGACCAACGTGAGCTTCGGTACTGCCAGCCTGTTGTCGAGCACGCTAGCGGCAACGGGTACGATCACCGCGCAGTGCACGAACGGCGACGCGTGGATGATCGCGCTGAACGGTGGCAACAGCGGCAACGTGACGGCGCGCCAGATGCAGCGCAGCGGTGGAGGCGGAACGATCGGCTACGGGCTTTACACGGACGCCGCGCACTCGATCGGGTGGGGTGACGGCACGGGCGGCAGCGCGACGGTCACGGGCGTCGGCACGGGCACGTCGCAGGTCGTGACCGTGTACGGCGCGGTGCCGCCGCAGACCACGCCCGCGCCCGGCAGCTACAGCGACACGATCACCGCGACGATCAGTTTCTGACCGGCGAAGCAGCGGAGACGTTGCTCAGAACGTGACGGTCCATGCCGCGGCCGCACCGACTCCCAGGCCGCGCGGCGGCGAGGTCGCGCCGGGCCCGGATGCATGACTGAGCAGGAACGGGGTGCCGTGGATGCAACTGACGCTCGGCGCGTCAAACTCGACGCGCGCGCCCGGGCCCTGACCAGCGGCCGCGCCAATCGTGCAGATTTCCGGGATCGTGAGGCTGACCCTGAGCGGGATCGACGGCTCGGCCGCGCAGGCAAGCGGGCCGGTGCTCAGCATCGCAAGTGCGAACGCGCCCTTTCCGGTCCGTCCGGTTACCTTCATCGTTCTCCCCTCTTCTTCATCGATCCGTCAAGCGTACGCCCGAATCGGCGAAGCGCAAGTGAAAAACCCGAATGCGCTGGCGCGCAATCGGGCCCCGACCTGCGCCGCGCCGATGCTGCGCGGCGAGCGTCGCATACCAGCCGTCCGGAAGCGTCAGCGCGCGGCGGCGAATCCGCCGAAAAATGCACGCGCATTCGCGTCGAGGCTGTCGAGGTGATAACCGCCCTCCTGCACGATCACCGTCGGCAACCCGAGTGCGCCAATCGCGCCGCCGAGCCGCCCGAAGCCGTCGGTCGTGACGGCCACCTGCGATTGCGGATCGTCCTTGTAGATATCGAAGCCGAGCGCGAGCACGAGTGCATCGGGCTGGAACCGGGCGAGCGCGCGCAACGCGTCGTCGAGCCGCTCGAAGAACGCCGACTCCGGCGCACCGTGCGGCATCGGCAGGTTGAGGTTGAATCCGTCGCCGGCCCCCGTGCCCGTCTCTTCCTCATAGCCCGCGACGACCGGGTAGAAGTTGGTCGGGTCACCGTGGATCGACACGTACAGCACGTCGTCGCGGCCGTAGAAGATTTCCTGCACACCCTGCCCGTGATGCATGTCGGTGTCGAGGATCGCGACCCGGCGGTGGCGGCCGAGCAGCGACTGCGCGGCGATCGCCGCATTGTTCAGGTAGCAGAAGCCGCCGGCCGCGTCGCGACGTGCGTGATGGCCGGGCGGCCGGCACAGCGCGTACGCCTCGCGTGCGCCGCCGTTGACGTCGGCCGCGGCCGCAAGCGCGCCCTGCGCGGACCAGTACGCGGCGCGCCAGGTGTTCGCACCGACCGGGCAGCTGCCGTCGGCGAGGTAGCGCGCGGCTTTCGCGAGCACGCCGCGCAGCGGGTTCGGGTCGCGCACGAACACGTTCGACATCACTTCGTCGCCCCAGTCGTCGGGCATCTGCTTCCAGTCGCGGTGCGCTTCTTCCAGAAAGCGCAGGTAGTTCATGTCGTGCACGGCCGCGATCGGTGCGGTGCCGCGGTCCGCCGGCTCGCGCACGTCGAAGTCGAGTGACCGGACAGCCGCGACGAGTCGCGCCGCGCGCTCGGGCACTTCCTGCGGTTCACGCATCCGGCCGCGCGACAGGTAGCTGCGCGGATGGTGCAGCAACTGCTCGGGATGGAAATAGGTTTTCATCGTTCGCCCTCGTCGGTTTATCGATTCGCCGCGTCATGCATCCTGCGTGGCGGCCGCCGCGGCAACGCCCGCCGCGACGCCGGCGCGCGCGAGCACCGCATGAAGCAGCACGTTCGCGCCGCGCGTCACGTCGGCAGGCAGCGCATCCTCGGCTTCGTTGTGCGACAGGCCGTCGACGCACGGAATGAACACCATCGCGGTCGGGACCCGGCGCGCGAGCAGGATCGCGTCGTGCCCGGCGCCGCTGACGATCCGCTCGTGCGTATAGCCGAACGCGGCGGCCGCCTGCGCGACCTGCTCGACGCAGTCGCGATCGAACGGCGTCGCCGGGCTGCGCCAGCAGGTGTCGATCGCGACCTGCACGCCACGCCCGGCCGCGATACGTGCGCACGCATCGCGCCATTCGCGCTCCATCGCATCGACTTGCGCGTCGTCATGATGGCGAAGGTCGACCGTGAACGTCAGCTCGCCGGCAATGGTGTTGCGCGATGCATTGCGGATGCCGACCTGCCCGATCGTCGCGAGCCCGCGCGGCGCATAGCCGGCGACGATCCGTTCGAGTTCGAGCGCCATCTGCGCACTCGCGAAACAGGCATCCTTGCGATACGGCATGGGCGTCGTGCCCGCATGCGCGGCCACGCCCGTCACCGTCACGTCGAGCCAGCGGATCGCCTGCCCGCCCGTGACGATGCCGATCGTCGTGCCGTTCGCCTCGAGCACGGGGCCCTGTTCGATATGGGCTTCGAAGTACGCATCGACCGTGCCGCCCGGCGCACGCGTGCCGCGATAGCCGCATGCGTCCAGTGCCGCGCCGAGCGTGACGCCGTCGGCGTCCTGCTTCGCGAGCGCGTCGTCGAGCGGCAACGCGCCGGTGAACACGGCCGAGCCGAGCATCGCCGGCGCGAAGCGCGCGCCCTCCTCGTTGGTCCAGGACACGATCTCCAGCGGCTTGATGGTCGCGATGCCCGCGTCGTTCAGCGTGCGCACGAGTTCGAGCGCGGCGAGCACGCCATAGACGCCGTCGAAGCGGCCGCCTTCGGGCTGCGTGTCGAGATGGCTGCCGATCAGCACCGGAGCGGCCTGCGCATCGGCGCCGTCGCGCCGCGCAAACAGGTTGCCGACCGCGTCGACGCTCACCGTCATCCCGGCGTCGCGGCACCACTGCGCGAACAGGTCGCGCCCGCGACGGTCGTCTTCGGTAAGCGCGAGGCGCCGCACGCCGCCGCGCGGCGTCGCGCCGACGCGCGCCATATCCGCCAGGCTCCGCCACAAACGGGCGCCGTCGATTTCCAGCAGGTCTTTCATATGCACTCCGGATGAATTCGTTCGTTGAGGTTCACTGCGAGCCAAGCGCTTCGGCGGCGGCGGGCCTTGCCGCGCGGCGTGCGTCGAGCGCGACGATGCAGAGCAGCGAGATGCCGGCGAGACATGTGTAGAACACCGCGAGCGGCCACCACTGGCCCGCGAAGCGATGTGCGAGCCACGTGCCGACGAGCGGCGTCAGTCCGCCCGCGAGCGCGCCGCAGATCTGGTAGGCGAGCGAGATCGCCGAATAGCGCACGTGCGCGGGGAACACGTCGCTCACGAAACCCGCGATCACCGAATAGAAGCCGGCCATGCAGACCACCGCGAGCGCGATGCCTGCGATCAGCGAGGCGGACGTGCCGCCCTGCACGAGCATGAACATCGGATAGGGCGACAGCATCGCGAGCAGCGCCGCGAGCTTCAGGAAGCGTGCGCCGCCGATGCGCTCGGCGATCCATGCTGCGATCGGCTGCGCGACGAACTGGATGATCGCGACCGCGAACAGGCTGTCGAGGATCAGCGATCGCGAGACGCCGACGTACTGCGTCGTATACGCGATCATGAAGGTGTTCGTGAAATAGACGCCCGCGATGCCGATCGTGTTTGCGCCGATGCAGAGCGCCACGAGCCCCGACGCGGAGCGGAACACTTCCGCGACCGGCAGCTTCACCGTGCGGTTGGTTTCCTTCACGCGCGCGAATTCCGGCGACTCGTTCACGCCGAGCCGGATCAGGATGCCGACCACGAGCAGCACCGAACTCGCGAGAAACGGCAGGCGCCAGCCCCACGCGAGGAAGTCGGCCTTGTCCATCGACGTGACCGCGCGAAACGCGATCAGCGACAGGATCAGCCCGGCCGGGCTGCCGAGCTGCGCGAACGATGCGAAGAACGTGCGGCGCCCCTGCGGCGCATGCTCGCCCGCCATCAGCACCGCGCCGCCCCATTCGCCGCCCACCGCGATCCCCTGCACCACGCGCAGTGCGACGAGCAGCACCGGCGCGAGCATGCCGACCTTCGAATAATCAGGCAGCAGCCCGACGCAGACGGTCGCGACGCCCATCATCATCAGCGTCGTCATCAGCGCCTTCTTGCGGCCGATGCGATCGCCGAGATGGCCGAAGATCACGCCGCCGAGCGGCCGCGCGAAGAAGCCGACCGCGAACGTCGCGAACGACGCCATCGTGCTGACGAAGCGGTCATGCGACGGGAAATAGAGTTCGCCGAACACGAGCGCGGCGGCGGTTGCGTAGATGTAGAAGTCGTACCACTCGATCATCGTGCCGATGAATGCGGCCGTCGCGGCACGCCCCGGCTGGCGGGCGGAAGGAAGGGACTGGGTCATGGGGGCTCCTGGCGCGCGACGCTGCGGGGCGGCGCGCAATATCGTGTGACGGCCGTCTGTCGCGGCCTTGCGCCGCACGCTGCGGCGCCCCTCCTTTATCGGCGACCGCAATTCATTAGTCAAATTTCAAGTTATTATTCGCCGTATAAATTCAACTAATGTCCATCTGGACGCCTCGCCCGGAGACCCGATGCGCCCCGACCTTGCCCCGTTCCTGAACGACCGCCTCGACTGGAACCTGCTGCGCACGTATCTGGTGATCATCCAGGAGCGCAGCGTGAGCCGCGCGGCCGCGCGCCTGCACGTGACGCAGCCGGCCGTGAGTCAGGCATTGCGGCGGCTCGAGGACACCCTCGAACGCAAGCTGATCGAGCGGCGCGGCACGCACTTCGCACCGACACCCGCCGGCGAAGCCGTCTACCGGATCGCGAGCGACATCTACGGCGGTATCTCGCGTCTCGAAACCGAAATCGACGACAGCACGGCCGACCTGACCGGTTCGATCCGGCTGCTGACGGTGAGCCGCATCGAGTCGCCCGTCTACGACGAATTCCTCGCGGAATTCCATCGCGCCTATCCGCGCATCGACCTGCAGATCGAGGTGATGCGCTCGTCGGACATTCTGTCTTCACTGCTGCAGAAGACGGCCACGGCCGGGCTCGGCCTGTGCCGTACGCCGCACGACAAGCTGGAGATGCGCTGCTTCCTGCGCCAGCGCTATGCGATCTACTGCGGCCGCCATCACCGGCTGTTCGGGCAGACGCAACTGCGGATGGACGATCTGCTCGCCGAGAATTTCGTGTCGTTTACGAGCGACCAGATCGGCGACAGCCTGTCGCCGCTCACCGTGTTTCGCGACCAGAGAGGCTTCACGGGGCGCATCGTCGCGTCGTCGCCGAGCCTCGAGGAAGTGCGGCGGCTGATCTTCGCCGGCTACGGGATCGGTTGCCTGCCCGAGCACATCGTGCGCGACGACATCGCGCAGCAGCGGCTGTGGCGGCTGCCGCCCGACGACGGGCTCGTCGATGTCGACGTGTTCCTGCTGTGGCATCGCGACCGCAAGATGAACGCGGCCGAGCAGGCGTTTCTCGACGCGATGGAGCGCTGCATGCAGCGCTATTCGCTCGCGGAGCGGCTGGGGAAATGACGGCGCGAACGCGCCCGGGGAAAGCGCCGGGCGCACACGGCCCGGCACGTCGACGACGTCAGAAGCGATGCACGATGCCGAGCTGCACACCGCGCGCATTCGCACCCGGATACGCGAGCGGCAAGCCGGGGTTCGCCGCGCCGGCGAGCGTATAGCCGGCCTGGTTGCGGTTGCGCAGGTACGACAGGGCGCCGTAGAAGCTCGTGCGCTTCGACAGGTCGTATTCGTACATCAGCCCGAGCTGGTCCGCATTGTTGCCCTGCGACGACTGGTCGTGCAGATACGCATAGCCGAGCGCCACGTAGTTGGCCGGATTGAACTGGTATTTGACCGACAGCCCGTACACGCGCGAATCGATGCCGAGATCGGCCCACTTCACCGCGGAGAAGCCGCCGTACACGGTTGCCTTGCCGATCTCGTACGACGCGCCGGCCATGATCGTGCGATCGGTGGTGCTCGCCGTCGCGTTCTTCAGCCACTGGCCCGCGACGAACGCGCCGAACGGCCCGTGTTCGTAGGTCAGGTCGAACTGCTGGCTGGAGCCTGCCGAGCGCACGCCGCCCGCATCGCCGAACCCGAAGTACAGCCCGCCCTGGAAACCCGCGATCTCCGGGCTCTGGTACGACAGCGTGTTGCTGGTGCGGAACGCGAACACGGTCAGGTTGTCCATGCCGGACGCCTGCGTGACGCCGCCGAACGCGTCCTGGCCGCCCTGGTCGTTGAACAGCGGCGAATTCTGGCGGCCCGCGCGCACCTTGCCCCACTGCCCCGCGATGCCAACCCACGCCTGCCGGTTGAACAGGCTGCCCGAACTCGCCAGCGAACCGTCGTTCGGGTTGAAGCCGTTCTCCAGCGCGAACTCGATCTTCTGCCCGCCGCCGATATCCTCGCCGCCCTTCAGCCCGAACCGGCTGCCCCACTGGCCGCCCGAATTGATCGCCGCCGTATAGCCGTTGCCCGTATTCACGTACTGCGCGAACTCGTCGATCACGCCGTACAGCGTGACGCCGTCCTGCGCGAACGCGGCGCCCGGCCCGGCGACGCACGCCACCGCGACCGTCATGCGAAGACCGGCGTGCGCCCTCCGCGCCCGGGAATCGCTCCCGCTGGCTTTCTTTTGTTTAGTCATACTATTCAATGATTCGAGAATGAAGCGGCACCGCGCGCGGCAGTTGCGCCGCACCGGCATCGCGGGAAAGGAAACGTGGGGAGGAGCCCGGCGCAGGCAGCGCCCGGCTCATTCAGCATTCAGGCCGGCCGCCGGCCGGCCCGATGTGCGCGACGTGTCGTCAGTGGTGAACTTCGCCGCGCTCGAGCGGCAGGATCAGGCGTTCGGGAATGCTGCGACGCGACGCGCGCGCGCCGATGTAATACAGCACGGCCGGCACGACCAGGCCGAGGATCCACGAGATGTCGGTGCCGCCTAGTCCATTGAACCAATGAAATTGCACTGATCTAATGGTGCATGGGCAAAATGAATCTGAGCGAAGCCGAGCGGGAAGAACTGCTGTCGATGCAGCGCAGCCGAACGATGGC
>NZ_CADFEO010000031.1:0-70525 GCF_902833075.1 Burkholderia sp. BCC0405
CCGCGCGCGTTGGCCTCACCCACCAGCACATGCGCTTCCGCCTGGAACGCCTCCAGCCTCAAGCGCGCAAGACGCTCCCCCGTCTGCTCGTCCTGGTAGCCCGCCGCATAGTCGTAGTACTCCAGTTGAACACCCGACAGCGCCGGCTCAGGCTGCATCTGCGCATCACTGTCCAGACGATTCGATGGCGTCAGGTAGTTGAAGTCGCGCAACGCGACGTTGTTCGGCCGCACACGTCGTATCTGCTGCAGCCGCTGTACCCCTTCCCGGCCCTGGATAGCTCGCGCTTCCTCGCCGTCCGGCAAGTACTGAAGCTGCCCGTACGGCGACGGCTGGTCGGAAAAACGCTGCGTGTCGGACACCACCACCACGTGACGGTCCGTCTCGTGCTCGACCCAGAAGTAGATCCCTTCGTCTTCCAGCAGCCGCTTGACGAAGTTCAGGTCGGTTTCCTGGAATTGCACGCAGTACTCGCGCACGTCATACGCGCCTTCCAGCTCGAGGCGGTAGTCGGTGCGCCCATGTCCCTGAAACACCTGCTCAACGATCTGCGGCACCGTCAGGTTCTGGAAGATCCGGCTGTTCTGGTTCTCTTCCAGAAACGACAGCCAGCTTCCCAGTTCCAGCGTATAGGTGTACTGGCCGCTCAGCTGACCGGTGTCGTAGCCACCGAACACGTAGGTGCTGAAGGTCCGTACCGCCCCGTTGCCCAAATCGATGTCAGCCGACAGTGACGTGCCCAGCAACACGTCCAGGTCCAGATCCGGGTCGCTGCTCAACAGGTCCAGTCGATAGGACGCCTCCCGCGAGACGTGCTCTTGAACCGTCAACGCGAGCGCCACCGCACTCGGGGCCAGCGCATCACTGCGCAGTTCGATCAGACGCACACCGACCCTCCCTCTGATCCGGTATAGATCGACGCATCATGTTCGTGCGATGCCGCCCCGCCTTCGGCCACGACAGCGTCGCCAGACGGCCATGCGTCGGCCGAAGTCGGCTCGTCGTCGAACGCGAGCGACAACTTGTCGGCGGCCGAGAGCCGCACCGTCCGCAGCACACGGCCTTCCGCGCGCGCGGCGAGTACGCCACGCGCCACGGCGGGCATCACGTGCTGTCGCAGCAAGTCTCGCACCGCGCGCCCGTTGGCCGGGTGCTGTGCAACGGCCCGCGCGATCCAGCCGGCGACATCGTCGTCGGCGCGCCAGCCGAGTCCGTTCTGTGCAAGCCGCTCGCCGAACTCATCCAGCGCCTGATGTGCGATGCCCGTCAACGCGTCGAGATCGAGCGGCCGGAACACGACGATCTGGATGCGCGCCAGCAACGCCGGGGAAAAGCGCGCCTGTAGCCGCTCGCGCACCAGCGCCTCGAGTTTCGCCTGCGACACGTGCGGATCGGCCTTGCACGATGCTTCGATCTCCGCATCGCCTAGATTGGTGGTCAACAGGATCAGGCTGTTACGGAAGCTGATCCTCCGCCCCTCTCCGTCCTCCATCCAGCCTTGGTCGAACACCTGATAGAACACTTCATGGATGTCCGGATGCGCGCGATCGAACTCATCGAGCAGCAACACGCTGTATGGCTTCTTGCGAATCGCCTCGGTCAGCCGCCCGCCCTTGCCGTAGCCGACGTAGCCCGGCGGCGCGCCCTTCAGCGTCGACGCCGTATGCGCCTCCTGGAATTCATTCATGTTGAACTGCACGAGATTGCGCTCGCCGCCGAACAGAAGTTCGGCAAGCTTCACCGCCGCCTGGCTTTTCCCCGTACCGGTCGGTCCTGCGAGCAACATCACGCCAAGCGGCCTCTGCGGATCGCCAAGACCGGAGTGCGACACGTGCAGCGCCTGCGCGATCGAGCGCACACCGCCCGCCTGCCCTTGAATGCACGCACCGAGCGAGCGCTCCAGATCGACGATCCGCTGCGCTTCGTCCTGCGCGAGCTGGGCGACCGGTACGCCGGTCCATTCCGCAAGGACCTCGGCGATCACGTGCTCGTCGACCCACGGCCGTACCCAGCGGTCGGCGTCAACGCACGTGACCGATGCCGTCGCGTCGCTATCGTCCGCCGGTGAATCTGGCGCCGCTCGCATTCGCGCAAGCCAGTCGTTCACTTCCTCTCGTTGCGTCTCGACGACACGCTCGAGTGCACTCGCCTGCAACGCAAGACGATCGCGCTGCGTCTCCAGGTCGGCTTCGTCGCCCGGCGTCGGCACGCCCATCCGGCGGTCGTTCGCCCGCCAACTGAGGGTTTGTCCGATCGCCAATGCCTGCTGCGCGAGCCGCTCCAGTGCGGCCGGCGCGCAGTTCTGGCTCATTGCCACCCTCGCGCACGCCGTATCCAGCAGGCTGATCGCCTTGTCCGGCAGTTGCCGCGCCGGCAGGTAGCGACGTGACAGTGCGACAGCGCTGCAAAGCGCCGCATCGACGATGTGTACCCCATGGTGCTCGCCGAAGCGCGGCGCGATCGTGCGCAACATGTCGACAGCTGCTGCGTCGCTCGGCTCCTCGACCGGCACCGCCTGAAAGCGGCGGACAAGCGCTGCGTCCGGCTCGATGTACTGCTTGTATTCGGACCAGGTGGTCGCCGCGACCATGCGTAACTGGCCGCGCGCGAGCATCGGCTTGATGAGGTTTGCGGCGTCGCCCGTGCCGGTCGCACCGCCGGCACCAATGAGTGTATGCGTTTCGTCGCAAAAGAGGATCACGGGGTTCGGTGCAGCCAGCACCGCATCCATCACGGCCTTCAGGCGTTGCTCGAACTCTCCGCGCACGCCTGCGCCGGCCTGGAGCCGCGCAAGATCCAACGCCCATACCTGTGCGCCCAGTAGCCCGGGCGGCACAGCGCCCGCGTGGATCTTCTGCGCAAGCGCCTCGACCACGGCCGTCTTGCCCACGCCGGCCTCACCGACCAGGATCGGGTTGTTCTGGCGACGCCTCGACAGGACGTCGATCACCGTCCGCAGTTCGTCGTCGCGGCCGACAACGGGATCCAGCTCGCCACGCGCAGCCTGGGCAGTCAGGCAGGTTGCCCATTTCGCGAGCGCGTCGTCCGGCACCGGCCCTTCGGTGGACAGGTCGCGATCACCTTGTAAAGGACATTCCACCGCCTCAGGCCAACTCGCGGCCAGCGCCTCGTAGCGCATTGCGATCTCATCGATCGCGGCCGCCGTGATGCCGTGCGCAACCCGCTGCTGGAACCAGCGGCGCGTAAGATCGTCGTCCAGCCACGACAACAGCAAATGGCCCGAGCGAACCTTGCCCGACGGCGCGGCGACCTGGCTCCAGATCACCGCCGAACCGACGCTGCGTTCGAGCGATGCGGAAATGTCCCGCACTGACTCGCCGCCGACGTCGAACGTATCGAGCGCCTTCTCCAACCTGTGCTTCACGTTGTCGACGTCGCTTCCCCACTCGGCTAACAGCTTCGCGAAATCACTCTGCTCACGCTGTAGCAGGCAGAGCGCCCAGTGATCCAGGTCGATGAAGGTGTGCCGCCGCGACCGCCCCAGCGCCGTGGCATCGACAAGAGCCGCATAGGTCGTGCGGCCGAGGCAGTTAAATATACGTTCGCGATTCACGTCTAGTCCCGATCAGATTCGTAGATAGTCAGGGTGCGCAGCGCATGACTCGGCCGACACCACGCATCGACGCCAACCCGCATACTTCCAACTTTCCCCGCGAATTCAGGACGCGTGCGAACCTGAACCTTGATGACAGGGTCAATCCTTCCGTCGACAAAATCCGTCGCGACCGCACTTACCGCCATCGCGGCCGCCGAGCGGTGTTGCCAACGGTGAAACTCATCGGCCTCTATCGGACCGATCACGATTTCCATCGAGTGCTGGACGTCCCAGATGCGCGCGCCGAGCCGCCAAGTGCCGAGCCGCCGGCTACCGCTCGACTCAGGCGGCACCGGAATCCAGCGTCCGTAGCGCGGCACGATTCGGAGCGGCACGCGAAAGTAGCGGGCCATCATCCGCCTCAGGTCGGCGAGCGACCGGCGGGATGCGCAGTACAAGCCCGGAAAGGCACGCCGGCAGGCCTGCACGTCCCGATCCCCGGCGGGCCGGGCGTTGGCATTCGCCAGCGCGGTGACCCGCTCCACAAACGGATTACGCGCGCGTTCGTAACCGAGCACCGGGTGCATCGACGACCAGGCGATGTAATACAGCCACGCCAGGTCACCACAGGCAACGTTGACGAAGCGCTCAAACGCCGCGTTGCGCTCGAAGCGCTTTTCCTGCATCGCATGCTCGGTTACGTGCAGCGGCAGTGGACCATACGGCGCAAACAGGCCGAAATGCCGCTGGACGACGCCGACCTGCAGGTGGTCGCCCGCTTCGACCCGCACGGTCGAGACCTCCGTGCTCGCAAACTGCATTTCGGCCGGCTGTTCGATGCGCAACCACGGCGGGCTGCGCCGCGCTTGCCGCACCGGTCCGCCCCGCTCTCGCTCCAGCATATCGACGCGGCGCATCAGCTCGAAGAAGGTGCGGCGTGGCGTCAGCACCCGCCGGATGCGCTCGAGTCTCACAGCAGGCTCCCTTCGCCGGCGGCCGTGTTCACGTGGGTGCTTATCGTTTCGCCGTCGAGCTGCACGACGACCTCGATGCCGTCGTTGAGCGTCGCCGCCTCGGCGAGGGCTTGCGCCAGCACGCGACCGAACAGCCAGCCGCCGCGGTCTGAGTGTGCCGATGCGGAAATGTCGATCTCGACGCGACTCGCCCGCACCAGCGCGAGCGGCGTCGACCGACCGGCCGCAATGAACCTTGCGCCGAGATGAACCGAACGCAGGCTGTCGATCCTTTGCCGATCGAGCGCGTCGTCGCGATTGGCGGCAAGCAGCAACTGTTCGACGATGCGCGCGGTGACGTTCTGCGCCTTTCCGGCACGCAACGCGAGGGGATTCAGGCCGAGGTAAGACGTCGCATCCCAGCACGCGTCGGCAGTCGGCATGCCGCGTGGCGTGCTGGCAGGCCAAAGGCACTCGATACGCCGCACGGCGACGGGATCGAGCAGGCTCAGCTCGGCGTCGAGAAGCGACGATGGCCGCCAGTCGCGGTCGACCACCAGCGCCTTGCCGGAGATCGACGCGATGTCGTCAAGTTCGACCGTATCGCCGGACGTTGAAACGGCGATCAGGTCGTGGCTTTCGAGCGGATCCAAGCGGTCGCGCCGTGCGCCGTCTGCGGACAGCGCGCTCTCCCTGCGCAAGCTGTAGCGAATCGCCTCGTCGCGCCCCTCGTAGCCGCTCGTCGCCAGCACCGAACGCGCCGCATGCGACTTGCCGTTGCTTTCGCACAGACGCACTTCCGTCAACTCCCACAGATGATGCGCGGCCGGCGACATCCGGTCGACCGGGATCCATTGCTCCGTGAGGTTCGGGTCGTACGGTACCGGGTCGAAGCGCTTCTCGTACAGGTTGATCGCCGGCGTCGCGAACAGACGGAACTGATTCACGTCGACTTCGCCGATGAGCCCGTTTGGTATCTGACGCAGCGCGAAGAACAATTCGAATGAGCGCGCGGACGGATCGACCGCGGCAACAGGCGCGAGCGCATCCATGTAGAGGCCGAGCAGACGAGTTGGCTGCGCGAAGTACTCGCGCAGCAGTCGCAAGCCGGGCAATCCTCCAAGCTCCTGCGGCAGCAGCGCTTCCGCTTCGTCGACGCCGGACAGTCGGACGCCCGACGCCGGTAGCGTCAGCACCTTGTCACCGTGCCCGGTCGGCACCGTGGCATACCAGGCGTTGCTTGATGCGAGCAGCGCCTGATGCAGCGCGTACGCCCGCGGCAGATCGCCAGCGAGGCTCAGGTGCAGTGGTGCGAAGCCGCCATCGTCGCGCCGCAGTTCACCGATCGTTGACACGCCTTCCAGCTCGAATCGAAAGCGCAGCACCGCCTGCGACGACGCAAGCCGCTGTGCGAGCTGCGACGGCAGTCCGTTCAGACTCCGGCTACATTCGACCTGCGCGATGCGCAACGGCAGCAACGTGACGTCTCGAGCCGTGGCGAACGTAACGGGAAGCTTGCGGCCGGGCAAGCGGGCTGAGACCAACGAACCACGCGGCAGGGTGCTGCCCCGGAAGGTTTCCGGCGAAGCGAGATCCGGGTGAAACGCAAAACTCGCAATCGCGGGCGTGGCCGCCATAAACAATGGGCACACACGTCCGAGTGCCTGCTGCGCGAACTCCGCGCATTCACGATCGAGGCGTGACTGCACCCGTGCCGACAGATAGGCAACGCCTTCAAGCAACCGCTCGACGAATGGATCGGTAACCGCGTCCGGATGCAGGCCGAGCGCCGATGCAACCTGCGGGTGCTCCTTCGAAAAACGCGCGCCCGCGTCGCGCAACTGACGCAGTTCATCGTTGTAATGGTCCAGGAAGCTCATGGTCGTTCGCCGTTCATCAATCACCGACCAATCTGAAGAAACCGTTCAGATAGTCAAGCGCGAGGCTCACCCGGATTTCGGCCCCGTCGTAGCGGGCTATCGTCAGGATGTCAAAGTACAACGTATGGGGCGCACGCAGGTCATCGCATTCTCTCGGGCGCACCTGGGTCCGTGCGCTCTCCACACGCGGCTCGAAACGGCGTATCACTTCGCAGATATGCCAGGCTGCCTGCATCGGATCGATCCGCGTGGCACCCGAGGCCTGCAACGGCGGGCAGCCGTAATTCAGCACCGAAGACGCGGCGGGACTGTCGTCCGACACGTTGACTCGCCCGCCGCGCGATGCGCAGTTCATCAATTCAACCAGGTGATGCCCGACGACCTCCTGGAGCGAGTCGCTCCGGAGCCGCCTCGAAAGCCTGTTGTAGAGAGATTGCGCGCTCACATGCGTATTCCTGCGTGTTGCGTCCTGGGCCGCAACACGTCCACGGTTTGCTCGAAAAGAAAACGCGTGCCCGATCAGATCGGCGCGTTCTGCTTGAGGTCGTAGCCAGCCTTGATCACCGCCCCCATCGTGCCGTCGTTGCGCTGCTCCCGGTACTCGAACTCGATCTGTGCAAAGTTGATCTTGATCTCGTCCGTCGGCAACACATTGTCGACCTCTCCGCTACCGTGACCAAGCTGCGCCAACGGCATGTTGCCGAGCGTGCGGAACGACGAGACCAGGCCACTCGCAAACGAAATCGTGAGGAATTCATGCTGCCCCTTGCCCGACTTGCGACAAATCAATTTGGCTTTGGAGATGTGGTCTCCGGTCGCGCACATCAGGAACAGTTTGGGCGAGGCCTTGTTCGATACCATCCGGAACTCGAAGTCCTTCATCTCAACCTTGCCCGCGCCGCCGCCGCTGCCGAAGCCCCATCGGCCCGAATTCTGTTCCGCCCATTGCCAGCTCTGAATCTGGATCAGGCCCGGAAACTGCTGATCGGTCGACTCGCCTTCAACATCGTCGATCTGCAGGAAGTAATCCACCAACGCATTTGCCATTACATGAACTCCTAAACAATATAAGAAATCCAGCTCACTCACCGTGCATACATCCTTGTCGCGCAACAGCATCTGCTACGTTGCCGTCGCACGACATTTCGAAGTCCGTAGTCCGTCGCGCGAACGGGATGCCAGACCGGTTGTCGGCGGTCAGCTTCCCGATTCCTGCCTGGCAGATGGCAGCTTCGAAACCAGCCGGAGGGACACGGTCAATCCCTCCAGTTGGAAATGAGGGCGCAGGAAAAACTGCGCGCGATAGTACCCGGGGTTGTCCGGAATCTCGTCGACGACCACCTCGGCAGCAGACAACGGGCGCTGCGACTTGGTGGTCTCGCTGGAAATCGAGGGATCTCCGTCGACATAATTCATCAGCCAGTCGTTCAACCAGCGCTGAGTGTCCTCGCGCGACTTGAACGAGCCGATCTTGTCGCGAACGATGCATTTCAGATAATGCGCGAACCGGCAGGTGGCGAGGATGTAAGGCAAGCGCGACGACAGGTTGGCGTTCGCCGTCGCGTCACCGTCCTCGTAGGTCGCCGGACGATGTACTGTCTTCGCGCCGATAAACGCGGCGGTGTCGGAATTCTTCCGGTACACGAGCGGCATCAGGCCGGATTCCGACAGCTCGTGCTCTCGACGGTCCGAGATCGCGATTTCCGTCGGGCAATGCAGCTCGACCTCGCTGTACAGAGACGGAAGTGAATATTTCGGCAGCACTTCGACCGCCCCGCCCGACTCGATGCCGCGAATCTTCGTGCACCAGCCGTAAGTCTTGAACGCGCGGGTGATGTTCGCGCCCATTGCATAGGCAGAATTCGCCCAACAGAAATCTTCCGAGCTGTTCGGATCGACCTTCTCCTCGAAACCGAATTCCTCGACAGGTTGCGTCGTCGGCCCGTAAGGCACGCGCGCCAGAAAGCGCGGCATGGTCAGCGCCAGATAGCGCGAATCATTGCTTTCCCTCAGACGACGCCAGAAGGCGTATTCGTTCGATGTGAAGATCTTGGAGACGTCACGGGGGTTCGACAACTCGCTCCAGCTGTCCATCTGCAACAGTCCGGGCGCAGCTGCCGCGATGAACGGCGCGTGTGCAGCCGCCGCGATCTTCGACATCTCGGTCAGGATCGACACGTCCTGCATACTGTGATCGAACTGGTAATCCCCGATGAGACAGCCGAACGGCTCGCCACCGAACTGCCCGTACTCTTGCTCGTAGACCATCTTGAAGATCGGGCTCTGGTCCCACACCACGCCCTTGAAGCGGCGCAGCGTCTTGCCAAGGTCAGACTTCGAGATGTTCAGGTAGCGGATCTTGAGGTTCTCACTGGTGTCGGTATTCGATACCAGGTAGTGCAACCCACGCCATGCTCCTTCAAGCGTCTGGAAACGTTTGTTGTGCAGCACCTTGGTCAGTTGGTCAGAGATCTTCTTGTCCAGTTCAGCGACCAATTGCTCGATCGTCTGTGCGACGTCCTCCCTTACCACGACTCTGCTGCGGCGCGCGTACGCCAACAGCGTTTCGACGGCGCTTTGGACCGCCTCGGCGGCTTCATTTGTCCGGGGCCGAAACGACCGGCGGAGAATATCCTTCAAGTCATCGTCGACCGGCTCTTCGACGACGCGTTCGGCCGACGGCTCAAGCTGGCTGAGCATGCTCATTTCGCCTCCTGGCTCGGCGCCGAATCGCCAGACGGCGCACCGGCGGGTGGTTGCGCGGAAACGGAGGGTTGTTCCTCCGCCCATTCCGGGTTCTTGAGCAGTTCGTGGATCAAATCCTCGGCCGCTACTTTCCCGTCCATGTAGGTCAGCAGTTCCTTCAAGCGATTGCGCGCCTCAAGCAGCGTCGACAACTCCGGAATGCGCTTCACGACTTCGGCCGGCTCAAACGAATCCATTGACATGAAGGCCAGGTCGATCGGGATCAGCGTCCCGTCGTTGGTCAGCACGTTCTCGACGTGATAACTCAGCGAAGGCGCGATCTGGGCCATGCGTTCGTCGAAATTCTCAATGTCGATTTCAGAGAACCGGCGATCCTCGACGGGACCCAGCGGCTCTACGTTGTCGCCGGACAAATCCGCCATCACGCCTGCCACAAACGGCAATTCAACCTTTTTCTGTGACCCGTAGATCTCGACGTCGTATTCGATCTGCACCCGGGGGGCGCGACTCTCACCAATGAACTTCTGCCCATCTTTCTGACGTGCCATGCAATATCCCCAAAACCCAGAACTATTTACCGGCGCCGCCAGGTCGGCCTAGTTGCGCCACAAGAGTCACACCTTCCGCATAAAGCTCCTGCATCAACTCAGAAAAATCGGCGCCGACTATCTTCTTTACGCGCATTAATAAAATTGGTGCGGGATGACTTGGCTCATGAACATGAAAATATTTTATTATTTCATCAATAGCGACATCAACATCAGCGCGGCTCAGTATCGATGAGAAATTTCCACGCCGAATTCCCTCCATGTCATGCGCGACAATATTTAAATCCTCATTGGCATTTTTTCCAGCGGCTCCTCGCAACACCCCAACAACATCGGAAAGCAATGCAATTGAATCAACAAAATCTATTCCGCGAGCAAAATTACTCTCAGCCCAACCATTCGTTTCTTCGAAAAATCCTATAACCTCTTCTATTTCACCACACAACTTCCCTATCGCTTCACCTGACACAAATGGTTCGAATTTTTTTTGACGAACATCGGAAATCGATGCACCGATCTCGGGAAAATTCAGGAAGCTCAGCTTGCGCGTAAACTGAGGAGTAGAAAGCCACGCCACCTGAGCCAAGTAAATCTCCAACTCAAGTTCGTTGGAATGGCTTGACGTCTGGATTTTTCGTTGGAAATCTACCAAAATCCTCGACAAGACCGCCATCCCCAAACGAAAGGTGCGAAATTCCTTGCGCTCCAAACCAGTCCTGATATACCAGATCGCAACCCTTACATCACCTTCTTTGTCCAGAAGTCGAATGCATGCCTTCTCAATCGCCGCCCAACCAGACTCGCGCCCCCCACCGTCATTGGAAGACTCTCCATACGAGTCGAGTTCATGCACCATCGAATCGACAAAAATGAAATCGTCGTCCAGCTCGATTAAACTCATCCCCTCAGAGATACTCATTTATTGCAGGCCCAATCGAGTTCGGATGCCGCAATCGAAGCACCGAAAGATTCACTCCAAATATTTCGATACGATTTACTCAATTTATCCTACCCGATCGCGCGACGCATTTCGCAAGTTGAAATTCCTTTCAAGCAAATCAACTTGCAAACAGCCAGAGGTACACATAGCGGCAATTTCAAAATTTTATTATTTTCGAAATTCCAAACTTAGCACAATACAATTAAAATCATTAGAATTAAAATCACCACGAAAAACCGATTTATTAATACTGCCAGCAGTGGTGAGGCATGTTCAGTACGAGTTTATCGACAACGTTCCCCAAGAGTATTTGATCGAAAAAACCACAAACAAAATTTTTATCACAAAATCTTTAAGGAATGTAAAATTACATCGTCCAGGCATTGCCTGCTCACAACCACCGCGACAATGGGAGACGCGAAGGCATTCAAAGCTGAGCGGGAATTCGCGGCATACACCTGACCCTAGCCCATAAAACTGTTCCACTTTGAAGTGGAAAATTCCGGCATGACGTTGTCATCAAGACCAGGAGGTCACATGCCGTGAAGAAGAGCAAGTTCACCGAGGAACAGATCACCTATGCGCTAAAGTGCAGTTGTCCCCCACGGTCTACCGTTACGAGTCGGTCGCGCGGGATCAAGGCGCGCTGGAGATGCGCATCAAGGAAATCACGGAATCACACACATTACGGCGCGCCCCGCGTGTACGTGATGCTTCGTCGGGAAGGCTGGCGAGACAACCATAAACGCGTCGAACGCGTGTATCGCGAACTGGGCCTTTCATTGCGCCATAAGCGACCTCGTCGAAACAAGTCTGCACGGCGCCGACAGCCGAAGCAGCTAGGGTCTGTTGACAATCTCGGGCAAAGCGTAAGGAATGGCTTGAACGCGAGCAGACACAAAACCTGGAGTATCCTTTGGTGCCGCAATAACAGGATATGCAACTGTGATAACAGTGACCAGCGTTCCTTCTTTTCGATGTCTCTCGCTTGATAGCCCTCGCTGGGCAGAGCTTGAACATGCGTATGGAAAGGCTGAGGACATTCCGGCGCTTTTAGAAAGGCTGGAGGCACTGCCACCGGGGTTGGAGTATGACGAGGAGCCGTGGTTCTCACTCTGGAGTTCATTGGCGCATCAGAACGATGTTTTCTCTGCTTCGTTCGCGGCTGTCCCTCATGTGATACGTGTTTTGTCAGGAGCACCAACGAGCGCCACGTGGCCTTATTTCCAGTTTCCTGCCATTGTCGAGGCCTGGCGTCAGCGGAAGGGCATCGAAGTACCAGAAGACTTGCGTGCCGATTACTTCGGTTCACTAGTGCAACATCCCGCAAATAGATTTAATAATTGTCGGGCTGTAAGTAAGGCTGCAGCAGCATGACAACCACCTCGGCCATTTCGTCGAGCGTACCGATGCCTGGGAGAGGTTCCCAACGTCCGCTATGGCTTCGAAAGGCGGCGCCATAACGATTGCGGCCGAGTTCGGTCAGCCGGGCCACCACGGTGGGTTCCTCGTCGTCCAGACGCTTGATCAGCAGATGACGGCCGTAGGCTTGCGTGATGATCTGCTCATGGCCGAGCAGACTGCGCAGTTGCCGCTGCAGCTCAGCGGCGTAGTGTTTGGCGGGTAAAGCTGGCATGTCGGTCCCTCAGTTACGATGCGCCGCCTTGTAGCGGATAGCCCCGGAAACTCCATTTGAAGGGGCGTGCGACCTGATTGTGCTCGCTGACGAACCGCTCGGTCCGCTCACGCAGGTGCGCAGTGCTGGTGTGACTGGCGTGGCGCAACACTCGGCGCGTGTAGCACGCAAACCAGAGTTCGATCTGATTGACCCAACTCGCGTGCAATGGCGTGAAGTGGAAATGGAACCGCTTGCCATGCCGTGCATTGAACTCCTGCCAGACGACCTGGGTGCGATGCGTGTTCAGGTTATCCCAAACCACGTGCACTTGTTTGCGCGGGTACGCGACTGCCACGCGCTCTATGAAGGCGACCAGATCGTCCTGAGTGCGCCGATCGCGGCACTCGGCAAGCACCATCCCGGAATGCACATCGAGCGCGGCAATCAACGCCTGGGTGCCGTGACGGATATATTCGAATTCACGACGACGCAGCCGTCCTTGCGCGGGTGAGCGTCCCGGGTGTTTGCGCTCGATGGCCTGAATACAGGTCTTCTCGTCGATACTGAGCACTACCGCGTTTCGCGGCGCCATCCGGGACAGCTTGCAAATCCCATTGACCTTCTCGCGAAAGGCCGGGTCTGGACTGTGCAGCCATTGCTGGACTCGGTGCGGGCGTACGTCGCCAGCCTGCAGAATACGCTGCACGTGGCTACGGCTGATCTGCTCGACGACGCCGCGCTCCACGGCGCGCGTCGCAATCTCGTCGAGCGTTGGCGTGACTCGTCCCTCAGGGTCCTGCGCTTCACACGCCAGCGCAATCAATTGCAGTCGCGCTTCGTGCGTAATGCGTGGCGGACGGCCACTGCGCTCGCCCTCGCGAATGCCTTGGACACCTTGCCGCGCAATGCGCTTTCGCCACAGGCAGACCGTTTGTACGAATACCCCAAGTTCCCGCGCAATCACCGTATTGGAGTGGCCCTCGTGGGCCCATAACGCGATGCGCGCCCGCATCACTTCTCGCTGCGCAGCCGTCTTTCGCTCGATCAGCGAGAGCAGTTCCTGTCGTTCTTTATTTGCCAGTTTCACTGGCGTCGCATGGCGGCCTCGGCTCATCCTGCAATGATAACTGAGGCAACTATTTATTAAACATAATTACGGGATGTTGTACTAGGAGCCGGTAGGACAAGCTGATCCGTGCCTTCCAGATCGAACCGTCATCGGCCCACTCGATCTGTTCGTCACGCTCAACCATGATCCGTGCGATGACACGGCCATCCACTCTTTTCGTGTCGCGCACCTCCAATACCACGATGCGAGGCTTCGTGCGCCGGCCCTCAACGAACCGGTCATCAAGGGACGGCAACATGCGTTCTCCAATGGCACATTCGTATTGCCGAAAGCTGGTTCTCTTCCGTCACGAGGGAATCTGGTGATCGGGGTTCTTGGCGACGACTGTGGCTCGAAAGATCGCGCTGCAGCGTTGGCGACATCGGATAACGCGGCGCCCATCAGCGGTTGATCGCCCGCCCATCGCTACCCGGCCGAACCGGAACAGGCAGCCCGGCGCCGTGCGCTTTCCCATCTCGTCGTTTTGCCGGATCAACCAGCCACGAACAAAAGTCGCCATTGGATCCTCAAGAAATCCCGCTCGGCCTCGATTGTGCCGTGGAACGCACCCGACCCGCCAGCCGTCATGCGACCGGCGGTCGCCCATCCCGATCAACGCCCCTCCCCTCATCCGCGCGAGGCCGGACTGCACGCCAACTCAGCCAGCTTTTGAACGCCTTCAGGAGTCCGTTCTCCATCCTGAAAGGATCCTATCATGGCCTACTTTCGTCGCTGCGTGCGCGTGCTGCGGACGACCGTCAATCCGCTCCTGACGTTCTGCTGCCTCGCCAGGCAGGTTGTCGAGCTGCTGCACCGTCACGGTGTGCTTTGAGTCTCGTGCGCCCCGCCTGCCGGCGGAGCACACCCACGGACGGCCGCTCGATCCGGGTTCCGCAAGCGCGCTTTTCAAGTTATCCAGAGCTATCAACCCCATAGCCAGCAGTGCTTTCAAACATATCGTCAAGTTCCGATATATGATTCGCCCATCGACGATACCCGTCTGCCCGACCTGAACATCTGCTCCATCCATGCCGACCGAAATCGACATCGACGCGATCCTGAAAGCGCTCTCGAACCCCGTGCGTCGGGAAATCCTCGTCTGGCTGAAAACGCCGGCCGAGCATTTTCCGGCGCAGACGCTGCCGTACGAGCACGGCGTCTGCGCGGGCCAGATCGACGCGCGCTGCGGGCTGTCGCAGTCGACCGTTTCCGCGCACCTCGCGACGCTGCAGCGTGCGGGGCTCGTGACGTCGACGCGGATCGGCCAGTGGGTGTTCTTCCGGCGCAACGAGGCCGTCATCGACGCATTTCACGACGCTTTGCGCCGCGATCTCTAGCCAACCGGCCGTATCGGCCACGCGGGCCCGCGTTGCGCATGACGCGACGGCGCGCCCGCCTTTCGTGAAGAGGTTATTTGCCATGCCCACCCTGTTCGATCCCGTCACTCTCGGCGACCTGACCCTGCCGAACCGCATCGTGATGGCGCCGCTCACCCGCTCCCGTGCCGGTGCGACGCGCGTGCCGAACGCGCTGATGGCCCGCTACTACGCCGAGCGCGCAACGGCCGGCCTGATCATTACCGAGGCAACGTCGGTCACGCCGCAGGGCGTCGGCTACGCGGACACCCCCGGCATCTGGTCCGACGAGCAGGTCGAAGGGTGGAAACGGGTGACGCAGGCCGTGCATGCGGCCGGTGGGCGCATCGTGCTGCAGCTCTGGCACGTCGGCCGGATCTCCGACCCGATGTTCCTGAACGGCGACCTGCCGGTCGCGCCGAGCGCGATCGCCGCGGGCGGCCACGTGAGCCTCGTGCGTCCGCAACGCCCGTACGTGACGCCGCGCGCACTCGAACTCGACGAAATCCCGGGCATCGTCGCCGCGTACCGCAAGGGTGCGGAGAACGCGAAGGCCGCCGGCTTCGACGGTGTCGAGATCCATGGCGCGAACGGCTACCTGCTCGACCAGTTCCTGCAGGACAGCACCAATCGCCGCACCGATGCGTACGGCGGCCCGGTCGAGAACCGCGCACGCCTGCTGCTCGAGGTGGTCGACGCCGCGATCGACGTGTGGGGCGCAGGCCGCGTCGGCGTGCACCTTGCACCGCGCGGCGACGCGCACACGATGGGCGATTCCGATCCGGCGGCCACGTTCGGCTATGTCGCACGCGAACTCGGCCGCCGCAAGATCGCGTTCATCTTCACGCGCGAGTCGTATTCGGGCGACCACCTGAGCCCACGCCTGAAGGAAGCGTTCGGCGGCCCGCTGATCGCGAACGAGCAATTCACGCTCGACACCGCACAGGCCGCGCTTGCAAGCGGCAGCGCCGACGCGATCGCGTGGGGCAAGCTGTTCATCGCGAACCCCGACCTGCCGCGCCGCCTCGAACTCGGTGCGCCGCTCAACGCGCCGGTGCCGGAAACGTTCTACGCGGAAGGCGAAACGGGCTATACCGATTACCCGGCGCTGAGCGACGCGGCCTGACGGCCCGGCAGCGCGTGTTCAGCGGCGCACGTCCGCCCGCATGAACACGCGCTGCGTCTCGTCGAGCCCGAGCGCGACGTGGTGCGCGCGGATCGCACGCAGCGTGTCGTCAAGCGTGGCGTCGTCGACGATGCTGAAACCCAGGCGCGCGTAGTACGGCGCATTCCACGGCGCCTCGCGAAACGTCGACAGCACGACCTCCGCGATGCCTTCCTGCGCGGCGCGCGCCGTCACCTGTTCGATCAGGCGCGCGCCGATCCGCTGTCCGGCATGCGACGGCGCGACATCCAGTTCTTCCAGATAGAGCCGCTGCGCATCGAGCAGCCGGTAGAACGCAAATCCGACGCACGTGCCCTGCGGATCGACCGCGACATACGCACCACCGTCGTCGATACGAGCGAGCACGGCAGCCGCATCGGTCGGCTCGCCGTCGGCGATGTGGGTCATGCCGATGTCGCGGAACCGCTGCGCGGCGGCGACTTCCACGGCGGCCATCGCGGCCGCGTCTTCCCGCGTGGCGGGACGAATCAGGATCGATGCAGTCATGACGGCAATTCAGGCAGACAGTCTGGAACGGCCGTCACTATAATCGAAACCTCATACGTTTCGAACGCCCCACCCACGAGGTTCGTCATGACGTTGTCCGCGCTCGCCGTCTTCGCTGTCGCCCTGCTCGTCACCGCCGGCACGCCCGGCCCAAGCGTCGCCGCGCTGGTCGCACGCGTGCTGACGAACGGCGTGCGGGACGTGCTGCCGTTCCTCGCGGCCATGTGGCTCGGCGAAGCGCTGTGGCTCACGCTCGCGGTCGCGGGACTGTCCGCGTTCGCGCGTACGTTCGCGGCCGGCCTGATCGTGCTGAAGCTGCTCGGCGTCGCGTACCTGCTGTTCCTCGCGTGGAAGATGTGGACCGCGCCGACCGAGACAGGCGCCGACGACCTGCCGCGCGACCGGTCGCCGTGGCGCATGTTCGTCGCGGGCATGCTCGTCACGCTCGGCAACCCGAAGATCATGGTGTTCTATCTCGCGCTGTTGCCGACCATCGTCGATCTCACGCACGTCGGTGTGACCGCGTGGGCCGAACTGGTCGGCACGATGCTCACGGTCCTGATCCTGGCCGACTGCTTCTGGTCGCTGCTTGCGTCACGCGCACGGGCGTTCCTGACGTCGGCGCGCGCCAAGCGGATTGCCAACCGGACGAGCGCGACTGCGATGGCTGGTGCGGCGGTAGCGATCGCGACACGCTGAACGGCGCCCCGCCGCACGCCACGGCATCGCCTGCCGGCCCGCCATGTCACAACTCGGCGCACTGCCTCCCGAACTCGCCGCCCAGTCGATTTCCCGGCGCGAAATCGTGCTCCCGCTCGCCGCCGCGCTCGCATGCATCGACTTCTGTGTACTGCATCGCATCCCGATCTACGGCTGGGAAGGCTGGGTTCTGACCGCCGACGGACGGGTCGGACACGGTAGCGCGCCGCAAGGCACCGTCTGCCTCGCAGACTGGCCGCTCGAGGACGCGGCCGAATTCTGCCGCCGCACGATGGTGTCCGACGCCGAGATGTGGCAGATCGAAAATCCCGGAACGACGGACACACTGCTTTTCTGCATAACGATCGGCGGCACGCCCGAATCGCCGCGCTCGCGCGGCCGTACCTGACCAGCAAACCGGAACGGAAGTCCGCTCACTGCACCGGAGGGGAATCGACATGCAAACCTGGCTCCCGGCTGTCCTGCTCTGCCTGGCCACCACGGTCGCGCACGCGGCCGGTATCAAGTTCGTCAGCATCCCGGCCGACGCAGCCGGCCCCGAGCTGCGCGCGGCCATCTGGACGCCATGCGCGGCACCCGCGCAATCGCTCACGATCGGCCCGTTCCTGCTCAAAGGGCAACGCAACTGTCCGACCGCCGGCGACAAGCTGCCGCTCGTCGTGATTTCGCACGGCCACGCCGGCACGTACCTTGGGCATCACGACCTCGCCGAAACGCTGGCCGACGCGGGCTACGTCGTCGCGGCGATCAACCATCCCGGCGACACGCATACCGACATGAGCCGCGCGGCCGACATTCGGGAGCTCGCCGAGCGGCCGGAGGACATCAAGCGTCTCGTCGACTACATGCTGGCAAACGGGCCCGACGCCGCGCATATCGACCCCGCGCGGGTCGGCTTCTTCGGCTTTTCGCGGGGCGGCTATACGGGCCTCGTGCTGGCCGGCGCCAATCCGGATTTCGTCCATGCGCGGATCGCCTGCCCCGACCCGGCCTGGCTGATCTGCAAGCAGATACGCGACCATGACCTGCCGCCCCAACCGCTGACGCACGACCCGCGGATCAAGGCCTACGTGATCGCCGACCCGATGAACGAATTCCCGACCGCCGATTCGCTGAAGGACGTGCACGCGCCGATCCAGCTCTGGGGGTCCGAAGCCGGCGGCGACGGCGTGGAGCCGGAGACGGTCCCCGCGCTGGCCGGCATGCTGCCGCAACGGCCGGAATTCCACGTCGTGCCGAATTCCGCGCATTTCGCGTTTCTCGCGCCGTGCCCCGAACAACTGGCGCACACCTCGCCTGACATCTGCACCGATGCGAAGGGATTCGATCGCGCGGCATTCCACGCAACGCTCGACGCGAAGGCGCTCGCGTTCTTCAACGCGAATCTCCGCTAACAGCGAAACGTCTTGCGCCAGACGCCCGGCGCCGGCGCATGGTCGTTGCACGCGATCAGCGCGCGCACCAGCGCCCAGTCGTCGTCATCGCAGAAGTCGAGCAGCATCGCGCCAACCAGGCCCCGCTGCTCGCGCAGTCGTTCGGCCAGCCGCGCATGAATGCCCCGCACCCTGCCGTCGCCGTGCGCGACCACCGACGGATTCGCCCCCATCCCGGTTCCGCTGCAGAAGTTGATCGCCCAGCGGCCGCTGTCCGGCGAAGGCAGGTCCGTCAGCAGCGCGTCGATCGCACGCCACTTCCAACCGATCGACGCGGCCACCGGCACGCGATATTCGTCCTGGATCACGAATCCGCCATCGGGATGGTCGATCGTGAACGTCGCGTTGTCGGGCCACGCGGTCAGGTCGATGCCGAGCGGCCGGCTGCTGCGAAAGCGGCGCAGCAGCACGATTGCGCCGCGCACGTCGCCGAGCGCGGGCAACGTGCCGCCGGCATGCCAGCGCAGCCGCGGATGCCGCGCGCGATGCGCGTCGAACGTGGCATCGAAACTGCGCGTACATGCGTGCGCCGGCCATTCGTCCTTCACCGACATCACGATGCATTCGCGCGGATGCGCTTCGAGAAAACGCGCACAGGTTGCCAGCACGTCGTCGAACGTCATGCCGAGCGCGATGCCGCCATGATGGATGTCGAATGCATCGCGCACGTGCCGGCAGCGGATGTCGAGCAGCCGCACGCCATGCGCGAGCTGCGCATCGAGCGGCGCACGCTGGGTGCGCACGAGCCAATCGTCGACGGTATACGCACAGGTGTCATGGCTGCCCGGTAGGGTCAGCGTATGCAGCAGCCGCGCATCGCCGAGCGCCGACATCCAGTCGGCGGGCGGCGTGCACGTATCGTGGCTCGAAGGGATCATGAATCGATGAATGACAAGGAAAGAAAGCCGTGGGTCACGGCGTCGGATGTCGCGGCGCGCGCCGGCGTGTCGCGCTCCGCGGTGTCGCGTGCATTCTCGCCGACGGCGAGCATCGCCCCGCAGACACGTGAACGCGTGATGGTCGCCGCGCGCGCGCTCGGCTACCAGGTCAACCTGATCGCGCGCGACATGATCACGCAGCGCAGCAGCATGATCGGCGTCGTGACGGCCGGGTTCGAGAATCCGTTTCGCGCGCGGTTGCTGTCGGACCTGATGGCCGCGCTCGGGCAGCGCGCGCTCACGCCGCTCGTGACCAATGCGGAAGATCCGCGCCAGGTCCGGCAATCGCTCGAACAGTTGCTCAGCTACCGGATCGCGGGCCTCGTGATGACGTCCGCATCGCCGCCGCTGTCGGTCGCGCAGCAGTATCTCGAACACCGGATCCCGGTCGTGATGATCAACCGCGAGGCGAACCTGCCGGGCGCGGACATCGTCGTCAGCGACAACGCGGCGGGCGCCGTCCATGCGGCGCAGCGGCTCGTGCGGGCCGGCGCGCGCCGGCTCGCGTTCGTCGGGCCGCGCGGCGCGAGCTACAGCGCGCAGTCGCGTGCCGCCGCGTTCGAACAGGCGATCGGGCGGGGCGACGCATTCGACGCGACGCTCGCGCACGTGCTCGACACGCCGTCCGACACCCATGCAAGCGGCATCGAAGCCGCGCGGCAACTGTTCGCGAACGGCAAGCGGCCCGACGGCGTGTTCTGCTCGTCGGACCTGCTCGCGCTCGGCGTGATCGACGTCGCACGCAGCGAATTCGGCTTGCGCGTACCGGACGACGTGCGCGTGATCGGCTTCGACGACATCCCGGCCGCCGAATACGACGCGTATCGGCTCACGACGCTCCGGCAGGACACGCGCGGCCTTGCGCACGCGGCAGTCGACCTGCTCGCCGACCGGATGCAGGCGTTCGACGGCCCGTCGCGCACGCGCGTCGTGCCGGTCACGCAGGTGGTGCGGGCCAGCTGCGCATAACGAGGGGAAATCGGGCGCGGCGGCGCCGCGCGTCACTTGAGCCCGCCCGCGAACCCGCGCAACAGGTAGCGCTGCACATAGCCGGCCACGGCCAGCGTGGGCAGCGACGCCATCAGCCCCGCGCTCATCAGGTCGCCCCAGTCGATGCCGTTCTCCGTCACGTAGCCGGCGATCGCGAGCGGCAGCGTGAAGCGGCTCGGCGTCGACACGAACAGCAGCGCGATCAGGAATTCGTTCCACGCGGCGATGAACACGAAGATCGCGGTCGCGATCAGCCCCGGCGCGCACAGCGGCAGCACGATCTGCACGAGCCGTCGCGCGAGCCCCGCGCCGTCGATGCAGGCCGCTTCCTCGTATTCGATCGGCACGTCGCGCACGAACGCGAGCAGCATCCAGATCGCCATCGGCAGCGCATAGATCTGGTACGCGAGCATCAGGCCGAGCGTCGAATCGAGCAGGTGCAGCCGCTTCGCGAGCGCGAACAGCGGCACCGCGATCGTGATCGGCGGCATCAGCTTCAATGCGAGCACGAGCACCAGGAACAGCAGGTCGAGCCGCGCCGGAAACCGCAGCCGCACGAGCGCATACGCGGCCGGAAACGCGAGCGCCAGCGCGAGCAGCGTCGTGCCGAAGCCGACCAGCAGCGAATTGAACAGCGGCGCGCCGATACCGTTGGACCATACCGATGCGAAATGCTCGAAGGTCGGCGCGGCCGGCCAGATCCGCAACGGATGATCGAGGCGTTCGAGCGTCGGCATGAACGCCGCGCCGGCCATCCACAGGCACGGCAGCAGCAACAGCGCGAGCGCGACGATACGCAGCACCCACGGCATCGCGCGACCGAGAGCGGCGCCCGATCGTGCGCCCGTGATGCCTGCGGCTTGCGCCGTCACGCGCGCCGCTTGCGAACCGTCTGCCATACATACCCCGAGACCAGCAGCGCGGACGCCGCGAGCATCAGCACCGACGCGGCGCTCGCCGGCCCGACGTTGAAGAAGCGGAAGCCCGTGTCATAGATATAGGTCGACAGCGTCTGCGTCGCATTGCCGGGGCCGCCGCCCGTCAACGCGTAGACCTTGTCGAACAGTTTGAACGTGTCGATCGAGCGCAGCAGCAGCGCGAGGCCGATCTGCGGCGCCGCGAGCGGCAGCGTGATGTCACGCAGGCACTGCCACTCGCTCGCGCCGTCGGTGCGCGCGGCTTCGTACAGCTCCTGCGGAATCGATTGCAGCCCGGCGAGCACGATCAGGAACGCCATCGGCGTCCACTGCCACACGTCGACGAGCGCGAGCGACCACAGCGCGAGATGCGGATCGGACAGCCAGCGCACGCCTTCGATGCCGAACGCCGCGAGCAGCGCGTTCAGGAAGCCGTCGAAGTTGAGCCAGTTGCGCCAGATCGCCGAGCACACGAGCGTGGACAGCATCATCGGCAGGATCGCGAGCGGCAGCGCGATGCGCCGCCCCGGAAACGCGCGCACGAACAGCAGCGCGAGGCCGAAGCCCAGCGCGACCTCGGCAAGCGACGCCACGATCGTGAAACGCAGCGTATTGCCGAAGCCGGCCGTGAACGCATCGTCGCCGAGCACCGCGCGATAGTTCGCGAGCCCGGCAAACGCGCGGCGGCCGGCCGAGTAGTCGACCTGGCAGAACGAGTCGATCAGCACCTGCGCAACCGGATACAGCGCGAGCGCGGCGAGCACCAGCAGCGCGGGCCCGAGCAGCGCGACGAACGGCAGGCTGCGGCCGAAGGCTTTCATGCGCTGTGTCCCGGCGAGGGTTCGCGGCGCGCCGTCACTTGCCGGCCGCGGCCGTCGCCTGCGCGATCTTCTGCTGGGCCTGGCGCAGCGCGGCGTCGGGCGCGGCCTGCCCCGTCAGCGCGAGCTGCAGCTGGTCGCCGAGAATGCTCTCGACCTGCTGCCAGTCCTTCACGCGCGGCCGCGCCCGGCCCGCTTCGAGCGCCTTCAGCTGATCCGGATACCAGCGGTACTGGCGGACCAGCGCCGGATCGTTGAACACGCTGCGGCGGGTCGGCGGAATGCCGATGCCGGCGAGGCGCGTCTGCGTGTCGCGGTTGGTCAGGTACGCGAGGAAATCCTGCGCGAGCTTCGCGTGCGGCGCGTCCTTCGGAATCCCCATCTGCCAGATGCCGAGCATCGGCGCCGGGCCGGCGGTCTGCCCGGGCGGCGGCTGCAGCGCGATCTGCCCGACCACGCGCGACTGCTTCGGATCGTCGAGCGCCGGCACCCACGCAGGCCATACCTCGATCAACTGCGCGGCCATGCCGCGCTGCAACGCATCGCGCACTTCCGCCGCGCCGTACACGTCGACGTCCTTCGGCGCGGACGCCTTCAGCGCGAGGAACGTCTTCAGCGCGGCCTGCGCTTCGCGCGAATCGATCGTCACGTTGCCGGCATGGTCGAACACGTCGCCGCCGTAGGCCCACAGGATCGGCAAGAAGCCCGTCACGACCGGGTTGCCCTTCGTGCCGCGGAACACGACGCCCGACACGCTCTTGTCCGCGCCGCCGACGGTCTGCGCGATCTTCAGCACGTCGTCCCAGTTGCGCGGCGGCTGCAGCTTGTACTTCGCGAGCAGGTCCTTGCGGTACGCGAACATCTCGACGTTGCCGACGATCGGCAGCGCGTACAGCGCACCGGCCGCGTTGCGGCCGAGCGCGACCGTGGACGGCACGAGATCGGCGTCCGCGAGCGACGCGGGCAGCGGCTTCAGCCAGCCGTTGCCGATGAATTCGGGCGCCCACGTGTCGTCCATCATCACGAGGTCGTACGCGCCGGTGCCTTCGCGCATCGACAGCTTGAGCTTCTGGTACAGGTTCGCGTTCGGCAGCTTGAGCAGCTCGATCTCGGTGCCCGGGTGCAGCTTGTTGAAGCCGGCGACGGCGTCGGCCAGCCCCTTGCCGTAGATGTCGTCGCGGCCCGCGATGACGAGATCCGCGGCAACGGCGTGTGTGGCGGCGAAGGAAAGCGCAACGGCGGCGGACAGTACGCGCAGGCGGCTCAGCAGGGTCATGTGGTCTCTCTCGATCGGCGTGTGTAGCGGGACAACTATGCGTTGCACACGTGTGCAACGCCGGCGACACGTCGGGTCGCCTGAAACGTCGCCATTGTTCACGTCGACCGTGAAGGTATTGTGGCAAGCGGCAAGCCGGGCAGCCCGAGTCTCGTGTACGGTGCCGGACGGAGCGATCCGGTTCCTGATGACAATGGCGGGAAAGCCGCTCCCGACCTTCCGCGCCATCGCTTGCGATACGGGATTTCCATCGATCTCGACCGTTCAGTTAAGCACACGGGCGATTTTTTTCAAGCATCGCTTTCCACCAGTTGACCGGCGCGCCGCTTCACGCCGCCGGCAATCAGAAGTTCACGCGAATGCCGGCCATCACCGCCAGTTGCCGGCTCGAGTTGCTGTTTGCGAGCACCGGAATCTGCGCGTAGTTCACCGCGTTGCCGTCCGCATCGGTGCCGAGCCCCTTCCCGCTCGCGATCTGGCCGATCGCGATCGCATACAGCGCCGTGCGCTTCGACAGGCCGTAGTTCGCACCGACGTTCACCTGGTGAAACCGCGTCGTGCCGCGCCCGTCGGTGTGCGCGGCGTTGAAGATATAGGCGACGCCGCCCTGCAGAGCGGGCGTGAACATGTACGTGGCGTTCAGTTCGCCGATATCGAACGTGAACGCCTGCGTGCGCGGCTGCGCGGTGGTCGAGAAATAACGGCTGTCGCCGAGGCGCGTATGCGTATAGGTGAGCGCGATCGTCGCATCGCCGAACGTGACCGAACCGCCCGCGCCGAATGCGCGCATCGCGCCCGCATCCTGCAGCAGGCAGTACATCGCCCCCGGATTGCTGCACGCGAAATCGCCGATATAGTCGCTCGCGCCGCCGAGCGCCGCATCGAGCGGCTGGTGCAGGTCGAGGTAGCCGACCGAGAACGCGACCGGCGCACGCGTGTACGTCGCGGCCACTGCATAGCCGCGCTTCGCGGAGAAATCGCCAGCCTGCCCGCCGAAGCTGAACGTGCCGCCGAACGTGAAGCCGTTGAAGTCGGCGCTGATGAACTTCACCGCGTTGTTGAAGTTGAATGCGGCGTTCAGGTTGTCGACGTCGCCGAGGTGCGCGCCGTACGGTGTCGCCCAGTTGTTGCTCGACACGTACGCACCGAGCATGTCGGTGTATGAGTCGTACTGACGGCCGAGACCGAGCGTGCCGATCCCGTCCTGCCGCAGCCCGACCCAAGCCTGCCGGCTGAAGGCCGTGCCGCCCTGCAGCGCCTGCCCGCTCGCGGACAGGAACTGCTGCTCGAGCGTGAACACCGCATCGAGCCCGCCGCCGAGCGGCTCGGCGCCCTGGAAGCCAAAGCGCGACGGCACGAGGTTGCCGCCGCCCATCTGCCACGCATGGCCGCCGCCCGTGCTGCCGTCGGCCCGCGTGAACTGCTGGTTCGTCGAGTAGATGATGCCGGTGTCCACGGTGCCGTACAGCGTCACGCTGCCCGAGGTCTGCGCATGTGCGTGCATGCAACCCAGCGTAGCCGCGGCCGTGGCCAGTCGTCGTCCGATCTTCATGTCCCGCCCCTCAGTGGTCATCGATTCGCAGTGCAGATCGATGGGGTTATCGATATGGGTGACAGGACTCTATCCAGCGAAAATTCAGGACCGCTATCGCAAATCGGCAAACGGTGGCGCGCATTGCCCGCGACGGCGCCTGGCGGCGGCGTCGCGCGGCGCGTGCATCATGCGGGGCGCGTCGTCTGGGACGGCAACTCGCCGAACAGGTCGCGATACTCGCGCGCGAAATAGCCGAGATGCGTGAACCCCCAGCTCGCGGCGGCCTCACCGACGCCGAGCTGCTGCACGGACGTCGTGCGCAGCATGCGGCGCACCGCGTTCAGCCGGATCGTGCGCAGGTAGCCGACCGGCGTGACGTCGGCCACGCGTTGAAAACTCGTTTGCAGCGTGCGGCGGCTGCAACGCAGCGCGCGGCACAGTTCGAGCACGGTGACGGGTTCTTCAGGGCGATCGCGCAGGTGCTTCTCGCAACGGCTCACGATGTCGCTGTAGGTAGCGTGCGTGATGTCGCGGCGCTGGACGCCGATGCCCTGCTCGAGCGCATCGAGGAACATGCCGAGCATCGCGTCGCGGAACATCTTGCGGGTGGCCGCATATTCGAGCTGGCCCGGATTGCGCTGCGCATCGTCGATCAGCGCCGACAGCCGCACGCCGAGCGCGACACCCTGCTCGTCGGACAGCCGTGTCACGTGGCGCAGCTTGCGCGCGCCGGACGCGCCGAATTCGGCTTCGCACAGCTCGTCGACCATGTCGGACGACGCGCTGATCCCGACCAGCCCCATCCCTTCCGGTGTGTGGAATTCGAAATCCTCGCCGGCGTGCAGCGCGAGCAGCGCATAGCCGTCGACGGGCTGGCCCTGGAACGTGCCCGCGAGCGGCACGGACAGCGGCACCGCGAGCGACGTGCGCCCGGCCGGCGCGAGCCCGGTTTGCGCGACGCGCCGGTTGGTCGTTTCGCGGAAGAAGTGGAAATCGTCGTACAGCACCTGCGTGACGGTGCCCTTGAAGCGGCCCGGCGTCATCTGGCGGTAGACCTGATGCCAGCCCGCGATCGCGAGCCCGTGATCGTGCACGTCTTCGTGTGAGCGTGACTGGAACAGCATCGGCATCTCCGGTAAAACCCCTAAACGCGGCCGCCGGGTTCCCCCGGCGCGCAACGCCACAGCTTACCCGTGCAAAATCCTGCGTAGCGCGGTTTCGAACGCAAGACAGGCCGCCGACAGCGCGGCGGCCTGCTCGCCCGTCAGGCGGACGTAGCGGCGCAACGACGGCATCCGGTTCACGACTTCGCTGCCGCCGAACGGCACCATCGCGAGCGTCCAGCAGCCGTCGCGTGCATCGATCGTACAGTCGGTCAGGTGCAGCGGCCGCAGCGCGCCGGCCAGCGCCGGCTCGGCGACCAGCGCGGCCACGGTGTCGACGAATCCGGGGCCGCATCCCCGCACGGCCACCGCATCGATACCCGTGCAGCGCAGCCAGCCGGTCTGGCGCACGCGCGCACTGCCCTGCGCGGCCGGGCCGCACGCGGTTGCCGCCACCTTCACGCTGACCGTATGCATCAGGAACTGGCGGTCGACGCGCTCATCCACGCTCACGCGCACGCCGTTCGGCAGCCGGGCCGTCAGACTGCCGCCCTCATCGGCGTCGCGCTCGGCGCGCAGGTCGGCCAGCACGCGCGCGGCGATCGCGCCGGGCCGATGGCCGGGCGGCGGCGCATCGGGCGCTGCGCGCCAGCGGGCAAGCGCGAGCTTCACGATGCGACGTGCTCGTTGCGCAGCACTTCCTCGACCGGCACCGGCTTGAACGGATGCCGGCGCTGCACGACGAGCGTCCAGAACAGCGCATACAGCGCGGTGAGCCCGAGCATCGCGCCGAACGGCACATAGATGTCGCGCGCGTTCATGCCGGGCGGCGTGATGTACCAGATCGCCAGGACGATGCCGACGCTCGATACGATCTGCGGCAGCGGGAACAGCGGCGAACGGTACGGGCGCGGCAGGTCCGGGCGGCGAATCCGCAGCATCACGACCGACGCGGTGACGAGCAGGTAGGCGGTACCCCACGCGCAGGTCGCGGCGAGCACGAGGTGCAGGATGCTGTCGAGATTGCCGTTGATCAGCCACGCGTGGAAGATCGGCACGATCGCCGCCGCGACGATACCGACCACGGGCGTCTTGAAACGCGGATGCAGGTACGCGAAGCAGCGCGGCAGCGCCCCGTCGATCGCCATCCCGTACAGGATGCGCGGCAACCCGGCCATCAGCGTGTTGATCGTCGCGGCGCCCGCGCACAGGAACGCGATGCCGAACCACACGCGGCCGAAGGGCCCAAGCACCTGCAGCGCGAACGCGGGGATCGCGCCGGGCGTGTCGAGCAGGTGCGTGAGGCCGTCGGAGCTCACCGGCACGTTCGCGACCTGGCGGCGGATCGCCGCGCCGTACAGGAACATGCAGATCGCGACGCCGACGAGGCCGAGCGCCATCGCGCGCGGAATCGTCTTGCCCGGCGCCTTCATTTCCGGCGCGAGCGGCGTGACGAATTCGCAGCCGACGAACATGAACATCGCCATCCCGACCAGCGACAGCACGGCCGGAATCGATGTGCCGACCTCCGAGCCGCCGAACCAGCCGTCGAGATGGACGGCCGGCGCGGCCGCAAGGCCCAGAATCCCGAAGATCATCAGCGACAGCCACATGCCGGCCGTCAGGACGATCTCGAGCTTGCTGAACACCTTGATGCCGATGATGTTGGTGATCGCGAACGTGACGACGAGGCCGACGCCGACGAGCCAGGAACTGTTGTGCTTCTCGAGCGCGGCGTTCAGCGATTCGAAATTGACGAGCGCCATGATGCCGCTCAGGATCGTCTCGGCCGTGCCGGCGAACACGTGCACGAGGAAATACGCGGAGATCGTGCCGGTGATCGCCCAGAAACGGCCGAGCCCGCACGACAGGTAATCGTAAACCGAGCCGGCCGTCGGCAGCATCGCGGCGGCTTCCGAGAAGGTCGTCGCCTGCGCCTGCATCATCACGAACGCGATGATCATCGCGACCGCAAACGCCCAGCCGCCCATCCCGAAGCCCGACGTCGCGGTGAGAATCACCGGGCTTGCCATGATGAGGCCGACGGCGCTCGCCAGCGCGGTCGGAAAACCGACCGCGCCCGCCTTCAGCGCCGTGCCGCCACCCGCTTCAGCCGGCGTACCGGCGGGCGTGCCGCCCGCTGCGCCGGTAACTCCAGACCATCCCGACATCCCTGTCTCCTTGCTGTGTCCCCCGGCCACCGCTTCGTCGGCGGCTGAGGCTACATCTGCGTTGCGGTCAGCCCGGGGCGGCGCTTCAGCCCTTCGTCTCCCGGGCCCCTGTCGATCACACCTCGATCCGATGTCGAAAAAATACGCAGGCAAAATAATCCGGTCATAGCGCAAATCGGCAAACCGGCGGCGACGGCCACGCCGCACGCCGCCGGTTTGCGGTCACGCGCACACGCCGTCATGCCGTCACGCGAACGGCACGGCCTCGAAGCCCGCCGCGAGCGCGTCGACGATCCGGTCGAGTTGCTCGCGCTGGATCACGAGCGGCGGCGACAGGATGATCTTCGTGCCGACCGGGCGCACCATCACGCCGTTCTCCCGCGCGACTTCCGCGACCGCGTTCGCATAGCCGGACAGCGGGTCGATCGGCTCGCGCGTGTCCTTGTTCGCGACGAGGTCGAGCGCGAGCATCAGCCCCTTGCCGCGCACCTCGCCGACCGCCGCGAAGCGTTCCGCGAACGGCTTCAGCGCTTCGAGCAGATACGCGCCCTGCTTCGCCGCGTTCGCCGGCAGGTCTTCCTTCACGACGATGTCGAGGCTTGCGATCGCGGCCGCGCATGCGACCGGGTGGCCCGCATACGTGTAGCCGTGCATGATCGCGCCGCCGAAATCGGCATTCGCGGCGAACGCGTCCTCGATCCGCGCGTTCACGACCGTCGCGCCGAGCGGCACGTAGCCCGACGAGATGCCCTTCGCGAGACACATGATGTCCGGGCGCACGCCCCAGCCGCGGCTGCCGAACAGGCAGCCGCTGCGGCCGAAACCCGTCACGACTTCGTCGGCGATCAGCAGGACGCCGTAACGGTCGCACACCTCGCGCACAAGCGGCCAGTAGTTGGCCGGCGGCACGATCACGCCGCCCGCGCCCTGGATCGGCTCCGCGATGAACGCGGCGACCGTGTCGGGGCTCTGGAACTGGATCTCGCGCTCCAGCATTTCCGCGCAGATCCGGCCGAGTTCCTCCGGATCCTGCGTGAACGGGTTGCGGTACAGCCACGGCGTCTCGACGTGGAAGCAGCCCGGCAGGTTCGGCTCGTAGTTGCGGCGGAACACCGTGTTGCCGTTCACCGACGCGCCGCCGAAGTGCGTGCCGTGATAGCCCTGCTTCAGCGAGATGAACTTCGTGCGGTCGGCCTGGCCACGCACCTTCCAGTACTGGCGCGCGATCTTCAGCGCGGTCTCGATCGAGTCGGAGCCGCCCGAGCTGTACAGCACGCGGCGCATGCCTTCCGGTTCGAGCATGTCGATCACCTTCTTCGACAGCTCTTCCGCGCGCGGATGCGAGATGCCGTCGAACAGCTGGAAGTACTCGAGCTCGTCGAGCTGGCGCACGATCGCGTCCTTCACTTCCTGGCGGTTGTGGCCGACGTTCACGTTCCACAGGCCCGCGACGCCGTCGACGAGTTTCCGGCCCTGTTCGTCGAATACGTAGCAGCCGTCGCCGCGCACGATGCGGATCGGCTTGCGCTGCTTCATGTCGTTCGGGTGCACCATCGGATGCCAGAATTTCGCTTCGTTGTAGCTCATTGCAGTCTCCCCTATCGGATCGGTTGAACCTCGATCGCCGAGGTTCGAGGTTGTCGTGGTTGGCGCAGCGCGTCAGTGCGCGATGCAGACGGATTTGGTTTCGGTGAAGCCTTCGATCGCGTACTGGCCGAATTCGCGGCCGATGCCCGATTGCTTGTAGCCGCCGAACGGCATCGAGGGGTCGAGCGGGATATGGCAGTTCACCCACACGGTGCCGGCCTCGATCTGCGGCACGAGGTTCATCACGCGCTTCAGGTCGTTGCTCCAGATGCTCGCGGCAAGGCCGTACGGCGACGCGTTCGCGAGGCGCACCGCGTCGGCCGCATCGTCGAACGGCACGACGACGATCACCGGGCCGAACACTTCCTCGCGCACGATCGCGCTCTCCGGATGCGGATCGGCGATCACGGCCGGCTTCACGTAGTAGCCGGGCAGGTCGTCGGCCGGCGTGCCGCCCGCGAGGAACGTGAGGCCCGCGCGGCGCGCGCCTTCGATGTGCTGGACGACCTTGTCGCGATGGTGCGCGGAGACGAGCGGGTTGATCTGCGCGGTCGTGTCGAGGCCCGCGCCGAGCTTCATCGACTGCGCGACGCCCGCGAGGCCCTCGGCGAGCTGCGCGAACTTGCTGCGGTGCACATAGATGCGCGATGCGGCCGCGCACACCTGCCCCTGGTTGAAGAACGCGCCGGCGGCGACGCCGTCGAGCGCCTGCGCAACGTCGATGTCGTCGAGCATCACGATGGGGTTCTTGCCGCCCAGCTCGAGCGAGAAACGCGTCATGTTCTGCACGGCCGCCGCGCCGACCAGCTTGCCGGTCGCGGTCGAGCCCGTGAACGAGATCTTCGCGATCGACGGGTGGCTGGCGAGCGCGGCGCCGCACACGCGGCCGCCGGTGACGACGTTGAACACGCCGGGCGGCACGCCGGCCTCGCGGGCGAGTTCGGCCAGGCGCAACGCGGTGAGCGGCGTTTCCGGCGATGGCTTCAGCACGATCGTGCAGCCGGCGGCGAGCGCGGGAATCAGCTTCCACACCGCGATCATCAGCGGGAAATTCCACGGCACGATCGCGGCGACCACGCCGACCGGCTCCTTGCGCGTATAGGCCGTATAGCGCGCGCCGGGCGGGAACGGGATCGACACGTCGAGCGTCTGGCCGGTGATCTTGGTCGCCCAGCCGGCCATGTAGCGCGCGTATTCGACGCTCGCGCCGACCTCGATCTCGCGCGACACGTGAATCGACTTGCCCTGGTTCAGTGTTTCGAGCTGCGCGAGCGTTTCGGCGTCGCGCTCGATCAGGTCGGCGAGTTTCAGCAGGATGCGTTCGCGGTCGGCCGGGCGCAGGCCGCTCCACACACGGGTGTCGAATGCGCGCTTCGCGCTGGCGACCGCGCGGTCGACGTCGCGTTCGTCGGCGTCCGCGACCGTCGCGAGCCGCTCGCCCGTCGCGGGGTCGTACACGTCGAGCCGCGCAGCCGCGTGTGCGGGCTGCATTTCACCGTCGATGAAGAGGCCGAAGTCGCGCGCAACGAAGGTGCGCACGGTGTCGCTGACAGCGACGAAATTCGTGGTGCTCATGGGCGTCTCGAGGATTGTCGTGGCTGGACCGCATGCGCACGGGCACGCGGGCGTCGTTCGACTGTATCGACGAGGGTTCGCGCCCGGTGAGCGCAAATTGGCAGCGCGTGGGCGCTGAGGGGGCGGATTCGAACGTTGCGGAGACGGGGGACGCGCCGGGACCGGAAACTCGCCCGGTTTCGCGCGAACAGACAGGCCGGCGCGCTCAACCGGGGCGGGCATGCCCGCGCCGGTACCGGGTTAATGCCCGGTCATTGCAGGGCTAGTTTCTGAAGCCATGCCCCATCGATTCGAAGTCCGGACCGCAATTATCCGACGAATTACAGGAACAGCGCCCCGACCAGTTCGGTGCGGTTCGACACGCCGAGCTTGCGGTACATGCGCATCAGGTGCGTCTTGACGGTCGGCTGGCCGAGCGCGAGATCGCGGGCGATCTCCTTGTTCGAGCGGCCGTCGCGCACGAGGCGCGCGATCTGCTCCTCGCGGTAGGTCAGCCGCTCTTCGCAGCCGATCCGGTGGATCCCGCGCCGCATGCGCAGCAACGGGCTCAGCGCGGCTTCGACCACGGGCTGCAGCCGCGCAAGCGCGTCGATCTCGCCGGGCGCGAACCGCCCGGCCGTGCTGTCGGCGGCCACGCCGCCGCGCGTTTCGCCCGCCCCGAAGCGCAGCAGCGAGAACGCACCGACCGTCCGCCCCGCGTCGCGTAGCCAGATCTCGACGACGTCGGCCACGTCGTGCCGCCGCAGGAAACGGGTCCAGTACGCAGACGCGTCGCGTCTTTCGTCAGGCAGTTGGGACGCAAGCGTGACGACCGCGCGATCGCCTGCCGCGCAGCGCGACGGATGCAGCGGATCGAGCATCCGGTAGCGCGCGACATAGGTGCGATGCATCGCTTCCGGCATCCCGAACAGCTCGAAATCGGCCGGCTCGCCGCTCTGGTCGAGCCGGTAGAACACGATCGCTGACGGGCTCGCGAACGCGTCGAACGCGTCCACGCACGCGCGCAGCGCGCGTGGCCAGTCGGCGGCGGCCGGGTCGGCGGGAATGGTTGGGGTCGGCATGGTGGAATCGGCTGGGGGCGAACGCATCGAAGATCGACGTTCGGGCCAGCCTACCGGCGCCGAAAAGCGCCGGTGAGCACAAATCGGCAAACCGCCCCGATTCGGCGGATTCGGCGGATTCGGCTCGTTCGGCCGGGACGACGCGGGCGCGCGACGGTGCGCGCGCCGCTTTCAGCGCGCGTTCGCGGCGAACGTGTCGCAGGCGCTCAGCTCGCCCGACTCCATCCCGCGCCGCAGCCAGTACACGCGCTGGTCGCTGGTGCCGTGCGTGAAGCTTTCCGGCACGACATAGCCCTGCCCTTGCTGCTGCAGCCGGTCGTCGCCGATCGCGGCCGCCGCCTTCAGCCCCTGTTCGAAATCGCCGGGTTCGATCAGCCGCTGGTTCGCGCGCTGCGCGTTGTTCGCCCACACGCCGGCGAAGCAGTCGGCCTGCAGTTCCATCCGCACCGACAGCGCGTTCGAGTGCGCCTGGCTCGCCCGCCGGCGCGCGGCGTCGACCTTGTCGGAGATGCCGAGCAGGTTCTGCACGTGATGGCCGACTTCGTGCGCGATCACGTAAGCCTGCGCGAAATCGCCGCCCGCGCCGAAACGCTTGCGCAGTTCGTCGTAGAAACCGAGATCGATATACACCTTGCGGTCGCCCGGGCAATAGAACGGCCCCATCGCGGTCTGGCCCGTACCGCATGCGGTCGGCGTCGAGTTCGTGAACATCACGAGCGTCGGCGGCTGGTACTGCGCATGCAGCTGGGTATTGAACACGCCCGTCCACGTGCGCTCGATATTGCCGAGCACCTTGCGCGTGAACACCGCACCCGGATCGTTCGCCGGCGCGCCCTGCCGCTGCGCAGGCGCGGGCTGCGCCTGCTGCTGGCCCTGCAGCGCCGAGGCGCCTTCCAGTATCACGCGCGGGTCGATCCCGAAGAAATACGACGCGGCGAACGCAACCACGATCGTGCCGATGCCGATCGTCGCGCCGCGCCCGCCGCCGAACCCGCCGGCGCCGCGGCGATCCTCGACGTTCGTGCTTTCCCTTTCGTCGTCCAGCCTCATTGGCGGCCCTCCCTGTTCTTGTCGATGGTCCGGCGCGCGAGCGCGCAACCGGGCAATAAGTGTCGTGGCACGATCCTTCGGCCGATGCAGCGCGCGCGCCGGGGGCACGCTGATGCCGGGATCGCCGGCCTGCCGCTCCGCTCGCACGACGGAATCGGCCGGCCGATGCGCCGCGCGTCGATGCGCGGCCCGCCCGCGCTATTCTGCCGGGCTTTCGTGACTTGTCGCAAAAATGGGGAGGATAGAGCGATTCGGCGCCGGACATCGTCAGCCTTTGCAAAATGGGCAACGACCGGACCGGCCGGATGCCGCTCCCGTTCATCCTTTCGGCTGATACCGGCGCCCGCCGGCGCCGCCTACAGTGACCGGAAACGACACCTTTCCGGAGCACGACATGACACACCCGCAACCCCGCACGATCGCGATCACCGGCGCGGGCACCGGTATCGGCGCCGCGTGCGCGCGCCGCTTCGCCCGCCGCGGCGACCGCGTCGTGCTGATCGGGCGGCGCCAGGCGCCGCTCGACGCGCTGGCCGCTGAAACGGGTGGCCTCGCGCTGGCCGGCGACGCGGCGAGCAACGCCGACTGGGCCCGCTTCCTCCCGCAGATCGCCGAGCGTTTCGGCCCCGTCGACTCACTCATCACGTGCGCGGGTGGACACGGTCTCGGCCGCGCGGACGAAACCGACGACGCGCAGTGGCGCGACGCGATGCACGCGAACCTCGACACCGCGTTCGTCAGCGCACGCGCGTGCCTGCCCGACCTGATCGCGCAGCGCGGCAGCATCGTGCTGGTCGCATCGATCGCGGCGCTCGCGGCCGGGCCCGGCGTATGCGGCTACACGGTCGGCAAGCACGCGCTGCTCGGGCTCGCACGGTCGCTCGCGCGCGACTACGGGCCGCACGGCGTACGGGCGAATGCGGTGTGCCCCGGCTGGGTCCGCACGCCGATGGCCGATGCGGAAATGGAACCGCTGATGTCGGCGCACGGCGACACGCTCGACGGCGCGTATGCGCGCGTCAGCGCCGACGTGCCGCTGCGGCGCGCGGCCGAGCCGGACGAGATCGCGGCCGTGTGCGCGTTCCTCGCGTCGCCGGACGCATCGTTCGTGACCGGTGCGACGCTCGTGGCAGACGGCGGCGCGATGGTCGTCGACGTGCCGACGCTCGCGTTCGACAAGCTTTGATGCGCACGGGTGCGCCGCTCGCGTCGCGGGCGGCGTTGCATGCACTGCCCTCTGCCCTCTACCACCGCCAACGCCACCGCCAACACACACACCACGCGCCCCGCTCGTTTCCCGCCCTCGAAAATCCGCTACCATCGACCGATCCCGCCGCCCCGTCCGGCACCGCCTCACTGTTCGAACGTCGATGAACATCCGGTTTCTTGAAACCTTCGTCTGGCTCGCGAAGCTGGAAAACTTCCGGCTCACCGCCGAAAAACTGCACACGACGCAGGCCGCCGTATCGAGCCGCATCGCGTCGCTGGAGGAGGCGTTCGACGTGCGCCTGTTCGATCGCAACACGCGCTCGGCCACGCTCACGCCCGCGGGGCGCCGCATGCTCGCGTACGCGGAACGGATCGTGCGGCTCGACGGCGAAATGCGCCGCGACATCGATACGGCGAGCGACGCGGGCCTGATCCGGATCGGCGTGATCGAATCGATCGTGCACAGCTGGTTCCCGGCGCTGATGGCGCAATTGCGCGAGCGCTATCCGCGCCTCGACGTCGAGATCACGAGCGACACGACGCTGCACCTGATCCGCCTGCTCAGCACCGACGGCGTCGACCTGATCCTGCAGACCGACCCGGTGCCGGGCCCCGATTTCACAAACCTGCCGCTGTGCGAATTCCCGGTGCGCTGGGCGGCCAGCCCGCGCCTCGGGCTCGGCGGCCAGCCGCTCGACGTCGCACGTCTGGCCGAATTCCCGATCATCAGCTTCTCGCGCCACTCGGGGCCGCACGCGACGATCGAGCGGCTGTTCGCGGCCGTCGAGCGGCCGGCCAGCATCAACTGCATCACGTCGGTCGCCGCGATGATCCGCCTCGTCGCCGACGGCTTCGGCGTGGCCGCGCTGCCGCCCGCGATCATCGGTCGCGAATTGCACGAAGGTACGCTCGAACTGCTCGACGTCGAACCCGACTTCCCCGCGCTGCCGCTCGTCGCGACCTATCGCAGCCAGGGCCTGCCGGTCGCCGCGCGCATCGCGGAACTGGCCAGCGAAGTCGCACGCGCGATGGCCGCCGCCGCGAGCCACGCAAAACCGGTGGCAGCGGCTACGCCCGATAGCGCCGGCAAAACACCCGCCCGTCCCGCGACAAAGACGCAGACGAAGACGAAGACGAAGACGAAGGCCAATACGCAAGCAAAAACGAAAACCAGGCGCGCGACGCCATCCGCACCGCCCGCCACGCCCCCCGCGAAACGCCGCGCTCGCCGCTCATAAGAAAACCTGTTCACCGCGAATTTGTTTTCTTGTTGGACGGGCGCGGCCCGTCTTCGGGACACTGAGGTTCCTGACCTCCCCCCGTCACGAGGAACCCCGCGATGACCCGCCTTTCCCTTCCGCACGGCCAGCTTTGCGTCTGGACGGATATCGACCCCGCGTACGAAGCCGATTTCAATGCGTGGTACGACCGCGAGCACATGCAGGAACGTGTCGCGATCCCCGGCTTCACGCATGCGCGGCGCTTTCGCGCGACGGATCGCGGCCCGCGCCAATACCTCGCGCTGTACGTGACGGACACGCTCGACGTGTTCCATGGCGACGCATACCGGCGCGCGTTCACGCAGCAGACCGCATGGTCGCTCGCGAACTTCGAGCGCATGACGGGCACGCAACGACGCGTCGGAGAACTGACGATCGAGGCCGGCGACGGCGAAGGCGCGCATCTTGCGCTGTTCGTGTTGCCGCCGGATCGCATCGACGTGCCGACGCTGCGCGAGCGCTTCGACGACATGCTGCACGAACCGGGCATCCATGCCGCACGGCTCTTTTGCACCGCGCCCGAGCTGTCCGCGCCGATCGGCGCCGATGCGGCCGCCCGTCCGGCCGCCGATGCGCTCGTGCTGATCGAAGGCAGCGACGCGGCCGCGACGCGCCGCGTGGCCGCCTCGCTCGCCGGACACGACGACGTGCGCACCTTCGACCTGCTGTGGCGCGCCGCCGCACCGCGGCATGCGGCACGCGGCAACGCCGAAACCGAGCCCGCTGCCGCCGCCCAGCCCGCCTGATCGCCCGCGCCGGCCGCACCGCAGGCGCGATGCACGCCAGCGCATCGTCCCGGCGCTTCACCCCGTTCCCGTCACGACATGCCCGACACCATGAGCACTCTCGCCCAGCCCGCCGCCCACGCGCCCCGCCGCGTCCGCAACAGCCGACTCGCGACCGCGAGCATGATCGGCACGTCGCTCGAGTGGTACGACTTCACGATCTACAACACGCTCGCGGCACTCGTCTTCAATCACCTGTTCTTCCCGTCGGTCGATCCGCTGGCCGGCACGATCCTCGCGTTCTCGACCTATGCGGTCGGCTACGTATCGCGCCCGCTCGGCGGTTTCGTGTTCGGCAATCTCGGCGACCGCATCGGCCGCCGCGCGGTGCTGATGCTCACGCTCGTGCTGATGGGCGTGACGACCGCGCTGATGGGCGCGCTGCCGACCTACGCGCAAGCCGGCATCCTGAGCCCGATCCTGCTCGTCGCGCTGCGCTTCGTGCAGGGCGTCGCGCTCGGCGGCGAATGGGCGGGCGCCGTGCTGCTGTCGGTCGAGCACGGCGACCAGAAGCGGCGCGGGCTGTCCGCGTCGTGGACGCAGATCGGCCCGTCGTTCGGCACGCTGCTCGGCACCGGCTGCATCGCGCTCGTGACGCTGTCGACCACGTCGGGCGATTTCCTGTCGTGGGGCTGGCGCGTGCCGTTCGCGGCCAGCGCGCTGCTCGTCGTGTTCGGCTTCTGGCTGCGGCGCGGCGTCGATGAAACGCCGCAGTTCGAGCAGCTCGCCGAATCGCACGCGACCGCCGAGGTGCCCGTCGCCGACGTGCTGAAGTTCCACTGGAAGCGCCTGCTGATCGCGGGCGGATCGCGGATCGGCTCGGACGTGCTGTATGCGCTGATCGTCGTGTTCACGCTCACCTACGTGACGACCGTGCTGCACCTGTCGCGCCCCGTCGCACTGACGGCCGTGATGATCGGCACGGCCTGCAACGCGCTCGCGGTGCCGTTCTTCGGCGCGCTGTCGGACCGCTTCGGCCGCCGGCCCGTGTATCTCGCCGGCGCGCTCGCCGGCATCGTGTGGGCGTTCGTGTTCTTCGCGCTGCTCGATTCGGCGCGCCCCGTCGCGATCGTCGCGGCCGTCGCGATCGGCCTCGTGATCCACGCCGTGATGTACGGTCCGCAGGGCGCGTTCGTGACCGAACAGTTCCCGACCCGCGTGCGCTATGCGGGCGCGTCGCTCGCGTACACGCTCGCCGGCATCGTCGGCGGCGGCTTCGCGCCGCTCGTGATCGCCGCGCTGTTCCGGCAGACGGGCACGACGACGGCCGTATCGCTGTACGTTGCCGCCGCGCTCGTCGTCACGTCGGCCGCGCTCCTCGTCGCACGCGAAACCGCACACCAGCCGCTCGCGGATTGAGCGTCGCCGCCAGCCGTTTCATTCCTTCGCACTTCAAACGGATACCCGCATGCCAACCCTGTCGTTCAACGTGATTTCCCGGCAACGCGCGCCGGCCACCGTCGACGCCGGGATCGAGCGCGTCGTGATCGCCGGCTGGGCCGGCCGCGATCCGGCCGCGATCCAGGCACATATCGACGAACTCGCGGCGCTCGGCGTTGCACCGCCGTCGACCACGCCCTGCTTCTATCGCGTGTCGGCCGCGCTGCTCACGCAGGCGCCGTCGATCGGCGTACTGGGTGCGCGCTCGGGCGGCGAGATCGAATGCGTGCTGGTCGACAGCCCGGCCGGCACGCTCGTGACCGTCGGCTCCGATCATACGGATCGCGAAGTCGAAGCGTACGGCGTTGCCGTGTCGAAGCAGGTATGCGCGAAGCCGCTCGGCCACGACGCGTGGCTTTACGCGGACGTCGCGAATCATTGGGATGCGATCGAGATGCGTTCGTGGCTGATCTCGCGCGATGGCGAGCGGTCGGCCTACCAGCATGGCACGGTGAGTGGCCTGCTGGCGCCCGAGGTGCTGTGGCAGCGCTTCGACGGCCGCCGCACGGTGCCCGCGCGCGGCGCGATGTATGGCGGCACGGTGGCGGTGCATGGCGCGATCGCGGCGATGGGCGACGGTGATGCGTTCGAGATGGAACTGCACGATCCGGTGCTCGGGCGCAGCCTTCGGCATCGCTATGCAGTGGAGGTGTTGCCGGTCGTGGCGTAACGAACCATGAGGCGCGGAACACGGGCACGACAGCGTTCTGTCGCCGCCCATGCCGCCGCTAGTAGGGCTGGAAGCAGTGATAGTCCGGAAAGTCGAACTGCGAGTCGCCGCAATACAGGACGCCAACCAGGTTGGTACACCCGCTCAATGCGAACATCATGGCGCCCGCAACCGACACTTTCCATCCGAAATGCAGCATTGCGCCCCCGTTTTCGCTATTTCGACGTTGACCGCCATGATGCTCATCGGACGCGCCGCGGTATGTGGAAAATTGTTGTGCCGCGAGTAATTCGGTTCGCCGTGACGCTTTCCCGTGCCCGGGCGCAGCCCGAGGCACGGCTAGACGAACGGTGTATCACCGGCCCTGGCGCAAGCAACGACGGCGGCCACGGAGCACGCCGCCGCCCGTCACGCCTTGAACGTGATCCACGGCTTCAGCCTGACCGCGCTGCGAATGAGGCCGGCCTGCTCCTGCGCATCGATCACGGGCCCGATCGGCTTGTAGGCTTCCGGCGCTTCCTCGATGCGGCGCTCGTCGCGCAGCGTGACGCAGCGCCACGTGCCCGGCGCCTGCTCCGTGCGCATCCGCCGCACCGCCTGGCGGCGCACGCTGCGACCGGCGCCGTGGCTGCATGACCACAACCAGTCGGGATGGCCGAGCCCGGTCGCGAGAAACGACGCATCGCCCATCGATCCGGGAATCAGCGCGAAGTCGCCGTCGCGAGCGGGTGTCGCTCCCTTGCGATGGAGGTTCATCCCGTGTTCGCGCAGCACGACGTTATGCGGCACGTCGACCACGAGGGCCGAGCGGGTCTCGCCGGCGAGTTCCGCGAGTTCCTTGCGCACCATCTCGGCAAGCACGACACGGTTGAGCCACGCATAGCGCGCAGCCGTGCCCATCGCGACGAGGTATTCGCGCGCCAGCTCACCGGACAGGCCGTACAGGCCGCTTTCCGGATGCCTGACGCCTGCCGGCCACGCCGCGCGCGCCCGGTCCATCCAGCGCCGCCCGACGTAGAAGCCGACATCGCGCGAACCGCTGTGGATCATCACGACGACATCGTCCTTCGCGAGTCCCGCACGGTAGGCCGCATGCCGATCGAACACCGCGTCGACCACCTGCAGTTCGACGAAATGATTGCCCGACCCCGGGGTGCCGAGGCAAGGATCGCGGAATACCTCGCGCGACCCGACATGGGCGTCCGGCGCATATTTCGCGCTGCCGTCGAACCGGTCGAGACCGATGCACGACGCCAGCTCGTCGATCAGCCGGTCGCGGTCGACGTGCTGCCAGAGCCCCTGCGGCGCGACGCGATCGACGAATGCCGCCGGGCCCGCATCGAACAGCGCGCGAAATGCGTCGCTGGCGACGGGCACGTCGCGCCGATCCGCGAGAATCGCGCGCGTCAGCCGGTCGACGAGCGCCGTCTCGTACGGCGCGAGCGCCGACCGCTTGAGGCCCGTGGTGACGAGACGCATCCCGCAATTGATATCGGTGCCGATCGCGGCGGGAATCACGAATGCGTCGTCGGTCGCGACGATCGAGCCGACGGGCGCGACGCCGCCCGGATGAAAATCGGGCGTCGCGCACGCCTTGCACACACCCTGATGGCCATCCGGCGAACGGACTGCCGCGAACGCGAGCAACTGCCGAACGGCCTTCTCCTCGAGCGGGAGCGAATCGGGTAACAGGACGGACGCCTGCGTCAGTTCATTGCGCAGGTGATAGATGCCGGCGTGATAGTCGACATGGATGCCTTGCCGTTGCAAGGCCTTTTTCAAGCGAGGAAAAGTAGACATCGCTGCTGAAAATGAACAAGGTACGACGCGACCTCCGGCCTTGCGGCGGTCGTGGGTGCCTTCCTGCAGCAGCGTCGAGGAAGGGAGCGCGGATCATAGCAGAACGCGATTGCGTTCGCGACCGCCGTTGCTCACTTGAGACACCCGAGCCCCGCCAGCGTCGCCTCCACTGCCGTGTCGAGCGGCGTCACCGGCTCACGGCCGAGCACCGCGGTCACCCGCGTGTTGTCGAGCCGGATCGGCTCGCGCCACAGGTAGCGCATTTCGAGCAATTCGCGCAGCGTCGTGACGAACGGCGCCGCGGCCCACACGAACCACCACGGGAACTTGCGCACCGTCGGGCGCAGCCCGTGCCGCTGCGCGACGCGCCGTACGGCCTCCGCCATCTGCGTGCCGTCCGCATCCCAATGTCCGCCGAGGTGAAAGCGCGCGAACGGTTCCAGCGTGTCGCGCCGCTCGATCAGCCCGACCATCGCGCGCGCGGCATCCGGCACATACGACCATTGATGCCCGATGCCGTCCCGTCCCGGCACGCTGATGGCCGCAACCGGCTGCCCGGCCTTGACGAACCCCGCCGCAAACCAGCTGTTGCCGGTGAGCTTCGGCCCGAAGAAATCGCCGGCGCGCACGATGATCGTGCGAACGCCTTGCCCGGCCGCATCCTGAAGCCGGCGCTCCAGCTCGACGCGAATCGCGCCCTTGCGCGTCGACGGATGCTGCGGCGCATCTTCGTACAGCACCGGAAACGCATCGGCGCCGTAGTTGTAGACCGTGCCCGGCAGCACGACGGTCGCCCGCTCCGCCTTCGCCGCCGCGATCGTGTTGTCGATCATCGGCAGCACCTGCCCGGCCCAGTTCCGGTAGCCCGGCGGATTCACCGCATGCACGATCACGCTGCAGCCGCGTGCGGCCCGGACGACCGCGTCGCGATCCATCGCGTCGCCGCGCATCCATGCGATGCCATCGCGCTCCACGACCTCGGCGTCGAGCCCGCGCTTCAGCGCACGCACCTGCCAGCCCGCATCGCGCAACTGCCGCGCGACTTCCCCGCCGATCCCGCCGCTCGCGCCGAGCACGAGTGCCTGTCGCTGTGTCCCGCCTGCGTGGGTCGTCATTGCGCTCTCCTTGAATGAACCGTGATGACCCACATTCTGGCGCGCCTTCTGCTATCAAGGAATTGCTTAACCTGATAGATCAGCTATACATTTATGTATGACAACCGATCTGAACTGGGAACGCTATCGCACCTTCCTCGCCGTGCTGACGGAAGGCTCGCTGTCCGGCGCGGCGCGCGCACTCGGCATCACGCAGCCGACCGCCGGCCGCCATGTCGCGGCGCTCGAGGCCGCGTTCGGCCAGACGCTGTTCACGCGCTCACCGTCCGGCCTGCTGCCGACCGAGGCGGCGCTCGCGCTGCGCGGTCATGCGGAAGCGCTGCGCAGCGCGGCGGCCGCGTTCGAACGCGCGGCCGCGAGCCACGGCGCCGGCGTGCGCGGCATCGTGCGGATCTCGGCCAGCGACGTCATCGCCGTCGAAGTGCTGCCGCCGATGCTCGCGCAATTGCGGCGCAACCATCCGGGGCTCGTCATCGAACTGGCACCGACCGACCGCATCCAGGACGTGCTGAACCGCGAGGCCGACATCGCGGTGCGGATGGCGCCGCCCGCGCAGGAGGCGCTCGTCGCGCAGCGCGTCGGCGCAATCGAAGTCGGGATGTATGCGCGCGACGACTACCTGGCGCGCAACGGGACACCCGAGACGGTCGACGAACTCGCGCATCACGTGCTGATCGGCTTCGATACGATCACGCCGTTCATCCGTTCGGCGAGCCGCAGCATGCCGCAGTGGAAGCGGGATGCGTTCTCGCTACGCACCGACAGCAACGTCGCGCAGCTCGCGATGATCCGCGCCGGCTACGGGATCGGCTTCTGCCAGAGCGGGCTCGCGAAACGCGACGCACGGCTCGTGCGCGTGCTGGCGGACAGGCTCGCGATGCAGTTGGAAACCTGGGTCGTGATGCACGAGGACCAGCGATCGAGCCCGCGCTGCCGCGCGGTGTTCGACGCGCTGGCCGATGGGCTGCGTGCGTACGTGAATGGCGAAATCGTCGAATAGCCGGTTCGGGGCGACGGACACGAACGACGTGAACGCATCGCCCGAGCGGCGCTATTCGTAGATTTTCCCGGCGAACAGGATGTCCGCCATGCGCCGCCACGGATTGTCCGGCATGGCGTAAAAACGCAGCCCTTCCTCCGACGCCTCGGCCCAGTCGACCATCGCTTCCAGGTACTCGCCGATCGAGCGGTTTTCCCAGCCGAGCGCGGCACGCACATACGGCGACGGCGGCAGGTCGGCCTCGAGCTGCCGCTCCTTGTTCCAGTCGTGGCCCAGCACGCGCAGGAAGTGGATCAGCGAACGTTCATCGACCACGCGCTCCAGCGCATCCTGCAGCTTCGCGGCCATCCGGCGTTGCAGTTCGTCGTTCATTTTTTGTCCCCTGGCGCGCCTCTCAGGTACGCGCTGCCGCATGACGTGCGGCCCGGTTTTACATCAGCAATTGCCGCGACAGCACCTCGCGCGCCTGCGTGACGGTTTCGCGTTCGCCCGGCATCGGCGGCGTCAGCGAAAACACCGCGTCGGGCAGCGGCGGCAGACGATATTTCGCGCCGAGCCGCATCATGCCCTCGCCGATCGCCGACGCGCACAGGCAGCCCACCCCGAGCCCCGCCGCCAGCATCGACTGCAGCCCGGCCACCCCCGACGCGCTGTGCACGAGCCGGTACGGCATGTGCTGCTCGTCGAGCGAGCGCACCGCGACCTGATGCATCATGCAGTCGTCCGGCAGCAGCACGAGCGGCAGCGGCTCGGGCAACTGCTCGGCGAGCGCCGGCGACGCGACCCACGACAGCGGCTCGCGCCGCAGCACCCAGCGCGTATCGGCCGACGCCGGCCGGAACGGCCCGCTCGACAGGTTCATCACCACGCCGAGATCGACCTGCCCGCGCGCATGCGCCGCCTCGATATCCGCGCTCTTCATCGCGCTGACGTGCAGGCTCAGCTGCGGGTAGCACTCCCGCAGCCGCGCGAGCAGGCCCGCGACTTCGTTGGTCCGGTAGTAATCGGTGATCGCGACGCGCAGCTCGCCCTTGATCGCCTGCCCGCGCACTTCGTCGAACGCGGCCTCGTTCAGCGCGACGATGCGCCGCGCATGCTGCAGCAGCCGCGAGCCGGCCGGGGTCGGCTCGACCCCGCGCTTGCTGCGCACGAACAGCGGCACGCCGGCGCGCGATTCGAGCTTGCGCACCTGCTCGCTGACCGTCGACTGCGACAGGTGCAGCAGCGGCGCGGCGGCCGTCAGGCTGCCGGCGTCCGCGACCGCCGCGAAAGTACGCAACTGATCCAGGTCGAAACCGCGCATCGTCATTCCCCATCCATCGAATTATCCGATGGATCCTACCACCAATTCCCGCTTTTCCGATTTATCTACACCCACGAGAATGGGGGTCGATCGCCCGTCCACGGCCGAACCGGCGCGCCCGGCGTCGCGTCCGGCGTGAGTGTGGCACTCATTCTTTCGGATCTGCTTCCATGACGAACGACATCCTTGCTCCCCGCGTGCCGGCCGGCACGGCCGCCGCGGCGACGCCGCGCAGCCACCACGGCTGGGCGCTGGTGGTCCTGCTGGTTGGCGCGATTTTGCCGCCGCTCGACTACTTCATTGTGAATCTCGCGCTGCCGGCCATCCGCGACGGCATCGGCGCGCGCCCGGCCGAGCTGCAGCTGGTCGTGTCGGCGTACGCGTGCGCGAACGTGGTCGTGCAGATCACCGGCGGCCGGCTCGGCGACCTGTACGGCCGCAAGCGGATGTTCATGATCGGGATGGCCGGCTTCGTCGTCGCATCGACGCTGTGCGGGCTCGCCGGCAGCGGCGTGGTGCTGGTTGGCGGCCGCGTGCTGCAGGGCCTGTTCGCCGCGATCCTCGCGCCGCAGGTGCTCGCGACGATCCGCAGCGTGTTCAGCCCGCAGGAGCAGGTGCGCGTGATGGGTTTCTATGGTTTCGTGTTCGGCCTCGCGGCCGTGATCGGCCAGCTCGGCGGCGGCGCGTTGATCAGCCTGCATCCGTTCGGGCTCGGCTGGCGCGCGATCTTCCTCGTCAACCTGCCGATCGGCATCCTGGCGCTGATCGGCAGCTGGCGCTTCATCCCGGAAAGCCGGCCGCCGAAAGGCCAGCGCATCGACGTGCCGGGCATGGCGCTGCTGTCGCTGTTCCTGCTGATGCTCGTCTACCCGCTCACGCACGGGCGCGAGGCCGGCTGGCCGCTGTGGATGGTCGCGTGCCTCGCCGGCGCGCCGCCCATGCTCGGTGCGTTGCTGGCGGTCGAGGCGCGCCGTCTCGCGGGCGGACACGATCCGCTGCTCGACGTGCGCCTGTTGCGCAACCCCGTCGTCGCGCTCGGGCTCGTGCTGGCGTTCCTGTTCTATACGCTGAGCGCGTTCTTCCTGAGCTACGGGATCTACCTGCAGGGCTGCCTGAACTGGTCGCCGCTCGCGTCGGGGCTCGCGATCCTGCCGCTCGGGCTCGGCTTCCTGTCGAGCCCGCTGCTGATGCCGCGCCTCGTCGGCCGGTTCGGCGGCTATCGCGTGCTCACGCTCGGTTTCGCGATGCTCGCGGCCGGCGTCGCGACGGCCGCCACGCTTGCGGGTGCCGCCGCGCCGGGCCCCGGTTTCTACGCGGGAATCGCGGCGATCGGGATCGGCCAGGGCCTCGTGCTGCCGTCGGTCGTGCGGATCGTGCTCGCGGAAGTCGACACGGCGCGCGCGGGCGTCGCATCCGGCATGGTCACCGCGATGCTGCAGATCGGCGCGGCCGTCGGCGCGGCCACGCTCGGCGGCGTGTTCTTCGCCCGGCTCGGCGCGCATCCGGCCACGCTCGACTATGTGCAGGGCTTCAGGACGTCGATGTTCGCGCTGACGGCCGTGCTGCTCGGGTGCGTCGCGTTGTCGGCCATGCTCGGGCCGCTGCATCGGCGGCTGCATGCGGCAACGTAAGCGCAACGCGAATCGTCGCGACGGCAGGATCTGACGCGGAAACGGTGCGGCTGCAGCCGCTCACCGGCATCCGGCTCACGCGTGATGCTTGCGTTGCGCCTGACGCGCTTCCCATTCGGCCAGCTCGACGCGATAGCGCGCGAGTGCTTCGTCGTAGAGATCGAAGACGCAAGGCGAGCAGCCGCTGTTGCAGCAGTCTTCCAGCTCGGGTTGGACGGGCGGGGTCGGACGGGGATCGTCGACGGACGGATCCCCGGAAGGTTGGTTCGGCACGGCGTGGTCCGGTGAAGTAAGACGATCAGTATAGGTCGATCCGGGCCGCCGCCGCTTTCTGCAGGTCGAATGGCGAGAGGGACATCCGTTCGACGTGCGGCGGCGGCGCGCTCGGCGTCTTGCCGGCCTCGACGACGACCGGGATCGAACCCGGATCCTGCGCGAACACCAGGGTTCTGCCATGGACGACGTGCTCATCCACCGTGCGGATCACAAAACCGTACACAGGTTGTTTTCCCGGATTTGACGAGAGGCGACAGCGGGCGCTTGATCGGCCCGCCCCTCGGAACGTGTGCGTCCGCGACCGCGGAAAGCGTGCGTGAATCGGCGGCGCGATATCCCGCCGTATGCGCCGCATGACGCGCCGGTCGTGACGTTCCCGGCCGGCGCGCCTGCTCGCCACCCGCGCGCTTACTTCGCCTGCGCGCCCGGCTTCACGGCACCCGCCTTGTCGCCCAGCGGCTGCCACGCGGCACCGAGCGAATACCAGTCGACGCGGCGCGTGAGCGTCATGATGCCGGCAAGAATCGCGAACAGCAGCAACGACCCGAGCATCAGCGCGTTGTCTTCCGACAGCAGCAGCCCGTAGAGCGCCGCATACAGCACCGCGAGCAGCACCGCGAACACCGCGCCGCGCTTCACGCTGTGCAGCACGAACGACAGGTAGAACGCGAGCAACCCGATGCATGCGCCGCTCGCCGCGAGATACGCATAAGCGAACTTGACGTGTTCGGACAGGCTCAGCAGCAGCAGGAAGAACAGCGCGAGCGACAGGCCGACCAGCGCGTACTGGATCGGGTGAATGCGCAGCCGCTTCACGAGTTCGTACATGAAGAAGCTCGCGAACGTGAGCATCACGAACAGCGCACCGTACTTCGTCGCGCGCTCGGCCTGCAGATACACGTTCACGGGTTCGATCATCGACACCGACGCCATTTCGATCGCCCCTGCCCCGTCGCCGGAGGCGATCTGCTCGCGCGCCTTCGTGTTGAACGACGTCACGCGCCAGTTGCCGGTGAAGCCGCGCGCATCGACCGTGCGGTTGTTCGGCAGGAACGCGCCGTCGAAACTCGGATGCGGCCACGTCGATGTCAGCGAGAAATCGTTCTGGTCGCCCACCGGCGCGAACGCGACGGAATCCGCGCCGCGCAGCGGCAGGTCGATGCTGAACGGCACGGACGCCCCCGCGCTTGCGTCCGCCAGTGCCGCCAGATCGACGTTCGCGTGCACACCCTGGCGCAGGCTGTCCAGCCGCGTGCCCTGCTCGACGTCGAAGCGCGCGCCGCCGATGCGCAGGTCGGGTTGCGCGGTCAGCCCGCGAATGTCGCCGATGCCGATCGAAACATAAGCGTCGTCGACCTTGAAGCTCACGTGGCCGTCGGCTTGCGGCAGCTTCTTCAGGTCCGGCAACGGCAGCGTGCCGGTCATCCGGCTCGCCAGCTCGTACACCAGCGCCTTGTGGATGCCGCGATAGCGGACGCTGGTCGTCAGCGTGCCGTCGACGTTCAGCGTCTTCGGAAACACGAGCAGGCGCTTCGTCTCGCTTCGCAGGCTCGTCTTCGTCGCGCCGCCGGCCGGCGAATCGTCGCGCACGCGCGTGACTTCCGTGTAGTGCACGACGAGCACGGGGCCCGCCACCGTCTGCGGCCCCGCATAGCTCGACCAGATGCTCTGCAGCGCATCCCTGCGATACGTGGAGCGTTCCTGCACGATGCTTTGCACCATCTGCAGCGGAATCAGGATCAGCAGCGCGAGAAACGCGGTGATCGCGAATTTGAACAACAGGACTCGATTCATGGCCGACGGGTACCGGAGTAAAAGGGTACGGTCAGCATGAGCGGCCCCGGTGAAGGGCGATTGAAGCCGGAGTGAAGCGAATGTGTGGCGAACGTGAAGCGCGCTCAGCCCGGCGACGGCAGCGTGAGCGTCGCGCACGCGCCGCCTTCGTCGCGGTTCGCGAGCGCGACCTGGCCACGGTGCAGCATCGCGACTTCGCGGACGAAACACAGCCCGAGGCCCGTGCTGCGATCCTGTCCGTCGGGGCGCGGCAGCGAATAGAAGCGCTCGAACACGCGCGCCAGCGCGTAGTCGGGCACGCCGGGGCCGTCGTCGGCCACGCGCACGACGGCGACCTGCGCCCTGCCCGCCGGCCGCCGTTCGAGCGCGATGCGGATCGTGCTGCCCCGCGGCGCAAAATCCAGCGCGTTGTCGAGCAGGTTGACGAGCGCCTGGCGCAGCAGGAACGGATCGCCTTCGACAACCGCCGGGGCGGCCGCGTCGTGCGCGTCGAGCGCCAGGTTCACGCCGCGCTGCCGCGCGCGCGGCTCGAGATCGTCGACGAGCTGTTCGAGCACCGGCCGCAGCGCGACCGGTTCACGCACCGACAGGCGCTGCTTCTGCTCGACTTCGGCCAGCGCGAGCAGCTTGCGGATCATCTGTTCGAGGCGGCCGGCCTGGCGGCGGATGTTCTCGGTGAAGCGCCGGCGGTTCGCGACCGGCATCTCTTCCTGCAGGAGTTCGGCCGCGCCGCTGATCGCCGCCAGCGGGCTCTTCATCTCGTGCGTGAGCGTATGGATGTAGGTCTCGACGTACTGCCGGTCCTCCAGCCGCTGATGCATGCTTTCCACCGCGCGCCCGAGCTCGGCCAGTTCGCTCGCGCCCTGCAGCGGCATGTCGGCCCGCTCGCCCGCCGCGATCGCGCGCGCATAGCGCTGCAGGCGCCGCAGCCCGACCACCAGCCACCACGTGCAAGCCACGCCGATCAGGATCGCGCCGCCCATCAGCAGCGCGCCGTACAGCATGATCTTGCGCTGGCTGCGCGCGATGAACGGCGCGACCGTCTGGTTCGGCTTCGCGATCGTCAGCACGCCGATGATCTCGTTGCCGCGCCGGATCGGCGCCGCCACGTGCATCACGGTGCTGCTGTCGTCGTTCGGATCGCTGCGCGTGCTGCGCGCGCCGTACTCGCCGCGCAGCGTCCGGTACACGTCGTTCCAGCGCGAATAGTCCTGCCCGACCGCCTTTCCGGACGAGTCGTAGCGCACGATGCCGTGCGCATCGGTGATGTAGAGGCGGTAGCCGATCGCGTTCTTCTGCACGCCCCACACGTTCGCGCTGACCGGGCGTTCGTGCAGGTTCGAGAGCTGCCGCGCGAACGCGCCGTCGGCGATGTGGCCGTTCGCCATGTCGTCGGCGGCCAGCGTCGCGAGCACCTGCGCGGTATCGACGAGCGTGTCCTCCATCGCCTCGCGCACGCCCGGCTTCACTTCCTGCACGAACACACGCAGCGTGATCAGCGCGGCCAGGCCGACGATCAGGAAAAAGCCGAAGAAGATGCGCAGGCCGATATGCATGGGCGGTGCCGATCGTTACGGTTGCAGCGAATAACCCATCCCGCGATGCGTGCGGATCGGGTCGCGCTCGGGGTCGATCGCGCGCAGCTTCGCGCGCAACGTCTTGATGTGCGTGTCGACCGTGCGGTCGGCCGAATCGAAGGCCTCGTGCCACACGAGGTCCATCAACTGTTCGCGCGAATAGATGCGCCCCGGATGGCGGACCAGCAGCGCCAGCAGCCCGAATTCGTAGCGCGTGAGGTCGAGTGCGTGGCCGAGCCACGACACGCGCGCGCCGTCGGCGTCGAGTGTGAAACCCGGTGCGATGGCCGCAGCCGGCGCGGGTGCGGGTGCGGGTGCCGTTTCGGGTGCGGCCGTCCGGTAGAAACGCCGCAGGATCACGCGCACCCGCGCCGCCAGCTCGCGCGGCGAAAACGGCTTGACCACGTAATCGTCGGCGCCGATTTCGAGCCCGACGATCCGGTCGATTTCATCGTGCCGTGCAGTGAGGAAAATCACCGGCACGTCGGAGAACGTGCGCAGCCGCCGGCACACCTCGAAGCCGCTGAGATCCGGCAGGCCGACGTCGAGCACCACGAGATCGAAGCGCGTGTCGCGCAGGTGGTCGAGCGCCGCCTGCCCGAGCGTGCAATGGACGGTCTGCATGCCGTCGGTGCCGAGGGCGTAGATGATCGTGTCCGCGATCGCCACTTCATCTTCGACGATCAGGATATTGGGCTGATGCATGGTCTCAGGCTGGGCTCGCGCGTTTCCGGTGCGACATTGTACGCACGACCGGCCGCGGCACGAGCCCCTGCGCGCCGCGCTACGCCACGCGGCCCGTCACCGGAATCGACGCGCCGGTGATCGCCTGCGCGTCGGCCGACAGCAGGAAGCCGATCGTCGCGGCGATCTGTTCCGGCCGCACCCAGCGCGTGAAATCCGCGTCCGGCATGTCCGCGCGGTTCTGCGGCGTATCGATGATGCTCGGCAGGATCGCGTTCACCGTCACGCCGCGGTCGAGCAGTTCGGCCGCCAGCGCCTCGGTGAGCCGCGCGACGCCGGCCTTCGCGGCCGCGTACGCGCCCATCCCCGCGCCGGCCTTGAACGCCGCGCCCGCGCCGATGTTGACGATGCGCCCGGACGGGTTCGCCAGCAGGTGCGGCAGCGCGGCCTTCGACGCGTTCAGCGCGGTCTTCACGTTCAGTTCGTACATGCGGTCCCACGTGGCGGCGTCGCCGTCGGCGATCGTCTGCCACACGAACGCGCCCGCGATGTTCAGCAGCGCATCGACCCGGCCGAATTCGCGCTGCACGGTATCGAGCGCCTGCACGGCGGCCTGCGGATCGACGAGATCGATGCCGCCGATGCGCAGCGCGTCGGCCGGCACGCCGGGCAGCGCCTGCGCCGTCGGGGCGGCGCCGCGGCCGATCAGCGCGACGCGTGCGCCGCGCTCGCCGAGCCACGCGGCCGTCGCGACGCCGAGATGGCCGAATCCGCCGGTGATCGCGACTGCCTTGCCTTTGAAATCGTGTTCCATCGATGTTTTCTCCTGGATCGAGGGTTGCTTGATGATGCGGGTTGCATGGGTCGTGCCGGCCATGGCTTGCGTGCGCGACCGGCAATGCGCCACAGCGTAGCGCCGTTCACGCATCCGTGCGCGCGGCGACGAGGCTGCGGCGGCGCAGTTCCTCCGTCGTTTCGCCCTGGTTGTCCGGGCGCCAGCCCGGCGGCAGCAGCACGAAGCGGATCGCGGTCCACACGTCGCGGGCCGTGGCGATGTCGCGGGCCAGGCTCGCCCAGTGCTCGAGCTCGACGACGAACGGATTGCGCGAGCGGGTCGGTGTGACGAGACCGAAACGGCACGGCTCGTCGGCGCGCTCGGCGACATAGGTGCCGAACAGCCGGTCGAACACGACCAGCACGCCGCCGTAGTTCGCATCGAGATAGTCGAGGTTCGACGCGTGGTGCACGCGGTGCGCGGACGGCGTGTTGAACACGTATTCGAGCCAGCCGAGCTTCGGCATCCACGTGTTGTGCAGCCAGAACTGGTACATCAGGTTGAACGACAGGATCGCGAGCACGGCCTCCGGACGCACGCCGAGCCACACGAGCGGCGTGAAGAACATCGCGGCGCCGGCGATCTTGCCGGTCCAGCCGAGGCGAAATGCGGACGACAGCGTCAACTGGTTCGGCGAATGATGCACCGCATGGGTCGACCAGAAGAACCGCACGCGGTGCGACGCACGGTGATACCAGTAGTAGCAGAACTCCTGGCCGACGAACACGAGCAGCGCGAGCGCTGCGCTGTGGAGCGGGATCGTGAAGAGCCGGTGCGCCCACGCGAGGTCGAACAGGGGCGTGGCGAGCGACAGCGGCACCAGCGCGAGCAGCTTGCGACCCGCGAGATCGGCGAGCGACAGCCACACCTCGTTCCAGTCGAACGGTTCGGGCCCGCGGGCGCGGCGCCAGGTGAGCACGGCCGCCTCGACGAGCGAGACGGCGACGATGAAGAGCGTGACGTAGTACGCGAGCTTTCCTGTAGTGGTGAGCATGATGGGCCTTTCCTTCGGTTGAGTCGGACGCGTCGTCGGCTGCACGGGCTGCCGTCGCGTCGAATGGAACGCACTGTAGTGGGCGCGGTACGGAAAGGCCACGCGGGAAGTATGTCGCCGTATGTCGCGGGGAAAGGCGTTCGGGTGGTGCGAGGGCCTGTTCACGCTAATAACGCACGTTCCCCTGTTTGGAAAAAATCATTCGTGGGGCTGGCCCCCAGCAGGGCCGATCGCCGCGTCATGCGCCTCGCGAATACGTCGAGTATTCGCTTCGTCGCGATCCTTGCGCTCGGCCCTGCTGGGGCCAGCGCAAGCCCGTTATTTGCGTGAACAGACCCTTGGCGGACGCTTGCGGGCTGGCGCCGGGCCGGTTGGTGGCTGCGCGTATGTGTGTCCGGCGGGAAATATGTCGCCGCATGTCGCCGCGACATGCTTTCGCGCCGCGCACGACACGTTCCGCCCCCGTGCCACGGCACCTGCCCTCACGCAACCGGGTCGCCGCCAGCCTTGCCCGGCGCGGCATGCCCGCGATCCGCGTGGCCGGCTTGCACATTCGTCGTACTTCGAAACGGCACGACACGTGTAACACCGCGACATCTTTTATGACGCGACGAGCGCGGGTCGTCGCCTCTAAAGTTCGTCCCGTCGCCACGCCGCTGCGTGCCCCGAAACGAACCGCAAGGACACCCTATGAAACCCCGCTTCCTCGTCACCACCGCCGCCCTCGCCCTCGCCTGCGCACCGGCCTTCGCCGGCTGGACCGGCCATGGCACCGCGTACACGCCGCGCGGCACCTACAACGGCGCGCATGCCGGCTCGTGCGGCGGCGGCAGCTGCTCGCATGCGGGTGGCGTGATCGGCCCCGGTGGCGGTATCGCGACCAACACGGGCACCGTCACGCGCACCGCGCCCGGCCAGTTCTCGAACAGCGGCACGGCCGTCGGCCCGAACGGGCGCTCGGTCGAGCACAGCGGCGACACGAGCTGCGCGGACGGCACCTGCTCGCACACCGGTTCGCTGACGGGCTCGGACGGCCGCAGCGCGACGACGTCGGGCAACGTGACGCGCAACGGCCCGGGCCAGTACTCGTCGAGCGGCACGATCACGGGTTCGAACGGCAACACGGCCAGCCACACGGCATCGACGAATTGCTCAGGCTCGACCTGCTCGCGCTCGGGCACCGTGACGGGCACCGACGGCGGAACCGTCACGCATTCCGGCAGCGCGACGCGCGTGGCGCCGGGTGTCGTGACGACGTCGGGCGGCTCGACGGTCGTACACGGCGGCACGGTCTCGACCGGTGGCACGACCGTGATCCACGGCAGCACGACCGCAGGCGGCGCGGTCGTCGTGGCCGGCGGGACGGTGCCCGTCCCGATGCCGGTGCCCGTCGTGGCGCCCCCGCCTGCGGCGGTGGTCGTGACGGCCCCGCCGCCCGTCACCACCGTCGCCGTCGCGGCACCGGCGCCTGCGCCGGCCGCCGTCGTGGTCACGCCCCCGCCGCCCGTGCCCGCCGCCGTCATCGTCACGCCGCCGCCCCCGCCGAAGGCCGTCGTCGTGACTCCCGCGCCGCGCGTCGTCTACGTCGCACCGCCGCCGCCGAAGGTCCTGTACCTCGCGCCGCCGCTGCCGCGCGCCGTGTACGTCGCCCCACGCGCCGTGTATGTCGCTCACCCGCCGCGAGCCGTCGTCTGGGTGCCCGCCCACTGGGTTGGCCGCGTGTGGGTGCCTGCGCACTGGGCGTAACCCGGCGCCCCTTTGCTTTGCTTCGTTTCGTTTTCCATCCGCTTCATCAACCACCCGGCCGGCGCAGACCGTCGGCCACACAAGGAGAAACCCCATGAAGTCCATCAAGAAGCTGATTGCCGTCGTCGTTTTGTGTATCGTCTCAGCAGCAGCGTCGGCCCAGCAGGTGCCGCCTGGCGCGGCGAACGGCGGTGCACGCGTCGAACGTGCGCTGATGCAGTTGCAGACCCGCTTCGCCAGCGCCAACACGACGCACGACGGCAAGCTCACCCGCGAGCAGGCCGCCGCGGCCATGCCGATGGTCGCGCAGCATTTCGACGAAATCGATACGCAGCACAACGGCTACGTCACGCTCGAGCAGCTCGCGGGTTTCATGCGCCAGCGCATGGCGGCCCGTTGAACCCGCACGGCAATCCGGCCGCGCACGCACCGGGAGGCAAGCGATGGAACAGTCCTGCAGGATCGTCGTGCTCGACGACGAAGCCGAGCTGCGCAACATGCTGCAGCGCTTCCTGACCGGCCACGGCTTCCAGGTTCGCGCGGTCGCCGACGGCAAGCGGCTCGACCGCCTGCTGCAGCGCGAACCGTACGACCTGCTGGTGCTCGATCTGATGATGGAGCCCGAGGACGGCCTGAGCGTGTGCCGCCGCCTGCGCGCCGAAGGCCAGACGCTGCCGATCCTGATGCTCACCGCGAAAGGCGACGCCGCGGACAAGGTCGTCGGCCTCGAGACGGGCGCCGACGACTACCTGGCGAAGCCGTTTCTCCCCGACGAACTCGTGGCCCGCGTCCGCGCACTGCTGCGGCGGCAGAAGATGGCGGCCGGCGAGCCGACGGTCACGTCGCAGCGGTTGCGTTTCGGCGCATTCACGTTCGACGTCGGCCAGCAGACACTGATGCGCGACGGCACGCCCGTCGAGATCCATTCGGCGCAGATGCTGCTGTTGCACGCGCTCGGCTCGTCGCCGAACCGCGCGGTGAGCCGCGAGAACCTGCTCGCCCGCGCACGCGGCCGTGACCATGCCGCACTCGACCGCAGCGTCGACGTGCAGATCCTGCGGCTGCGCCAGATCGTCGAGGACGATCCCGGCAAGCCGCGCTTCATCAAGACCGTCTGGGGCATCGGCTACATGCTGGTGGCCGGCATCGAGCCGTGATGCGCATCCCGCTGCCGCGCTCGCTGCTCGCGCGCAACATCGCGCTGCTGGTGGCGCTCGTCGCGCTGTCGCTCGCCTGTTCGCTCACCGTGCTGCTGCACTACGTGCAGCGCCCGCGCATCGAGCGGGCGTCGATCGTCTTTTCCGACTACGTGCAGTTGCTCGACCGCACGCTCGCCAGCCTGCCGCCCGACGCCGGCCGCGCGGTCATCGCGCAGTTCGGCGGCCAGGCCACGCTGCCGCCCGCCGCGCCGCCGCAAGCACCGAACCTGGCGGCCTTCTTTCGCACCTGGCAGCGCGACGTGTTCATGCAGGCGCTCGAACGCCACCTGCCGCCCGACCTCCCGGCGCGCTGGCAATCGGGCGACGACGAGCGCCTGTGGATCCGCCTGCATGTGAGCGGTTCGCCTGTCTGGGTGCCGCTGCCGATGGCCGCCGACGCGCAAGCGAGCGGCATCACGACGGCGCTCGTGCTGTCGGTCGGGCTGGCGCTGCTCGCGGCGCTGACCGGCTACCTGATCCAGCTCCACCTGAACCGGCCGCTCGACGCCCTGGCGCGCGCGGCGCAGCGCGTCAGCGCGGGCGAGCGCCCGCCGCCGCTGCCCACCGACGGCCCGACCGAAATCGCCGACGTGAGCCGCGCGTTCAACCAGATGGCCGACGCGCTGCAACAGGCGGAAGCGACCCGCTCGCTGATGCTGGCCGGCGTGTCGCACGACATCCGCACGCCGCTCACCAAGCTGCGCCTGGCGATCGCGATGGCGCTGCCGCGCGGCACGCACGACGCGCTCACCGCATCGTCCGAGCATTACCTGGACCAGATCGATACGATCCTGCAGCAATTCATGGACTACGCGGGCAGCGGCGAGCGCGAAACGCCGCAAACCGGCGACCTGAACGCGCTGATCGGCCAGCTCGTCGCGGATTTCGCGGGGCTCGGCCACGCATTCGACTTCGACGAAGGCGAGGTGCCGGCGTTCGCATTCCGTCCGATCAGCGTGATGCGGCTACTGATGAACCTGATGCAGAACGCGGTCGTCTACGGCCGGACGGGCCTCGGCGTGCGCACGTGGGCCGAACGCGGCATCGCGTATGCGGTGGTCAGCGATCGCGGTAGCGGCATCGGCGCGGCCGAACTCGAACGACTCAAGGCGCCGTTCAGCCGAGGCGCGAACGCGCGCAGCCATGCGGGCGGCACGGGCCTCGGCCTCGCGATCGTCGAGCGGATCGCCCGCCAGCACGGCGGCTCGCTCACGTTCCGCGACCGCGACGGCGGCGGGGTGGAGGCCGTCGTCGCGTTGCCGCTCGATGCGTCGGCGGCGGTGCGGCGGTCGTTGTCGGCTTGACGGGCTGGCTGTGTGGGGACCTGCTTGCTTGCCTGTCCGCCTGTCCGCCTGTTCGCCTGTTCGCCTGTTCGCCTGTTCGCCTGTTCGCCTGTTCGCCTGTTCGCCTGTTCGCCTGACTGCCTGACTGACTACTGGCTGACTGCCTGCCTGACGGCTCGCCCGTTCGTTCGCCGGTCGGCATGGCGGCCTGCCTGCCGTGCATGTCCGCACACAGCGGCACGTGACATGCGCCGACATAATTCCTGCGTGGCGCATCGCGCCCGGCCTCCGCATACTTGCGCCTGCGTGTTGCGCAACGGCATGAAACCTCTCCCCAGCCAGCGATCACGCCCCGCTTCCGATCGTTCGCGTTCCTGAATGCCGCGACAGTATCGGCAACTTCATCCAGGCCACGGAGATCGACATGTTTTCTTCCCTTCACGCACTTGCTGCCCATGCCAAACGTCTGACCAGTGTCGCGCTGATCGCCGGCACACTCGCGATGACCGGCTGCGCATCGACCGCGACCACGCCCATGAGCGCCGCGCCGGCAGCCCGCACGCAGCCGCAGGTTCGCGCGGACGTCATCTATGTGTCCCCGTTCGACGTGGACACGACCGACGTCAAGGTCGACGGCGGGATGATCGGCAAGATCGCGACCCTCGCGAGCGGTTCGTCCGCCGACGCGCAGCGCCAGCAGAGCGCGCTGAAGACCCGCGAGCAACTCGCCGACGCCCTCGTTCGCGAACTTCAGTCGCAAGGCATTCCCGCGCTGCGCGGCCCGGTGCCCGACGGACGCGACGCGCTGGTCGTCGAAGGCCGGTTCGAGTCGATCGACGCCGGCAATCGCCGCCGCCGCACGCTGATCGGGCTCGGCGCGGGCAAGAGCGAAGTGAAGGCATCGGTCACCGTGCTGTTCCAGCCGGCGCATGGCGCACCGCAGCCGCTCGGCACGTTCTCGTCCAGCGCGAACAGCGGCCACCTGCCCGGCATGGTGGAAACCGCCGGGGTCGGCGCGGCGGCCGGCCGCCTCGCGACGTCGGCAGCGGTCGGCGCCGGCCTGCATGGCGTGTCGGAAGTGAAGCACGACACGGTGGCGTCCGACACGGACCGCCTCGCGCGTTCGATCGCGAAGCAACTCGCGACGCAGAACGCGGCGAATGCGTGGCTGCCGACCGGGTCGGCAAGCTGACGCACCGGGCTGCCCGCCTGCGAGGCCCGGCGGGCGGGCACGCACGCGGGCGGCCGGGCATAATGCGCGAGGCCGCTCCGGCGCCCCGTGCCGCGAACGTGCCGCGACCGTGCCGTGCCACCCGACAGCCGGCGCCGCTCCCGTCCCGAATCCTGAACCTCAACCCGTCAATTCCATGCAAGTACTCGTCGTAGGAACCGGCAAGCTGGCCAGCGAGTTGCTCGACGCACACCGGCTCGACCCGGCAACCTGTCGCGTGATCCCCTGGTCCGACAGCGCGCGCAACGATGCGCAGCGTAGCGACGCCCGAACGATCGTCGTGCATGCCGGCTCCGGCCGCGAACTCCCCGCCGCGATCGCGTTCTGCGAGGCCACCGGATCGCCGCTCGTCGAGCTATCGACCGGCTCCGAGCTCGAAACCGGCTCGCACGCTTTCCCGGTCGTGCTGTGTCCGAACACGAACATCCTGATGCTCAAGTTCATGAGCATGCTGGAAACCAGCGGCCACCTGTTTCACGACTGCCGGATCAGCCTGACGGAGTCGCACCAGGCCGGCAAGACGTCCGTCCCCGGCACGGCCGTCGGGATCGGCCAGTCGCTCGGCGTGCGGCCGGAAGATATCCGCTCCGTGCGCGACCCGAAAGAGCAGCGCAGCGAATTCGCGGTCGCCGACGATCAGCTCGGCCGCCACGCGATTCACCGGATCCGCATCGACGACGGTGCGTGCAGCCTGCAGTTCGAATCGCGCGTGGTGGGTGCGACACCTTACGCGGACGGTGTGTCGCGCATCGTCGACGCCGTTCGGCAGAACGATCTCGAGCACCGCCGCTATTCGATCGTCGAGTTCATCCGCAACGGCTGGCTGTAGTCGCGGCGATACACGGCGCGCGGCACCCGCGCGCCGCGTCGCAGACGTTTTTTACGCAACGCAAGAAGCGGTTCGGTGCCGATTTCCGTGGATGTCGTCGACCGCCCGACCGGCGACATCCGGGCTGCCCTGAATCTCACCGACCGGCACCTGGCGCCTCGCATGGCCGGTTGTCAGGATCACGCCGGCCGGCTTCGCCGCCACGGCGGTCGCGAAATTCGACGCGCAATCGCCCTTCCGCATTCGCTGGTAAGTTATCGGCCGAGGCTCATTCGCCGAGATGGGGTGCGAGTCGCAGCCAACGTCGGCGCCCGAACCGCTACCCTCGACATCCCCCCGACAGGAGTGCAACCGATGACCCGCCCCGATTTCATCAAGCACTGGACCGAGCTCGAAGAACCGGAAGCGCATTGCTATCGCGGCGATACCGAGCCGATGGCGCTGGATGCGCCGCTGTCCGCCAAGCTCGGCATCACGCGTATCGGCATTCATCACGTGAGGCTTCTGCCGGGCCGGCGAACCTCCTACCCGCATGCCGAAAGCACCGAGCAGGAGTTTGTGTACGTGCTCGAAGGCAAGCCCGACGTCTGGATCGACGGCGTGCTTTACCCCGTTGCCGAAGGCGATTCCGTCGCGTTTCCAGCGGGCACCGGCATCTGCCACACCTTCATCAACAACACGAAGGACGAAGTCAGGCTGATGGCGATCGGTGAACGTCCGCGCGACGACAACCGCATCCGCTACCCGATGAACGAGGCGTATGAGCTGACGCGCGCGGACCGCTGGGTGGACTGGCCCGACAGGCCGCTCGGGGACCATGACGGGATGCCGGATTGACGCACGCGACGAGGCTCCCGACGGGACACGCCGAGCCCGCTGCGCGAACTCGCAGCAGACCGCCGGCGCCGCCCGGTTCCACCGGTCAATGCCCGCTCCACCGTCACTCACCGCCAAGCACCGCCCCGCTCTCGGGCAACGTCGCTCCGCCATCGACGACGATCGTCTGCCCCGTGATGTATGCGGCATCCGCCGAGGCGAGAAACAGCATCGCGTTCGCGATATCTTCCGGCTCGCCCATCCGTGCGAGCGGAATGTCGCGCGCGATCTGCGCCGCAACCGACGCGTCGCCGAGATTGCCGGCCGCCGGTGTGCGGATCATGCCCGGCTCGACGCCGTTGACCGTCACGTTGCGGCGCGCGAGCTCCAGCGCCGCCGCACGAATGAAGCCATTCACGCCGGCCTTCGACGCCGCGTAATGCGCGAGCCCCGGATACACGACGCGCGGCCCCGTCACCGACGACGTGACGAGCAGCCGCCCCGCCCCCGCGCGCTCGAACCCCGGCAACGCGGCCTGCGCGAGCCAGAACAGCGCCGACAGGTTGACCGACAGCGTCCGGTCGAGTGTCGGCTCGTCGATCTGCGTGAACGGCGTCAGCGGAAAATATGCGGCATTGTGGACGACGACATCGAGCCGGCCGCCGTCGCGCTCGACCGCCGCGACCAGCGCGCCCAGTTCATCGCGGCTGGCGGCATCCACGCGATAGGCGCGCGCCTCGCCGCCCGTGCTCGCGAGCGCATCGGCCTGCGCGGCGGCGGCCTCGCCGTTCAGGTCGGCAAGCGCGACGAACGCGCCGGATTCCGCGAATCGGCGTGCGATCGCCGCGCCGATCCCCTGCGCGGCGCCCGTGACGAGCACGACGCGCCCGCTGAAATCCGCGCGCAAGCGGCCGCTGCCCGGCACGGCATTCATCGCTGCGCCTCGCCGCCGAGCGGATGCACGGTGTCGTTCAGCACCTGCGCGTAGGCGCCGATCGGGAAGTTCGACAGCGTGCCGAAATCGCCACCCTGGTAGCCGAAGATCTTGCCGTCGGTCTTGCGCTGCGCGAGGTCGATCAGCACGACGCCGAGCGTGGGCACCACCTTTTCGCGCCACACGAACAGATACAGTTCATCTGCAATCCTGAAGTAATGGCAGCGGTCGACGTCGGCCAGCCCGCCTTCGACACCCTGCAGGCACTGCCACGCGTAGAAATTCTCGTTCAGGTAGATGTGCTCGTAGCATTCGGTCGGGCTGTAGCGATACATCGTCCGCTTGCCGATCAGCTCGCGCGTGGGCCCGTGCAGCGGCCCCGGCTGCGTGTGGCCGCCGAGCGTGCCGTGCCGGAACCCTGCCTCGACGCCCGTCAGCGGCAGCCCGCGCGCCACCCGTGTGAACGCGTCGATGCGCGTGTCGGCTTCGGTCGGCAGCGCGCCGACGACCGACGTCCATACCCCGTTGTCGAGATCGATCACAAGACTGACCGACGTCGCGCGGGCGGCCGAATCGATGTAGTCGACGAAGTACAGCCCGTCGCGCAGCCGCGTCACGCGGCACGGCTCGCGGCCGCCCGTGTCGGTCGCCGCGTCGCGCCACTGCAGCGCGCCGGGCTCGAAGGTATAGACGCGCCACGCGCCGGATGCGTCGCCAAGCACAAGCGTGCGCCCGGCGAGCGCGTCGACGGATGCGAGGATGTTCGCGCCTGGCGCGAAGCCGTCCGCGAGCGCGCCAACCTGAATGAATACCGGATCCTGTCGTTCCACCTGCCGTCTCCCGTGCAGCCTCAGGCCCGGCGGGCCGTTTACGCTGCTCATGTGCACATGGTGCGGGCTGCGCGCGCCGCGCGGTATCGGCCAAAAGGATGAAGGGCGCACGGCGCCGGAACGCGCTAAAGTGCACGAAATCCGCGCCGCGACCGGCGCGAGGAGCGCACATGCACCGCGTCACCCATTACCGACGGACCGGCGAAGGCATCGAGGCAATCAGCCTCGAATCCGATCGTGCGTTTCCGCGCCACGCGCACGACGAATTCGGGGTCGGCGTGATCGTCAGCGGCGCGCACCGGTCGTGGAGCGGCCGCGGGCAGGTCGACGCACTGGCCGGCGACGCGATCATGGTCAACCCGGGCGAGATGCACGACGGCTCGCCGATCGAGGCCGGCACGGGCCGGCGCTGGCGGATGCTGTACCTCGCGCCCGCGCTGGTCGCGGGCGTCGCGGCGGAAGAAGGGCTCGGCGGGGTCGAACTGGCGCACCCGGCCGTGCGCGATGCGCGGCTCGCGGCCGCCGTCGGCCGGCTGCATGCACGTATCGTCGCGGGGGAATCCCCGCCGCTCGCCCGCGACGAAGCACTCGTGATGCTCGTCGCCGGGCTGCTCGCCCGGCACGCGAGCCGCACGCTGCCGCCGGCGGGCGTCGCACCGGCGATCCGCATCGCCCGGGAACGGCTCGACGCGGCGCCGGCCGCCCCCGTTTCGCTCGCCGAGCTGGCCGGCCTGAGCGGCGTCAGCCGCTTCCAGCTGCTGCGCGGGTTTGCCCGCGAACTCGGCATCACGCCGCACGCCTACCTGATCCAGTCGCGTGCGCGGTTGGCGCGCGCGCTGCTCGCCAGCGGCCTGCCGATCGCCGATGCCGCGGCCGAAGCCGGCTTTGCCGACCAGAGCCACCTGACACGTGCGTTCGCGCGCCAGTTCGGGATCACGCCGGGGCGATTCACGCAGGCCGTCTGACGGCGCCGCCATCCCGCGGCACGCGCCGCCAGGCACACCGGCCTTGAAGGCAGCGGCCACATCGACGGCGGCGGCGACTGCCGCACGCCCCCTCGGCACAAGCATGCCGAGTTGCGCGCGCCGTATTCGACACACCGCCCGCACGCTGCAATTTCGTTCAAGACGCGCACGGCCGCCGTACGCGACGATGCGTCGCATGAAGACACGACTGATTGGCTATCTCTATCTCGCCGCCGCGATGGCGGGCGTCGGCAGCACCGTCATCGCGAGCCGCCTCGCGGCGGACGGCCTGCCGCCGTTCGCGGCCACGGCGCTGCGCTTCCTGATCGCGACGCCGCTGCTGTTCGCGCTGATGCGTGCGCAGCGAATGCGCTGGCCGCGCATCTCCACGCGCGACGCCGTACTGCTCGTCATCCAGGCGGCGGCGGGCGGTGTCGGTTATACGGTGCTGCTGATCTGCGGCACGAAGCTGTCGTCGCCGCTCGATGCGGGTGTGATGCTCGGCACGCTGCCCGCGATGTCGACGCTGATCGCGGCCGTCGTGCTGCGCGAGCGGCAGACGCCGCGTGACTGGGTGGCCGCCGCGCTCGCAACGGCCGGTGTGCTGTTCGTCACGTTCGCGCCCGGTCAGGCGCTGCCGTCGCTCCGCACGCTTGCCGGCGATGCGCTGGTGCTGGCCGCGGTCGCGTGCGAAGCCGTATTCATCCTGCTCAACCGGCGGCTTGCCGCACCGTTGCCGCCGCTGGCGCTGTCCACCGCGATGTCCGGCCTCGGCTTCGTGCTCGCCCTCGTACCAGCCGCGTTCGAATGGCACGCGGTGGCGAGCGGCTGGACCGTGGGCGCCGTGTCGGCGATCGCCTACTACGCGCTGGTGCCGACCGTGCTCGGCTACCTGTGCTGGTATGCGGGTTCGGCGCGCACGAGCGGCACCGAGGCCGCGCTGTTCACGGCTGTCGCGCCGGTTTCGGCGGTGCTGTTCGCGGTCGCACTGCTCGGCGAAACGCTCAACGGCACGCGGATCGCGGGCATCGCGCTCGTCGTCGCCGGCATGCTCGTCGGCGCGACGCGGCGGCGCGAACCGCGAGCCGAAACACGCGATACGCACCCGGCGAATCCGGCGCATCCGGCGCATCCGGCGCATCCGGCGCACCCGGCGCACCCGGCGCATCCGGGTCGGCCGGGCAGCCGCGCGCCCGCCGCGCAGGCCGCCGCCGACTGACTCGCGCGCATCGCGTCGCGGCGGAAGCCGCGCGGCTCCGCGCCGCCCAGGGCCTGTTCACGCAAAGAATGCACGTTTCCCTGTTTGGAAAAAATCATTCGTGGGGCTGGCCCAAGCCCGTTATTAGCGTGAACAGGCCCTGGCTTGTCGATCCTCGCGGTCGCGCCAAGCAGCTGGCGACTGCAGGAATGTGTCCGCGCACCGCAAAACCGTTGCGCACCACCCCGCAAGATGCAATATTCGCGTGGCCGGGATCCTTGACAACCATCGAACGACAATCCGCCACGCAATGAACAGGAAGGAAGCCAAAACAAGAATCGCGGTGCTGCTGTCCGCGGGAACGAGGAAGGCCGACGCACTGGCCGAACTGTCCGGCCAGGGACTCAAGGATCGGGTGCTCGCGCACCTGATCGCGTCGCGCCCCGATCCCGAACGCTGCCGCAGGAACAAGCTGCACATCCGGATCCTGGTCGCGCTCGGCATCGCCCAGCTCGCGATCAGCCTCGTGCTCGCGTACTACTTCTTCGCAACGGGCGCCCCCAACGGCCTCGTGCTGGGGTTCCTTGCGCTGACCGTCCCGCTGTCGCTGCTGTTCATCTGGGGCTTTGCGACCCATCGTGTCGGCGCGTACCACGCGTTCATCCTGCTGTCGCTGCTGCAGTTGCCGAAGACCATCGCCGAGCTCGGACGCGACCCGTCGACCGCGCTGCCGAGCCTCGCGATCACGGTCCTGCTGGTGGGCTATGTCTGGTTCGTCCGCAACCGCCTGTTCCCCGACTACGGCTGGCTTACGCCGCGCAAGGTCGAAGGCCGTTACACGTTCGTCGAGCACGCCTGACGCCGCCGGCATCGCGCGTCGGCCGCAAAAAAAGCGCCGGGCCGCCCCGCAATCGCGGGACAGCCCGGCGCTTTCTGCATTCCGGAACCGGTCGGCTTACTTGGCCTTTTCAGCCGTATCGCTGATCGCCTGACCGCCCTTCGAAATGTCCTGTCCCATGCCGGCGACCGTGTTGCAACCGGCGAGCGCGGCGGTCACCACCAGCAGCATTGCAGCAATCGTACGCGTCATTCTCATTCTCCTTGGAATCAACAAGCCCGACGGGCGAATCGTTTGCGGCGTGGCGCCCGGCTAGATGCAGGGCACGGGGCCTGACCTGATTATACGGAGACAGCCGCCGCGCGCCAGTCCGAACCCGCCGCATGTCACACAGGCGAACCGCCAGTTCGCGCAGATTTTCCTTGACTTCAACGCCCCAGGAAATAATATACGCACCGCGTATATTTTTCGTCAGGAGCCGCCGATGACCGTTCCCCAGCAAGCCTTCCTCCGCGACGCCATGCGCCGCCTCAACATGACGCGTGAAGCGTTCGCCAATCGCATCGGCGTCAGCCGGCGCGCGCTGGACACCTGGCTGCTGCCTGACGACTCGCAGGAATCGCGCGGGATGCCCGAGATCGTCGAGCGCTTCGTGTCGGAGATCGTCGAGCGCTCGGTACCGGAAGGCGGCATCTATACGCAAAGCGTAGATAACCAGGGGCTCGCCAAGCAGTTCTTTTTCGAAGGCAAGCCGCAACTGCTGTCGGTCGACCAGTTCTCGCGGGAATCGGTCGAAGCGCTGTTTCGCGTGGCCGACGTGATGCAGCCGATCGCGCGCCGCCACAAGATTTCGCGCGTGCTGGAAGGCGCGGTGCTCGGCAACCTGTTCTTCGAGGCCAGCACGCGTACGCGCGTGTCGTTCGGCGCCGCCTTCTGCCGGCTCGGCGGTTCGGTGTGCGACACGACGGGCTTCACGTTCTCGTCGATGGCCAAGGGCGAATCGATCTACGACACGAGCCGCGTGATGGCCGGCTACGTCGACGCACTCGTGATCCGCCATCCGGAGAAAGGCTCGGTGGCCGAGTTCGCGCGCGCGACCAACCTGCCCGTGATCAACGGCGGCGACGGCCCCGGCGAGCACCCGAGCCAGGCGCTGCTCGATCTCTATACGATCCAGCGCGAGTTCTCGCGGCTCGGCAAGATCGTCGACGGCGCGCACATCGCGCTGGTCGGCGACCTCAAATACGGCCGCACCGTGCACTCGCTCGTCAAGCTGCTCGCGCTGTACCGCGGGCTCAAGTTCACGCTCGTGTCGCCGCCGACGCTCGAGATGCCGGCCTACATCGTCGATCAGATCGCGACGAATGGCCATGTGATCGAGCAGACGACCGACCTCGCGGCCGGCCTGCGCGGCGCGGACGTCGTGTATGCGACGCGGATCCAGAAGGAGCGCTTTACCGACGAGTCGTTCGAAGGCTACACACCGGATTTCCAGATCAACCAGGCGCTCGTCGATGCGGTGTGCAAACCGGACACGCTGATCATGCACCCGCTGCCGCGCGACAGCCGGCCCGGCGCGAACGACCTGTCGGTCGACCTGAACCGCGACCCGCGCCTCGCGATCTTCCGCCAGACCGACAACGGCATTCCGGTGCGGATGGCGATCTTCGCGGTACTGCTCGGCGTCGAGAACCTCGTCCAGCATTCGATGCGCGACGCGACGTGGCGCCCGCCGGCGTACCTCGGCCCGGAGGACGCGGTGTTTCACGGGGTCGATTGAGACCGAGTGATCGAGGCGCTGCCGGTCGGGCGCCTCCGGCTGGGCGTCTCGCCCAACAAAAAGCGCGCCGCTTGCCCGACGCGCTTTCTTTTTTCATGTGCGCCGAACGATTTGGCGACCGACGATTACGCCGCCCACGGATCGATCACCCGAAGCCCCATCGCCTCGAACGGCGCGACGTCGCGCGTCGCGACGATCAAGCCGTTCGCCTCCGCGGTCGCGGCAATGTAGCCGTCGGCCGGCGCAATCGCGTTGCCCGCGGCGCGGGCCCGCGCGCGAATGCTCGCGTACGCTTTGCTTGCCGCATCGTCGAACGGCAGGATCCGGCTTCGAAACACCGGCATGACACGATGCTCGATGCTTTGATGCAGCCAGTCCCGCCTGCGCCCTGCCGGCAACATCGCGACACCGAACCGCATTTCGGCGAGGCTGATCGCGGCCAGAAACAGTGTTTCAACGTTCTGGGCGTCGAGCCACGCGATGACGGCCGCGCTCGGCTCACGCCGCAGCGGCTCGGAAATGACGTTGGTATCAACAAGGATCATTCGAAGCTCATCGGATCGGTTGGCGTCTTGTCGCGCGGGACGTCGAGATCGACGCCGCCTGCCTCCCGCCCGATTTCCGCCAGCAGCGTGCCAAGCTTGAGACGCCCACCCGGCAGAACGGCCTGCTCGAGGATGTCACGCACCTCGGCTTCGGTGCTGCGCCCATGCTGGGCCGCGCGGATCCGAAGGGCACGATGGACCTCGTCGGGCAAATTTCGAACGGTGATCACCGGCATGATGCACTCCATTAATATGCTTCCAATGCAGTCATATTAGCATTTTGCTGTCACATGGATTGCACCACGACGCGATCACTCTAACCCGCCCGCCGGGCCCGCCACACTCGGCCATTCGGCCGTCTCCCACGCCTCAACCGCGCCATAACCACCCCGCAACATTCGTCAACAATCTCCTTACAAATACAAACAAGAACGCTTCTCATTCACCTAAAAATTACATAGAATGCCTCCTGAAAACAAATCGTAATAATTCCCGGCGGCATGCACATTTCCGCAACGCACCGCCCCCGGGGCCACACCGCGAGGTCGAAGCGCACCATGAAGTCACGTCCCGACGAGCTGAAGCTCGGCAAATTCACCACCCTGTGCGGCGTGCTCGCCGCGAGCCCGGCGTTCGCGGCGGACGGCACGCCGCCGCCCGCCCCCGCCGGCACCGAAGGCCATCTCGCACCGATCGAGGTCCAAGGCAAGGCCGAGCACAGCTACAAGGCCGACTTCTCCGCTTCCGCGAAATTCACCGCGCCGCTCGTCGACACGCCGAAATCCGTCACCGTGATCCCGCAGGAACTGATCCAGAACAGCGGCGCGTCGACGCTGACCGAAGCGCTGCGCACCGTGCCGGGCATCACGTTCGGCGCCGGCGAAGGCGGCAACCCGCTCGGCGATCGTCCGTTCATCCGCGGCTACGACACGCAGGGCAGCATGTTCGTCGACGGCATGCGCGACACGGGCGCCACGACCCGCGAGATCTTCAACACCGAGCGCATCGAAATCACCAAGGGTTCCGACGGCGCGTACGGCGGCCGCGGCGGCGCGGGTGGCAGCATCAACCTGATCACGAAGGCCCCGCACCTCGGCACCACCGCCGCCGCGAGCGCGGGCCTCGGCACCGACCGCTATCGCCGCTTCACCGCCGACGGCAACTGGCAGTTCGCCGATCACGCTGCGTTCCGCCTGAACCTGATGAGCCACAACAACGACGTCGCCGGCCGCGACGCGGTCAACAACGAGCGCTGGGGCGTCGCGCCGTCGATCGCGTTCGGCCTCGGCACGCCGACGCGCGTCGTCGCCAGCTACTACCACCTGTCCACCGACGACCTGCCGGACGGCGGCATCCCGTACTACTACGGCTTCAATCTCCCGAAAGGCGTCGCCACCGACGGCCCGGCGCCCGTCGACCGCCACAACTTCTACGGCCTGACCGACCGCGACTTCCGCAAGACGACGTCGGACATCAGCACGCTCAGGATCGAACACGACATCACGTCGTCGCTAACGATCCGCAACACCACGCGCTACACGGAATCGACGCAGGACTACATCTGGACGCAGCCCGACGACAGCCAGGGCAACGTGGTCAACGGCAAGGTCTGGCGGCGCGCGAACACCCGCAACAGCGCGATCAACAGCATCGCGAACCAGACCGAGCTGTTCGGCGAATTCCGCACCGGCCCGTTCAAGCACAGCTTCACGACCGGCATCGAGCTGTCGCGCGAATGGGGCAAGCGCGACACGTACAACGTCGCCGCCGCGAACGGCAAGATCTGCCAGAACGGCATCGGCGCGGCGTCGGGCTACAACTGCACGAGCCTGTGGTCGCCGAACCCCAATGACCCGTGGGCCGGCTCGATCACGCGCAACAACGACTATTCGCGTGCCCGCACCGTGACGAAGTCGATCTACGGCTTCGACACGATCGAGATCACGCCGCGCTGGCAAGTCAACGGCGGCGTACGCATCGACGACTACTCGACCCGCTTCACCGACACCAGGACCAACGGCGGCAAGACCACCACGCGTGACGACACCCTCGTGAACTGGCAGGCCGGCCTCGTGTTCAAGCCCGCGCGGAACGGCAGTATCTACGCGTCGTACGCGACGTCGTCGACGCCGGCCGGGATGATGCTCGGCGAAGGCAGCGAAACGCAGTCGCTCACGCCGGGCCGCGGCGGCGTCGGCTCGAACGCCGATCAGATGGCGCCCGAAAAGAACCGCAGCCTCGAGCTCGGCACGAAGTGGAACGTGCTGAACGACAAGCTCGCACTGACCGCCGCGCTGTTCCAGATCGACACGACGAACGCGCGCGTGACGCTGCCGAACAACCAGTATGCGATGGTCGGCAACAAGCGCGTGCAGGGGCTCGAACTCGGCGTCGCAGGCCAGATCACGAAGCAATGGCAGCTGTTCGGCGGCTATACGTACATGAAAAGCGAACTGCGCGACAACGGCAAGGACACGGCGAACAACGGCAACCAGTTCCCGAACACGCCGAAGCACAGCTTCACGATGTGGTCGAACTACGACGTGACGCCGAAGTTCACCGTCGGCGGCGGTGCGTTCTACATGTCGCAGGTATTCGGCGATACCGCGAACCAGCACGCGGTGCCGTCGTACTGGCGCTTCGATGCGATGGCGCAGTACCGGATCAACAAGAAGCTCGACCTGCAGCTGAACGTGAACAACCTGTTCAACCGCACCTACTTCGACCAGGCGTATCCGGCGCACTACGCGTCGATCGCACCGGGCCGCTCGGCGTTCGTCACGCTGAACGCGCGCTACTGATCGATGGAGGCCGTGTCGCTGAAGGCGCTCGCGTCGGTTTCGCCGCGCGAGTTCGCCGACATCCTGGCCGGGCCGCCCGAGCGCGCCGCCGCGTGGGTCGCGGCGGCGGCCGACCACGGCATCGTCGACGCACAGGCCGTCTACGGGCAATACCTGCTCGACGGGCATGGCGTCGCGCGCGATCCGGCGGCCGCGTTCAACTGGTTCCGGCACGCCGCGCGCGCCGGCCACGCGATGGCGATGAACATGCTCGGCCGCTGCTACGAATTCGGCTGGGGCACGGCCACGTGCGCGCCGGTCGCCGTGTACTGGTACCGGCTCGCCGCGCAGGCGGGGCTCGACTGGGGCATGTACAACTACGCGACGGCGCTCGCGCTCGGCAACGGCATCGACGAGAATCGCGCCGATGCGCTCGCCTGGTTCCAGCGCGCGGCCGCGCTGGGCCATGCGAAATCGATCAACCTGATCGGCGGCTTTTACGAGGACGGCTGGGTCGTACCGGTCGATCGCGACGCCGCGTTCGACCACTATCGCCGCGCCGCCGTGGCCGGTGATTTCCGCGGCCAGTTCAACCTTGCGCGGCTGCTCGCCGAGCGCGGGCACATCGACGAAGCGCTCGCGTGGCTCGCGCGCGTGCCGGCCACCGCTACCCCCGCATTCGTCGCGAAGATGCACGCGTATCTCGCGTCGTCGCCGATCGACGCGTTTCGCGCGGCGGCGCCGCAGATGCAACCGGAACTGCAACCGCACTGCATGGAATCCGCATCATGATGCTTCATATCCCCGGCGTACTGACGAAAGCGCAGGTCGCGCAATGTCGCGAACGGCTCGATGCGGCCGAATGGGTCGACGGCAATGCGACGTCCGGCACGCAGTCGGCGCTCGCGAAACGCAACCGGCAATTGCCGGAAGGCTCGCCGGCCGCACGCGCGGTGGGCGACGCGATCCAGGACGCGCTCGCACGCAATCCGCTGTTCTTTTCGGCGGCGCTGCCGCTCAAGGTATTTCCGCCGCTGTTCAATCGCTACGAAGACGGCGAGACGTTCGGCACGCATGTCGACAACGCGATCCGGCTGCTGCGCGGCACGGATTTCCGCGTGCGCAGCGATCTGTCGGCGACGCTGTTTCTCGAAGAACCCGATGCGTACGACGGCGGCGAGCTGTGTGTCGACGATACGTACGGCACGCATCGCGCGAAGCTGCCGGCGGGCGACCTCGTGCTGTATCCGGCATCGAGCCTGCATCACGTGACGCCCGTGACGCGCGGCGAGCGCGTCGCGTCGTTCTTCTGGATCCAGAGCATGGTGCGCGACGATGGAGACCGCACGCTGCTGTTTCAGTTGGATACGCAGATTCAGGCGCTCTCCGCCGAGAAGGGCGCGAAGGATCCGATGGTCATTTCATTGACGGGGATTTACCACAACCTGTTGCGGAAGTGGGCGGATGCGTAGCGTGATGCAGGAGTCTGTCGTAGAGGCGTGAGGGTAATCCCCCCGTTTTCCACGGGGTTCAGAAATAGAAACTAAGCGGCCATGGCCAACCGCTGCTTTGGCGTAAATCCGCCCAGGGCCATGTTCGGGCGGTCATGATTGTAAGTCCACATCCAATCGGTCGCGAAGCGCTGCACG
>NZ_CADFEO010000032.1:0-59575 GCF_902833075.1 Burkholderia sp. BCC0405
TCGAAGAAGCACCGCCCGACGATGCTGACGACCGACCTGTCGCTGCGCTTCGACCCGGCCTACGAAAAGATCTCGCGCCGCTTCTACCAGAACCCGGACCAGCTTGCCGACGCGTTCGCGCGTGCGTGGTTCAAGCTCACGCACCGCGACATGGGCCCGCGTGCCCGCTATCTCGGCCCGGAAGTGCCGGCCGAGGAACTGCTGTGGCAGGACCCGATCCCGGCCGTCGATCACAAGCTGATCGACGACGCGGATGTCGCCGCGCTGAAGGCAAAGGTGCTCGCGTCGGGCCTCACGGTGTCGCAACTGGTGTCGACCGCATGGGCGTCGGCGGCGACGTTCCGCGGCTCGGACAAGCGCGGCGGTGCCAACGGTGCGCGCATCCGCCTCGCGCCGCAGAAGGACTGGGAAGTGAACCAGCCCGCGCAGCTCGCGAAGGTGCTCGACACGCTCGAAGGCATCCGCAAGGCGTTCAACGACGCGCAGACGGGCGGCAAGCGGGTGTCGCTGGCCGACCTGATCGTGCTGGCCGGTGCGGCTGGCGTCGAGCAGGCCGCGAAGCATGCGGGCGTGGCGGTGACGGTGCCGTTTGCACCAGGCCGGATGGATGCATCGCAGGAACAGACCGACGTCGACGCGATGGCCGTGCTCGAGCCGCTGGCGGACGGTTTCCGCAACTACCTGAAGAGCGCATACAAGACGCCGGCCGAAGCGCTGCTGGTCGACAAGGCCCAACTGCTGACGCTGAGCGCGCCGGAGATGACGGTGCTCGTGGGCGGCCTGCGTGTGCTCGGCACGAACGTCGGCGGTGCGAAGCACGGCGTGTTCACCGACCGTCCGGAAACGCTGACGAACGACTTCTTCGTGAACCTGCTCGACATGGGTACGGAATGGCAGCCGGTGTCGGCCGCGAACGACGTGTTCGAAGGGCGCGATCGTGCGACGGGCCAGGTCAAGTGGACGGGCACGCGCGTCGACCTGATCTTCGGCTCGCATGCGCAACTGCGTGCGCTGGCCGAGGTGTACGGCAGCGCGGATGCGAAGGAGAAGTTCGCGCGCGATTTCGTCGCGGCCTGGAACAAGGTGATGAACCTCGATCGCTTCGATCTCGCGTAAGCGTCGCCGCGCAGTCGTGCGGTGATGCAGTAACGGGAAACGGCCGGTCGCTTGACCGGCCGTTTCTTCCAGACCCTGGGTTTCGTTGAAGGAGTGACGATCATGTCGCAAATGAAGCTGAACATGCGCGCCGTACTGGCGTCGCCGGCCGAGATCGCGCGGTACGTAGTCGGATCCGCGATCGTCATCGGCGGTGCGGCCGAACTGGTGTCGCAGGCGCTGCACGCGATCGCGGCCGCCTGAGCGCGGCGTTTCACGCGCCACGCGCAGGGGTGAGCCGTGCGCGCGGGTGGTGCGGTGTCGACAGGCAGGTAGCCCGATTCGCTTTCATTGCTCTGGTTCATTGAATGAGGAGTCCGGAACATGGTCAGGAAGACTCACGCTGCCCGGATCAACATCGGCATCAGCGACAAGGACCGCAAGAAGATCGCGGAAGGGCTGTCGCGCCTGCTCGCCGATACGTTCACGCTGTACCTGAAGACCCACAATTTCCACTGGAACGTCACGGGCCCGATGTTCAACACGCTGCACCTGATGTTCGAGGCGCAGTACAACGCGCTGTGGCTCGCGGTCGATTCGGTGGCCGAACGCATTCGTACGCTCGGCGTCGCCGCGCCGGGCACTTTCGGCGATTTCGCGAAACTGTCGTCGGTGCCGGAAGCGAACGGTGTGCCGGCGGCCGAAGAGATGATCCGCCAGCTCGTCGAAGGGCACGAGGCCGTCGTGCGCACCGCGCGCACGATCTTTCCGCTTGCCGACGCGGCCAGCGACGAGCCGACCGCCGACCTGCTGACGCAGCGCCTGCAGATTCATGAGAAAACCGCGTGGATGCTGCGGTCGCTGCTCGCATAGGCGTACGACGCGCGGCAAGCCGGCTGAAGCCTGCGCATACCGGCTCCGGCCCTGATTGATCCATCCGCATCGGGCCGAGCCCGGGCCCGTGCTACGAACGGATCCGCACGTGCGCTGGCTCTGTCCCTTGATTGATGCACGGTGTGCTCGGCCAGGCGCGGCGGCCGCCAGCGGAGCGCCGGCATCCGGCCGCTGCCGCCCGCGGGCCGCGCCGACATGACGCGAAGCACCGCTCGGCTCTAAAATGCCGGGGTTATCTTCCCGGTGCTTCGCCATGCTTGCCCGCTTTCCCCTGTATCTGCGGCTCGTCCGGATGGACAAGCCGATCGGCAGCCTGCTGCTGCTGTGGCCGACGCTCAACGCACTGTGGATCGCGTCCGACGGCCATCCGCGCTGGCCGCTGCTCGTGATCTTCTCGCTCGGCACGCTGCTGATGCGCTCGGCCGGCTGCGCGATGAACGACTATGCCGACCGCGATTTCGACCGTCATGTGAAGCGCACGGCCGACCGGCCGCTGACGTCGGGCAAGATCCGCGCGTGGGAAGCGATCGCGATCGCCGTCGGGCTGGCGTTCATCTCGTTCCTGCTGATCCTGCCGCTCAACACGCTGACGAAGCAGCTGTCCGTCGTCGCGCTGTTCGTTGCGGGCTCGTATCCGTTCATGAAGCGCTTCTTCGCGATTCCGCAGGCGTATCTCGGCATCGCGTTCGGCTTCGGCATCCCGATGGCGTTCGCGGCCGTGCAGGACACGGTGCCGGCGATCGCGTGGGTGATGCTGGTCGCGAACATTTTCTGGTCGGTCGCGTACGACACCGAATATGCGATGGTCGATCGCGACGACGACATCAAGATCGGGATCCGCACGTCCGCGCTGACGTTCGGCCGCTTCGACGTCGCGGCCGTCATGCTGTGCTACGCGGTGACGCTCGGCATCTACGTGTGGATCGGCGTGACGCTCGGCTTCGGCCTCGCGTACTGGGCCGGCTGGGCGGCGGCGGTCGGCTGCGCGCTGTATCACTACACGCTGATCAAGGGCCGCGAGCGGATGCCGTGCTTCGCGGCGTTCCGCCACAACAACTGGCTCGGCGGCGTGCTGTTCGCCGGGATCGCCGTGCATTACCTGCTGGCGGGCAACTGAACGAAGGCGTGTGTCGGCGTGCCTAGCCAACAAAAAAGCGGCCAGTTGGCCGCTTTTTTTCGTCCGGTACCCGAGCAGCAGGCACCGCCGGCGCGCTTACGCGCGACCGAGCTCGTCGCCCATTTCCTTCGCACGCGCTTCGGCCGCAAGCGCGCCGCGCACGATCGCATCCTTCACGCCTTGCGCGTCGAACGACGCGAGCGCGGCGGCCGTCGTGCCGCCCTTCGACGTCACGCGCTCGCGCAGGACGCTTGCCGGCTCGCCCGATTGCGCGGCGAGTTGCGCGGCGCCCGTGAACGTCGCGACCGCGAGTGCGCGGCCCTGTTCGTCGTTCATGCCGAGCTGGCGCGCGGCTTCCTGCAGCGCTTCGATGAAATAGAACACGTACGCGGGACCGCTGCCCGAAATGGCCGTGACGGCGTCGAGCTTCGACTCGTCGTCGAACCACACGATCTCGCCGACCGCGCCGAGCACGTTCGATGCGAGTTCGCGGCCTGCCGCGTCGACGCCCGGCAGCGCGGCGAGGCCCGTCACGCCCATGCCGACGAGCGCGGGCGTGTTCGGCATCGTGCGCACGACGCGTGCGTAGTCGCCGAGCCAGCGCGCGAGATCGCTGCCGCGGATGCCGGCCGCGATGCTGATCACGAGCTGCGACGTCAGATGCGGCGCGAGCGCCTGCGCGACGTCCTTCAGCACCTGCGGCTTCACCGCGAGCACGACCGCGTCGTAGTCGGCGAGCGTCGCGTCGACGGCCGCGCCGGTGCGCACGCCGAACTGCCGGGCGGCGCGCGCGCGCACCTCTTCGTTGACGTCGATGGCATACAGGCCGTCAGCGGCAACGCCGCGCTTGATCAGGCCGCCGATCAGGGCCGCGGCCATGTTGCCGCCGCCGATGAATGCGATTTTCATGATGTCCGATTGAACGAGTGAGTGAACGGTAGGGCGGAAAGGGCGCGGCATTCAGTGCGCGTAATCGCGCGCGCCGAAGATCGCGGTACCGACGCGCACGATCGTCGCGCCTTCGAGCACGGCCGCGTCGAGATCGGCGGACATGCCCATCGACAACGTGTCGAGCGGCAAGCCGTCGGCACGCAACATGTCGAACAGCGCACGCAGCGCACGATGCGGCACGCGTTGTGCGTCAGTGTCGCCGGCCGGCTCGGGAATCGCCATCAGGCCGCGCAGCCGCAGCGATGGCATTGCGGCGACCGCGCGCGCGACTTCGGCCACGTCGGCCGGCGCGACGCCGCTCTTCGACGCCTCGCCGCTGATGTTCACCTGCACGCACACGTTGAGCGGCGGCAGGTGCGCGGGGCGCTGTTCCGACAGGCGCTGCGCGATCTTCAGCCGGTCGACCGAATGGACCCAGTCGAAGCGCTCGGCAACCGGGCGCGTCTTGTTCGATTGCAGCGGCCCGATGAAATGCCATTCGAGGTTCGCGCGTAGATCGGCGAGCGCGTCGATCTTGTCGATCGATTCCTGCACGTAGTTCTCGCCGAATGCGCGCTGTCCGGCCGCGTACGCGGCGCGCACGTCATCGGCGGGAAACGTCTTGGACACGGCGAGCAGCGACACGGTGGCGGGATCGCGGCCGGCCGCGCGGGCGGCGTCGGCGATGCGGCGATGGACGGATTCGAGACGGGCGGCGAGATCGGACATGACGGGCACGGAAGCAGGCACGGAAGCAGGCATGTAGCGGATGCGCCGCGGCGCGCGACGCATCGATCCGCCCATTATACGGACGCCGCGCGCGAGGCCCAGCGCCCTCCCGCCATTCGCACGAGCAGTCCCTATCCGTACAGCAGATGCTCGACGAGCTGGATCCAGTGGGCGACCGGAATCTGCGTGCCGCTCTGCAGGTGCGCGATGCAGCCGATGTTGCCGGAGACGATCATCTGCGGTTCGAGCGCCTGAAGCTTCAGCAGCTTCTGCTTGCGCAACCGGTACGACAGCGACGGCTGCGTCAGCGAATAGGTGCCGGCCGACCCGCAGCACAGATGGCTGTCGGCCGGCAGCCGCACGTCGATGCCGAGCGTCTCGAGCAGGCGTTCGACCTTGCCGCGCGACTGCTGGCCGTGCTGCAGCGTGCACGGCGGGTGGTACGCGACCGTATGGATCGCGCGGCGCCGCGCGAGCGTCGCGAGTTCGGCCTCGAACGCGAGCAGCACGTCGGAGATGTCGCGCGTGAGCGACACGATGCGCTGCGCCTTCTCCGCGTAGGCCGGGTCGTCGCGCAGCAGGTGCGCATATTCGAGCACCGTCGCGCCGCAGCCCGACGCGTTCATCACGATGGCCTCGACGCCCTGTTCGACATGGGGCCACCACGCGTCGATGTTGCGGCGCGCGTCGTCGAGCGCTTCGTCGTGATAGTTCAGGTGCAGGCGGATCGCGCCGCAGCAGCCGGCATCGGGCGCGACGACCGTCTCGATGCCGAGCGCGTCGAGCACGCGCGCGGTCGCGATGTTGATGTTCGGCAGCATCGACGGCTGCACGCAGCCGCCGAGCATCAGCATCTTGCGCGGATGCGTGCGGTGCGGCCATTCGAGCAGCCGCGTGCGCGGCGGCACCTTGTCGCGCAGCCGTTTCGGCAGCAGCGGACGCACGTGCTGGCCGAGCCGCATCACCGGCGAGAACAGCGCGGCGTTCGGGACGACGCTCGCGAGCATGCGACGCACGAGACGCTGCTGCACCGGGCGTTTCACCTGCGCCTCGACGTGCTTGCGGCCGATCTCGACGAGCCGGCCGTACTGGACGCCTGACGGGCAGGTCGTCTCGCAGCTGCGGCACGTGAGGCAGCGGTCGAGGTGCTGCTGCGTGCTGCGCGTGACGGGCGCGCCTTCGACCATCTGCTTGATCAGGTAGATACGGCCGCGCGGGCCGTCGAGTTCGTCGCCGAGCAACTGATAGGTCGGGCAGGTCGCGGTACAGAACCCGCAATGCACGCACTTGCGCAGGATCGCGTCGGCCTCGTCGCCGTCGGGCGTATTGCGGATGAAATCGGCGAGGTTCGTTTGCATCGTCAGAGGTCGGGGTAGAGCCGGCCGCGGTTGAAGATGCGCGCGGGATCGAACGCGGCCTTCAGCCCGCGGTGGATTTTCATCATCGGGGCGGGGAGCGGCGTGAACACGCCCGCGCTGCGATCGTACGCGTCGCCCGCGCGGAACAGCGTCGCGTGGCCGCCGGCCTGCTTCGCGCTCATCCGCACGGTCTGCGCGTCGGCGTCGGTGATCCACCAGCGCTGCGCGCCGCCCCATTCCATCAGCTGGGTGCCGGGCAGGTGCATCGGTTCGGTGATCGACGGCAGCGCGAGGCGCCACAGCGCATAGCCGGGCGGGATGCCGTTGAAGAACGGGTCGGTATGCTCGCGCAGGCCGGCCCAGAAGCGCTCGGCCTCCACCGCGTCGACGACTTCGCCGCCGAGCAGCGTCTTCGCGGATTTCACGGCTGCCTCGGCGCCCGACAGGCGCAGCACGAGCGTGCCGTTGCGCCACCCGCTCGCGCTGACGGGCAGCGGATGGCCGCCCCATTCGTTGAGCTTGCGCACCGCGTCGGTCGCGGTCATCTCGAACTTCAGCGTGACTTCGGCGACAGGCATCGGCAGCACCTTGATCGACAGGTCGAGCATCAGCCCGAGCGTGCCGAGCGCGCCGGCCATCAGTCGCGACACGTCGTAGCCGGCGACATTCTTCACGACCTGCCCGCCGAAGCGCAGCATTTCGCCGCGGCCGTTCATCAGCGTGACGCCGAGCACGAAATCGCGCGGCGCACCGCAGGTGGCGCGGCGCGGGCCGGCCAGGCCCGCCGCGATGCAGCCGCCGACGGTGGCCGCACGGCCGAAGTGCGGCGGCTCGAACGGCAGCATCTGGCCGCACTCGGCGAGGACGGTTTCAAGCTGCGCGAGCGGCGTGCCCGCGCGGACCGTGACGACGAGTTCGGCCGGGTCGTACGACACGACGCCCTGAAACGCGCGCGTGTCGAGTATTTCGCCCTCGAGCGCCTGGCCGTACCAGTCCTTGGTGCCGCCGCCGCGAATCCGCAGCGGCCGGCCGTCGGCACTGGCGGCGCGGATGCGCTCGGCCCATCCGGCGACGATGTCGTCCTCTTCCATGTTCTGTCGCTGCCTCGACTTGTTGTTCGGTCGATTGTACCGGGGTGGCGCGATTCCACATCGCGACTATCCCTAAGCCCCGTATTGCCGGCCGCATGCTTGAGCGGTCGCGCGAACGACCGACGCGGGCGCCGGCACGGGCCGCGTAGCGCGCGCGATGCTCAGAAGCGCGGCAGGTCCGGGTGCGGCAGCAGGCCGCCGCGCACGTGCTGGCGACCGTACTCGGCACAGCGCGCGCGGGTCGGGATGCCCTTGTCCGGGTTCAGCAGCCCCGCCGGATCGAAGGCGCGCTTGACCGCGAAGAACGCGTCGCGCTCCTGCGGCGAGAACTGGACGCACATCGAATTGAGCTTTTCGATGCCGACGCCGTGCTCGCCCGTCACGCTGCCGCCGAATTCCACGCAGCATTCGAGGATTTCCGCGCCGAACTGCTCCGCGCGGTGCAGTTCGTCCGGATCGTTCGCGTTGTACAGGATCAGCGGATGCATGTTGCCGTCGCCCGCATGGAACACGTTGATGCAGCGCAGCCCGTAGCGCGTTTCGAGCTGCTCGATGCGCGCCAGCAACGGGCCGATCGCGCGGCGCGGCACGGTGCCGTCCATGCAGTAATAGTCGGGAGAAATGCGTCCGGCGGCCGGGAACGCGTTCTTGCGGCCCGACCAGTAGCGCAGCCGCTCCTGTTCGTTGCGCGATACCTGGATGCGCGTCGCGCCGTGTTCGCGCAGCACGGCCGTCATCCGCACGATCTCTTCCGCGACTTCCTCCGGCGTGCCGTCCGATTCGCACAGCAGGATCGCCTTCGCGTCCAGGTCGTAGCCCGCGTGCGTGAACGCCTCGACGGCCTGCGTGGCCGGCTTGTCCATCATCTCGAGCCCGGCCGGGATGATGCCGGACGCGATGATCGCCGCGACGGCCTCGCCGCCCTTGACGACGTCGTCGAAGCTCGCCATCACGAGCTGGGCCGTTTGCGGCTTCGGAATCAGCTTCACCGTGACCTCGGTGACGATCGCGAACATCCCTTCGCTGCCGATCATCACGGCGAGCAGGTCGAGGCCCGGCATGTCGAGCGCGAGCGAGCCGAACTCGACGATCTCGCCGTCGATCGTCACCGCGCGCACGCGCATCACGTTGTGCACGGTCAGCCCGTATTTCAGGCAGTGGACGCCCCCGGAATTTTCCGCGACGTTGCCGCCGATCGTGCACGCGATCTGCGACGACGGATCGGGCGCGTAATACAGGCCGTACGGCGCGGCGGCTTCCGAGATCGCGAGGTTGCGCACGCCGGGCTGCACGGTCGCCGTGCGGGCGTAAGGATCGACTTCGACGATGCGCGTGAAGCGCGCAAGCGACAGCACGACGCCGAGCGCGATCGGCAACGCGCCGCCCGACAGGCTCGTGCCCGCGCCGCGCGGCACGATCGGCACTTCCATGCGGCGGCAGATCTGCACGATCCGCTGCACCTGCGATTCCGTTTCGGGCAACGCGACCGCGAGCGGCAGGCGGCGGTACGCGGACAGGCCGTCGCATTCGTACGGCGCCGTGTCTTCGTCGCGATACAGCAGGCAGTGCGTCGGCAGCACGGCCATCAGCGCCTGCACGACTTCACGCTGGCGCTGCGCGCGTGCCGCGCTCGACAGTTCGACGGGAGCGTTCATGGGGTCTCCTGCGGCAGGCGGCATGGTGTCGCGCCGCCGTGTCAACACGTGAAAATCTTGCCCGGATTCATCAGGTTGCGCGGATCGAGCGCGAGCTTGATCGCACGCATCGTGTCGATCGCGTTGTCGCCGTGCTCCTTGGGCAGGAAGCGCATCTTGTGCAGCCCGACGCCGTGCTCGCCCGTGCAGGTGCCGCCCAGGCGCAGCGCGCGCTCGACGATCCGGTCGTTGATGCGCTCGGCTTCGGCGAGTTCCTCGGGCTTGTCGGGGTCGATCAGGATCGCGACGTGGAAGTTGCCATCCCCGACGTGGCCGACGATCGGGCAGGGCAGCGACGACGCGCGCAGGTCGACTTCGGTTTCCTCGACGCACGCGGCGAGCTGCGAGATCGGCACGCACACGTCGGTCGTCACCGCACGGCAGCCGGGTTTCAACTGCAGCATCGCGAAATACGCGTTGTGGCGGGCGGCCCAGAGCCGGCTGCGGTCTTCGGGGCGGGTTGCCCATTCGAAGCCCTGGCCGTCGTTCTGGCCGGCGAGCGCCTGCACGAGCTCGGCCTGTTCCTTGACGCCGGCCTCGGTGCCGTGGAATTCGAAGAACAGCGTCGGCGCTTCGGTGAGCGTCAGGTTCGAATGGCGGTTGATCGAGCGCACGGCGAGCGCATCGACGAATTCGACGCGCGCGATCGGCACACCGATCTGGATCGTCTCGATCACGGCGCGCACCGCGTCGCCCATCGACGGGAACGTGCAGACCGCGGCGGATACGGCCTCGGGCAGCGGATGCAGGCGCAGCGTGATCTCGGTGATCACGCCGAGCGTGCCTTCGGAGCCGACGAACAGGCGCGTGAGGTCGTAGCCGGCCGACGACTTGCGGGCGCGCGAGCCGGTTTTCACCACACGGCCGTCGGCGAGCACGGCGGTCAGGCCGAGCACGTTCTCGCGCATCGTGCCGTAGCGCACGGCGTTGGTGCCCGATGCGCGCGTGGCGGTCATTCCACCGATGCTGGCGTCGGCGCCCGGGTCGATCGGGAAGAACAGGCCGGTGTCGCGCAGCGCTTCGTTGAGCGCCTTGCGCGTGATGCCCGGCTCGACCGTCACGGTCAGGTCTTCGGCGTTGATCGACAGCACGCGGTTCATTTCCGACAGGTCGAGCGATATGCCGCCGCGTACCGCGAGCAGATGGCCTTCGAGCGACGAGCCGGCGCCGTACGGGATCAGCGGGACGCTGTACAGCGAGCACAGCGCCACGACTTCGCGCACGTCGTCCGCGCTGCGTGCGAACACGACGGCGTCGGGCAGTTGCGGGTCGAACGGCGATTCGTCGCGGCCGTGGTGCGCGCGGACGGCCTCGGCAGTCGACACGCGCTCGCCGAAGGCGGCGCGCAGCGCATCGAGCATGGCGGGGGGAAGCGGCCGGCGCGTGGCGGCCGGCTGGGCAGGGTGATTCACGTACGTCTCCTTGTCGATCCGGGTGAGCGTGTTGGCGCCGGCCCGGCTCCCGTGCTGCAGGGTTTCGGCCCATTCTACGCTGTAACGCCCGCTGCGCCCGCCGCTGCGGGCTGCGATAATCGCGTTCGAACGCAACCGGGCCGCGTCGCGGCCGCGCACGAGAGGACATTCGCATGGGCAACCGCTTGAGCAAGATCGCCACGCGCACGGGCGACGATGGCACCACCGGGCTCGGCGACGGCCGGCGCATCGGCAAGGACGACACGCGGATCGCCGCGATCGGCGACGTCGACGAACTGAACTCGAACCTCGGCGTGCTGCTCGCCGAGGCGCTGCCGGACGATATCCGCACGGCGCTCGTGACGATCCAGCACGACCTGTTCGATCTCGGCGGCGAATTGTGCATTCCCGGCCATGCCGTGCTCGACGACACGCATCTCGCGCGTCTCGACCGCTGGCTCGCCGACTACAACGCGACGCTGCCGCCGCTGAAGGAGTTCATCCTGCCGGCCGGTTCGCGCGCGGCATCGCTCGCGCACGTGTGCCGGACCGTGTGCCGCCGCGCGGAGCGCTCGATCGTCGCGCTCGGGCGCACCGAGACGCTCAATGATGCGCCGCGGCGCTACGTGAACCGGCTGTCGGACCTGCTGTTCGTGCTGGCGCGCGTGCTGAACCGCACCGGCGGCGGATCGGACGTGCTGTGGGAGCGCGGCCGCGTCCGCTGACGTTTTGCCCCTTTGCCGCACTGCGACAATTTGTCCGGGGAGCATCGATTTTTTAAAATGTATTGTGTGTGCATGTTTAACGGAGAACGAACATGACCCACATCACCGCCGACCAGATGGCTCGCGTGAAGGCCACTGCCCCCGTCCTCGCCGTGCACGGCGCGACGATCACGAAGCACTTCTACCAGCGCATGTTCGCGCGCCATCCGGAACTGAAGAACCTGTTCAACCAGACGCACCAGAAGACGGGCAGCCAGCCGGAAACGCTCGCGAAGGCGGTTTATGCGTATGCGGCGAACATCGACAATCTCGGCGCGCTCGGCGGTGCGGTGTCGCACATCGCGCACAAGCACGCGAGCCTGAACATCCGCCCCGAGCACTACCCGATCGTCGGAGAGAACCTGCTGGCGTCGATCGTGGAAGTGCTGGGCGACGCGGTCGATGCCGACACGCTCGACGCGTGGCGCGTCGCGTACGGCCAGCTCGCGCGGATCCTGATCGGTGCCGAGGCCGACCTGTACGCGGGCGCCGCGTGGAGCGGCTTCCGTCCGTTCAAGGTCGAGCGCAAGGTGCGCGAAAGCGACGAGATCACGTCGTTCTACCTGGCGCCGGCCGACGGCGGCGCGGCGCCGACGTTCGAGCCTGGGCAGTACGTCACGGTGAAGCGCTTCGTCGGCGACCTCGGCGTCGACCAGCCGCGCCAGTACAGCCTGTCCGACGCGCCGCACGGCAAGTGGCTGCGCATCTCGGTGAAGCGTGAAGCCGGCCAGCCGGAAGCGATCCCGGCCGGCAAGGTGTCGACGCTGATGCATGACGGCGTGGAGGAGGGCGCGATCGTCGAGGCGACCGCACCGATGGGCGAATTCTCGCTGAAGCGCGGCGTCGAGACGCCGGTGGTGCTGATCTCCGGCGGCGTCGGCCTGACGCCGATGGTGTCGATGGCGTCGACGCTGGTCGAGGAAGGCAGCAAGCGCGAAGTGCGCTTCGTCCACGCTTGCCGCTCGGGCGCGGTGCACGCGTTCCGCGACTGGCTGAACGATACGGCGCGCGACCATGCGAACGTCAAGCGCACGGTGGTGTACGAGCGGGTCGGTCCGAACGATCGCGCGGGCATCGACCACGACCTGGAAGGGCGCCTCACGCCGGAACGCGTGAAGGAGTTCGCGCGGGTGCCGGATGCCGACTATTACATTTGCGGCCCGGTCGCGTTCATGAAGGCGCAACGCGACGCGCTCGTCGCGCTCGGCGTCGCGCCGGAACGCGTGAATACCGAAATCTTCGGCTCGGGCGCACTCGAGTGATGCGTTGACGCCGATTCCCCAGGAACGGAACAGCCCGGCATGAGCCGGGCTGTTCCGTTTGTGCCTGCGCCGACAGGCGCCGCGGGGTCAGTTGCCGCTGCCGCGCGCCACGCGCCGCGCCTTGACCGATTCCGCGAGCCCTTCGATCACTTTCACGCTGTCGTCCCACGCAATGCACGCATCGGTGATGCTCTGGCCGTAGGTCAGCTCGCAGCCTTCCTTCAGGTCCTGGCGCCCCTCGACGAGATGCGATTCGATCATCACGCCGACGATCCGCTCGTCGCCCCCCGCGATCTGGCGGCCGATATCCGCGCACACCGGGATCTGGTTCTCGTGCTTCTTCGAGCTGTTCGCGTGGCTCGCGTCGATCATCAGGCGCGCGGCGAGGCCGGCCTTGCCGATGTCTGCGCACGCGGCGTTCACGCTGTCGGCGTCGTAGTTCGGCGCCTTGCCGCCGCGCAGGATCACGTGGCAGTCCTCGTTGCCGGCCGTCGACACGATCGCCGAATGGCCGCCTTTCGTTACCGACAGGAAATGGTGCGGCTGCGATGCGGCCTTGATCGCGTCGACCGCGATCTTCACGTTGCCGTCGGTGCCGTTCTTGAAACCGACCGGGCACGACAGCCCCGACGCGAGTTCGCGGTGAACCTGCGATTCCGTTGTGCGTGCGCCGATCGCACCCCACGAGATCAGGTCGGCGATGTACTGCGGGCTGATCATGTCGAGGTATTCGGTCGCGGCCGGCAGCCCCATCTCGTTGATCTGGAGCAGCAGCTCGCGCGCGGTGCGCAGCCCTTCGTTGATCTTGAAGCTGTTGTCGAGGTGCGGATCGTTGATGAGACCCTTCCAGCCGACCGTCGTGCGCGGCTTCTCGAAGTACACGCGCATCACGATTTCCAGTTCGCCCTTGAAGCGTTCGCGCTCCTTCACCAGCCGGCCCGCGTACTCGATCGCCGCCTTCGTGTCATGGATCGAGCACGGCCCGATCACGACGATCAGCCGGTCGTCCATCCCATGCAGGATGCGGTGCATCGACTGGCGCGAGTTGTAGATCAGCTCGGACGCGGCTTCGGAGCACGCGAATTCGCGGATCAGGTGGGCGGGCGGCGTCAGTTCCTTGAGTTCGCGAATGCGGACGTCGTCGGTGTTGTGCGGGGGCATGCTGTTTCTCCTTGGTTCCGGGCGCCGTTCGGTCAGTGCGAGCGGGCGTGCGGCAGATTCATCAATTCAAGCGATTCAGTGGTGTCGGTCGGGGCTGCGGGACCGCGGCGGCGGCGACCGGGTGGCGAAGGGCGAAAAAAAACCGCCGGGTTCGCCGGCGGTTTTTTCGGGAATTTCGGTTGCGCTCTACGCGCCATCAACCCTCTCGATCCGCCAGCGGTCTGAGATACCAAAAAAAGTAAAAGTAAAACTTGGCGGACATGACGGAGATTCGGTTCGTCAAAAAAAGTTGATTCGGAATTTATACCCCGTCGCCGGGCGGCTGGCAACCGGGAAACGTCGAAAATGCGGACATTCCGCGCATTTTCTTCAAAATGCGCGGAATGTATGCGTCGCGATGCGGTTATGCCGTACCACCGACCGTCATCCGGTCGATCCGCAGGGTCGGCTGGCCGACGCCGACCGGCACGCTCTGGCCTTCCTTGCCGCACACGCCGACACCCGAGTCGAGCGACATGTCGTTGCCGATCATGCTCACGTCCTTCAGCGATTCGGGGCCGCTGCCGATCAGCGTCGCGCCCTTCACCGGGTAGGTGATCTTGCCGTTCTCGATCATGTACGCCTCCGACGCCGAGAACACGAACTTGCCGTTCGTGATGTCGACCTGGCCGCCGCCGAAGTTCACCGCGTACAGGCCGTTCTTCACCGACGCGATGATTTCCTGCGGATCCTTGTCGCCGTTCAGCATGTACGTGTTCGTCATGCGCGGCATCGGCAGCGCCGCGTACGACTCGCGGCGCGCGTTGCCCGTGACCGGCATCTTCATCAGGCGTGCGTTCAGCGTGTCCTGGATGTAGCCCTTCAGGATGCCGTCCTCGATCAGCGTCGTGCACTGCGTCGGGTTGCCTTCGTCGTCGATGTTCAGCGAGCCGCGGCGGTTCGGCAGCGTGCCGTCGTCGACGACGGTCACGCCCTTCGCGGCGACCCGCTCGCCGATCCGGCCGGCAAATGCCGACGAGCCCTTGCGGTTGAAGTCGCCCTCGAGACCGTGGCCGATCGCCTCGTGCAGCAGCACGCCCGGCCAGCCCGGCCCGAGCACGACCGTCATCGCGCCGGCCGGCGCGGGGCGGGCGTCGAGGTTCACGAGCGCCGCATGCACGGCGTCGTCGACGTAGCGCGACAGCACTTCGTCGGTGAAGTAGCCGTAGTCGAAGCGGCCACCGCCGCCGCCGGAGCCGATCTCGCGGCGGCCGTTCTGCTCGGCGATCACCGTGACCGATACGCGTACGAGCGGGCGGATGTCGGCCGCGAGTGCGCCGTCGCTGCGCGCGACCAGCACGACGTCGTATTCGCCGGCGAGGCCTGCCATCACCTGCGTGATGCGCGGGTCGCGGCCGCGCGCCATCTGCTCGATGCGCTCGAGCAGCTTGACCTTGGCCGTCGCGTCGAGCGACGCGAGCGGATCGGACGGCAGGTACAGGTCGCGGCCCGAGATGCCCTTCAGCGACGTTGCCGCCTTGATCTTCTGGCGGCCGCCGCCGGCCGCCGCGATCGCCTTGGTCGCTGCGGCGGCTTGCGCGATGGCTTCCGGCGACAGGTCGTCGGAATACGCGAACGCGGTGCGGTCGCCCGCGACCGCGCGCACACCGACGCCCTGGTCGATGCTGAAGCTGCCCGATTTGACGATGCCTTCCTCGAGGCTCCACGCTTCGCTGCGGGTCGCCTGGAAGTACAGGTCCGCGTAGTCGACGCGATGCGTGAAGATGTCGGCGATCGTGCGCGTGAGCAGGCTTTCGTCGAGGCCGTACGGCGTGAGCAGGATGTCCTTCGCCAGCGCGAGGTTGCGGATGCCGGGTTCGATGATGTTCATGCGGATATCGGGGTTTCTCAAAAAGTTGTCGGGTGCTTCTGGGCAGATGGGTTGGCCGCGCGGCGTTTCAAGCGGCGGATTCAGGTCAGCACGCGGTGCCGCCACGCGGGCAGGCTCTGGCGCACGTCGGCGATACGTTGCGGATCGATCGCGCCGAGCACGACGCTGGCGCCCACGTCGCGGACCGCGACGATCTCGCCCCACGGGTCGATCAGCATGCTGTGGCCCCAGGTGCGCCGGCCGTTCTCGTGCTTGCCGCCTTGCGCGGCCGCGAGCACGTAGCACTGGTTCTCGACGGCCCGCGCGCGCAGCAGCGTTTCCCAGTGCGCGCGGCCCGTCGTATACGTAAACGCCGACGGTACGACGATCAATGCGCAGTCGCCCATCCTGCGATACAGCTCCGGAAAGCGGAGATCGTAACAGACCGACAGGCCGACCCGCCCGAACGGCGCGTCGAACGAGACGACCGTATCGCCCGCGCGGATCGTGCGCGCCTCGTCGAACGACTCGTCGCCTTTCTCGAAGTTGAACAGGTGGATCTTGTCGTAGCGCGCGGCTTCGTTGCCGGACGGATCGAACACGAGCGTCGTGTTGAGCACGCGATCGGGCTCGGGCGCCTTCAGCGGCAGCGTGCCGCCGATCACCCAGATGCCGTGGCGACGCGCGGCGTCCGCGAGGAAGCGCTGGATCGGGCCGTCCTGGTAGGGCTCGGCGAGCGCGAGCTTGTCGGTGTCGCGGTGGCCCATGAAGCAGAAATACTCGGGCAGCAGCACGAGCTGCGCGCCTTCGCCGGCGGCCTCCGCGATCAGGCGGCGGGCTTCGGCGAGATTGCGCGCGACGTCCGGCGTGCTCACCATCTGCAGCGCGGCGACCTGGAAGGGCGTGGCGGAACGGGTGTGGTCGGTCATCGCAGGATCGGTTGCGTCATAAATGGGGTGCGGCCCGGCACCGTGCGCGGCTCGGCGTGCGGCTCAATGGCTTGCCGCATCGGCCGGACCGTGATTCATCTTACCCTGATCGCCCCGCACCCGCTCGATGTGCGGGTGCGCCCACGAGCCGGTGATTGCGTAGTCGAGCGCGAACGCGCGCGACAGCGTCTCCGACAGCGCGTAGTTCGCGGCCAGCACGCCGACGCCGAGCAGCGGGTTGATGATGGCCGCCCCGATGGCCGCCGCGCCCGCGCTGATTTTCGGCGCGACGTGCGCATGCAGATCCTGCGTCTCGGTACCGAGATCGACCGCGCCGCGCACGGTGACGTTCGCGGGCCCCGTCATCATCGAGAAGTCGTCGGTGCGGGCGATCCCGTTCGAGATCTGGCCGGTGCCGGTGATCTTGTCGAACGGCAGCCCCTTGCCGATCACGTCGCGGAAATTCAGCGTCAGGAAACGGGCGAGGCTCTGCAGGCTCAGCACGCCGAGCAGCTTCGCCGCGCCCGGATCGACCTTCAGGATCTGGCCGTGTTCGAGATCGAGCGCGATCTGGCCGCCGAGCGACGGGAAGTCGAGCGCGGTCGGGCCGCCGCGCCAGCCGACCTTGCCGGTCACCGAGCCATGGCCGTCCGCAAGCGTGCGCGGCAGGCCGACGCGGTCGAGCAGCGCGCCCGCGTTGCCGATGTCGAGCTTGAAGTCGAACACGGTGCGGCGCGGCGCGTCGTTCTCGTCGGCGCCGCGGGCGAGCGCGCGGTGCGACGTGCGCCAGTTGCCGGTTGCCGTCAGCTTCGCGTCCGGGTTGGACAGCTCCAGCTTGTCGAGCTGCCAGACCGGTGTGCCGGCTTCGTCGATATTGCGCGCGTTGACGACCAGGCGGCCGATGTCGTGGTCGCGCGCGACGACCTGGTCGACGATCAGGTCGATCGACGGCATCGGGCGGTCGGTCGGCGTCGGCAGGTTCATCGCGCGGCCGACGAGATCGTGCTGCGCGCTGTCGGGCACCACGAGCTTCGCGAGCCGCGCGTTCAGCACGCCCGCGCCGTTGTGGCCGCCGCCCGGCGCCCACGACAGGTAGCCCGACACCTGGTTCGACGCAATGTTCGCCTGCCACAGCTCGTCGACGTGCGACGCGCCGACGATCACGTTTTCCCAGTTGCGCTTGAGCAGCTTCAGCGTGCCGAAATGGAGCGCGAAGCGCTTCGGCGCGAAGCTCGCGAAATCGACGCGCGGCGCGGCCTGCGGCGCCTGCGCGCGGGGCGTGTCGGACTTCAGCGTACGGGCCAGCGCGAGCCACGCATCGGCGTCCAGTTCGTTGACGTCGACGGCCGCGCTCACGCCGTCCTGAGGCATGTCGGGCATCCGGTGGATGCCCATCGCGCCGCGCACCGCGCGCAGCGGCTGGCCGCGCGTCGCGTCGAGCAGATAGGTCGCGGACACGGGGCCGAGCGTCAGGTCGGCATGTTCGAGGCGCTTGCCGTCCGCCTGCGGCGCCGGCTGCAGCGTGAAGCTGAACGGCATCGGCGTGCCGGCCGCCTTGGCGAACGGCGCGGGGAAATTCAGCGCGACGCCGGTCAGGTCGGAATGCGCGCTGATGTCGGGCAGGCGGCCCGGCGCGCCGCGCACGGCGACCTTGTACGGTGCGTCGCCCACCACGTGCTCGAGCAGCGCGGCGGCCGGGCCGTGCAGGTTCAGGCCGCGCGCCGCGTCGAGCGCGAGCCGGCCGTCGACGTCCACCGTGTAGGGTCCGTGCGACTGGAAGTTGCCGTTCGCGCGCACCGGGCCGCCGAGGAAGCGTCCCGACAGGTCGTGCAGCGACGCGCCGGCCTCGGTGAACCGGACACTGCCGCGCAGCGCGGACAGCGGCGGCACGCCGCTGGTCGTCAGCGTGTTGCCGCCGAACGCGAGCGCGCCTTCGACGTGCGTGTGCGGATGCGCGACGTGCTGCGGAATCGTGATCTTGAGCGCGAGCGACGCGGGCCCCTGCGCCTCGATCCGCTGGCCGATATGCCCGCTCATCGTGCCGAGCGAGCTGTTGTCCGCGTAGTCGATCAGGTCGGCCAGCGGGCCCTGCGCATGGCCGTCGATGACGAGCGGCGAGTGGGTCGGGTTGCCCAGGTCGTCGATGCGGCCGGCGACCTTCGTCAGCGCGACGCGCTTGTAGTGTGCGCGGGCGATGTCGAAGCGCAGCTTGTTCTGCGCGAGCTCGAACACGCCGTCGATCCCGTCGAGTGCCGGCCAGACGCTCGGCGTGCCGTTCGCGAGCTTGCGCGGCGGGTACGGCGTCGGTTCGAAGCGGCCGCCGGTGAACGGCGCGACGATGTGGAACACGCCGGCGTCGGGCTCGTGTTCGAACGGGAATTTCTCGAGCGGGCCGCGGGCGACGATCGATGCGCCCTTGGTCACCTGGCCGTCCTGCAGCGCGTGGCCGAGATAGTCGCGCAGGTGTTCGGACATCCCGGTCGGCAGGTAGCGCGGAATGCGCGCCACCGACGCGCGGGCAAAATCGGCGCGCAGGTCGAGCGAGCCGCGGCCGTGGCCGGGGTTCGTGTACGAGCCGGACACCGCGATTTCGGCATCGGGGTTCGAGACGAGCAGGTCGGGCAGCGTCACGTCGACGCGCGCGTGCTTGTCGCCGGCCGCGGGCGTGATCACCCACTTGGCGTTGCCGCGCAACCGGTCGAACGTCAGGCGCGGCTCGTCGAATTCACCTGGAACCGTGACGGCCGCGTTGACCGTGTCGAAGTGCGCGCTGCCGCCCGTCTCGTTCGCGTCGACGCGGCCCCACAGGTTTTCGACGCCCGGCCAGCCGGCGCGGGGGTGGCCGCGTGGCGACAGGCCCGGCGGCGGCTCCTGCGCGGCGAAGCTGATGCCCTGGAGATCGCCGAGGAAACGGTAGCGGACGATCGGCGCGGCGCCCATGCGCCGCTCCTCGTCGGCAAGGTCGGCTCGCGCCGGCTTCGCGCGTTCGACCTCGATCTGATAGTTCGACACCATCCCGCGCGGGTCGATCTTGATCAGTTCGTTGCGCAGGCGTGCCGGCAGCGGCAGCCCGCGAATGAACTCGCTGAGGATGCCGAGATCGACGCGGTCGCCTGCGACGCTCAACAGCTGCCCCTGGCTCGCGGTCGGCACGCGGTAGCGGGCCGTCAGCGTCGACAGCGCCAGCGAGCGGGCGAGCGGCGTGCCGTCCGGCAGCGGCGGCTGGCTGAGCTCCGCGTTGAAGCGCGTCAGGTGCAGCGTGTAGTCGTGGCCGGCGTCGAGCTGCATGTCCCAGCCGAAGCCGACCGTCGGCACGTCAAGCTGTGGCTGCGTCGGGCGCACGCGCAGCGCGACGTCCGCGCCCTGCAGATCGCCGCCCGCCGAATGCAGATGGCCGTCGCCGAAGGTGGCCCAGATCGCGTTGTCGATCCGGCCCGCGTGGATCGTGAGCGGCATGTCGAGGTAGCGCGCCAGCGTCTGCAGGTCGACCGGGCCGGTTGACAGGTACGCGTCGCCCGTCCAGTTCGACGGCTTGCCGACCGGGGCGAGCGGCTTGTGCTTGAAGCGCGCACGGAAATCGAGCGGGCCGAGCAGCAGCGTGCCGTTCGCGGGCGCCTGCAGCGCGGCCTTGTGCACGCGGCCGTCGTTGAGCACCGCGAGCCGGATGCCCGACAGCACGAGCTCCGGCGCGTCATGCTGCGCGTCGCGCCAGCGCAGCGTGCCGCCGCGCAGCACGATCGCCTCCTGCTTCAGCAGCCACGTGCCGAACGTGTCGCTGCCGCCATGGGTGGTCGCCACGCCGACGCCCGCGATGCTGAGCGAGCCGTCGGCCGCACGCGCGACAACCAGGTCGGGCTGGTCGACGATCAGGCTCGACAGCGCGGGCGACAGCCGCAGCAGCGACATCCACGATAGCGCGGCCGTCGCATGCGGCACCGACAGCGCGACCTTGCCGTCATGGCCGCGGATCGTCAGGTTCGTGAGTTCGACGCCCGGCTGCATGCCGGACCAGTTCGGGGAAAGCTTGCCGATCGAAAGCTGCGCGTGGAGCTTGTCGGACACCGCGCGCTCGATGCGCGGGCGGAATTCGTCGATGCGCGGCAGCAGGACGTAGCGCAGCCCGAGGAACGCGCCGGATGCGACGAAGTAGGTGCCGATCCCGACTGCCAGCGTCACCCTGAACACGCGACGCAGGACCGGATGATCGTGCTTCGGAGGTCCCGCTTCGGGCGCAGCTACGGCGGATTCCTGACGGTCGGACATGCGGCGGACGGGCGGCGATATGGTAGTTTTGCAGACTGACGTTGAAATGTATCACACGGGTTCGTGCCGGCGGCCGTTGCGGCAGCGCGGCACGGGCTTTCCGGCGCGCGGTTTCGCGACGGGCGCACACGCCCCGCGATGCCGCGCCGAGTCCATGGGGCCGGTCGGCAGCGGGGCGCGCATGCGTGTCCCGTGCCGGCCGGCCTTTCCGCCAGGCCCGCTTCTCGATGACCGACGCTTTCGCCCTGATCTGCACGTCCTATTCCCGTTACCTGGCCCGCGCGGCCGCCGCGCGGCCCGAGCTCGCCGACCAGGTCGCCGCGTGGGCTGCCGCGCCGCTCGGCCGCGCGCAGCTCGACGCGCGCCTCACCGAACTGCTGGCGACTCAGGCCGGCACGGCCGCGCCGACCGAGGAGCAACTGAAGCGCGCGCTGCGGCAACTGCGGGCCGAGGCGTTCGGCGCGGTCGCGGAACGCGACCTGCGCGGGCTGGCGGACGTCGCCGAAGTGACGGGTGCGATGACCGATCTCGCGGAAGTGGCCGTGCAGCGCTCGCTCGCGCTGCTGTCGGCCGAACTCGAGGCGCTGTACGGCGAGCCGCGCGGCGCCGACGGCCAGCGCGTCGTGCTCGGCGTGGTCGGGATGGGCAAGCTCGGCGGCCGGGAACTGAACGTGTCGTCGGACATCGACCTGATCTTCGTCTACGAGGACGACGGCGAGACGACCGGCGGCGCGCGTTCGCCGCTGCCCACGCAGGAATATTTCACGCGGCTCGGCCGGAGGCTGATCGGCGTGTTGTCGGAAGTCACCGCCGACGGCTACGTATTTCGCGTCGACATGCGGCTGCGTCCGAACGGCGATTCGGGGCCGCTCGTCTGCAGCCTCGGCATGCTCGAGGAGTATTTCTACGTGCAGGGCCGCGAGTGGGAGCGCTATGCGTGGATCAAGGGGCGGCTCGTGTCGGAAGGCGACAGCGACGCGGCGCGGCGGCTGGAGTCGCAGCTCGAGTCGATCGTCAAGCCGTTCGTGTACCGCCGCTACCTCGACTTCGGCGTGATCGGCGCGATCCGCTCGCTGCACCAGCAGATCCGGCAGGAAGCCGCGCGTCGCGCGTCGATGCGGCCCGACAAGGCCGACGACATCAAGCTTGGGCGCGGCGGGATCCGCGAGATCGAGTTCAGTGCGCAGGTGTTCCAGTTGATCCGTGGCGGTCAGGATGCGGAATTCCGCGTGCGGCCGACGCTCGCGGTGCTGCGCCATGCGCAGGCGCGCGGGCTGATCGGCGAGGACGTGCGCGCGCGCCTGACCGATGCCTACAATTTCCTGCGCACGCTCGAGCACCGGCTGCAGTACCGCAACGACGCGCAGACGCATGCGATGCCGGTCGAGCCGGACGAACGCGCGGCGCTGGCCGCGTCGCTGGGCTTTGCCGACTATGCGGCGCTGATGACGGTGCTGGACGAGCACCGCAACTTCGTCGAGGCGCAGTTCGACCAGATCTTCGCCGACAAGGTGAACGGCGCGCCCTGCGGCGCGGGCGAAGAGACGGCCGCCGCGTGGATCTGGAGCAGTGCGCTCGCCGACGACGGCGAGGACGATGCGCTCGCGGCCCGTCTCGACGGCCTCGGCTTCGCCGATCCGGCGACGGTGCTCGCCCGGCTGCGCGCTGTCTGGCAGTCGTCGCGCTATACGGGCCTGCCGGAAAAGAGCCGGCATCGCTTCGACCGCGTCGCGCAGCGCGCGCTGGAGGCCGCGCCGCGGATCGATGCCGCGCGCCGCGACGAAACCATCATCCGCCTGTTCGACCTGCTCGAGACGGTCAGCCGGCGCGGTGTCTATCTCGCGTTGCTGACCGAATATCCGGCCGCGCTCGACCGCGTGCTGTCGGTGCTCGGTGCGACGCGCTGGGGCGGCGGCTACCTGATCCGCCATCCGCAGCTGCTCGACGAACTGCTCGACGACGAGGCGATCGCGAGCCCGTTCGACTGGCCCGCGTTCAAGGAGGCGCTGCGCGCGCGCCTCGCCGCGGCCGACGGCCCCGAGCAGCAGATGGACCTGCTGCGGCACGCACAGCACGCGGAGGTGTTCCGGATCCTGCTGATCGATCTCGCCGGGCAACTGTCGGTCGAGCATGTGAGCGACCGGCTGTCCGAACTGGCCGACGCGGTGCTCGACGTGACGATCGAAGTCGTCTGGTCGCAGCTCGCGAAGCGCCATCGCGACGTGCCGCAGTTTGCGGTGATCGCGTACGGCAAGCTGGGCGGCAAGGAGCTCGGCTACGCATCGGATCTCGACCTGATCTTCCTGTACGACGACCCCGACGAGCGCTCGGCGGACGTCTACACGACCTTCACGCGGCGCTTGATCACATGGCTCACCACGGCGACCGGGGCGGGCGCGCTGTTCGACATCGACTTGCGGCTGCGGCCGAACGGCGAGGCCGGGCTGCTGGTCACCGATCTCGACGCGTTCCGCCGCTACCAGCTGCGCGAGGGCGACGCCGCGAATACCGCGTGGGTCTGGGAGCACCAGGCGCTGACGCGTGCCCGCTATAGTGCGGGCGACGCGCAGATCGGCGCGGACTTCGAGGCGATCCGCCAGCAGGTGCTGACGACGCCGCGCGACGGCGGCGTGCTCGCGAAGGAAATCGTCGACATGCGCGGCAAGGTGTTCGCCGGCCACCCGAACCAGACCGAGCTGTTCGACCTGAAGCACGATCGCGGCGGAATGGTCGACATCGAGTTCATCGTCCAGTACTGGGTGCTGCTGCACGCGTCGAGCGACGCCGAGCTGATCCGCAACACGGGCAATATCGCGCTGCTGCGAGAGGTCGCGCGCTTCGGGCTGATGGGCGAGGACGAGGCCGAGCGGGTTGGGGCGGCGTACCGGAAGTACCGGAAGCTGCAGCACAAGCTGCGGCTCGACGGGATGGAGAAGGCGCGGGTCGATCCGGCCGTGGTGGCCGACGAGCGGGCGGCCGTGACGGCGCTGTGGACGCGCGTGTTCGGGGCGGTTGAAGCGGATAGTTGAAACGACCGTTCGATGCGGAGCGGCAGGGGGAGCGATCGCGCCGCCGTGCCCCAAAAAAAGACCGGCGCGTGCGCCGGTCTTTTTGCATTCGATGAACGGCTAACGGGCGGCCGGCGTCAGGCGGCCAGTATTTCCTTCGCGTGCTTGCGCGTCGTGGCCGTGATCTCGAGCCCGCCGAGCATCCGCGCGACTTCCTCGATCCGGTTGGCGCGGTCGAGCGCGACCACGGTCGACACCGTGCCGCCGCGGTCGTCGGCGCCTTTTGTGACCTGGAAGTGATGGTCGCCGCGCGCGGCGACCTGCGGCAGGTGCGTCACGCACAGTACCTGGCGATCGCGCCCGAGCTGGTGCAGCAGGCGGCCGACCACTTCGGCGACGCCGCCGCCGATCCCCGTATCGACTTCGTCGAAGATCAGCGTCGGGGTCGGGCTTGCCGCGCTGGCGATCACGGCGAGCGCGAGGCTGATGCGTGCGAGCTCGCCGCCCGACGCAACCTTCGCGAGCGGCCGCAGCGGCACGCCAGGGTGCCCGGCGACCCGGAATTCGACCTGCTCGAGCCCGTGCGGGCCGCCGTCGGCGAGCGGCACGAGCGCGACTTCGAAGCTCCCGCCCGCCATCGACAATTCCTGCATGCCGGCCGTGACGGCCGCGCCGAGCGCCTTGGCGGCCTGTGTGCGCGCCTTGGACAGCTGTTTCGCGTCGGCGAGATAGGCTTCCCGCGCCTTGGCCTGCACCGCCTCGAGCGCGCCGAGATCGGCGGCCGCGTCGAGCGCGGCGAGCTGCGCGCGGCGTGCCGCGTGTTCTTCGTGCAGCGTGTCGGGCGGCAAGCGGAACTTGCGGGCGGTCGAGTGCAGCGCGTCGAGGCGCGTTTCGACCTGCGCGAGCCGTTCGGGATCGAGATCGATGCGCTGCGCATAGTGCGACAGCGAGTAGACCGCTTCCTGCAGCTGGATCTCGGCCGGTTCAAGCGACGCGAGCGCGTCGCCGAGCGTGGTGTCGTAGTCGGCGAGGCTGCGCAGCTTCGACACGATCGCGCCGAGCTGCGCGAGCATCGCGTCGTCGGACTCGGACAGCGCGTTGAGCGCACCGCGCACGCCTTCGATCAGGTTCGCCGAATGCGACAGGCGCTTGTGCTCGTTGCTGACTTCGTCCCATTCGCCGGGCTGAGGGGCGAGCTTGTCGAGCTCGGCGAGCTGCCAGGCGAGCTTTTCGCGTTCGAGCTGCAACTCGCGCTCGTGCGCTTTTGCCGCCTCGATCGCCTGCGTCGCGTCACGCCACACGCGCCATGCGCGTGCGACGTTCGCGGCGTCGGCGACGAGCCCCGCGTGCGTATCGAACAGCTCGCGCTGCGCGTCGGGCCGCATGAGCAACTGGTGCGCATGCTGGCCGTGGATGTCGACGAGCATTTCGCCGAGCTCGCGCAGCTGCGCGAGCGTCGCGCTGGTGCCGTTGATGAATGCGCGCGACCGGCCGTTTGCATCGATCACGCGGCGCAGCATCACGGTGTCCTCGGTGTCGAACGCGTGCTCGTCGAGCCAGCGCGCGACGCGGTCGTGCGGCGTGAATTCGGCGGTGATGTCGGCGCGGCCGCAACCGGTGCGCACGACGCTCGCGTCGGCGCGTTCGCCGAGCGCAAGGGCAAGGGCGTCGATCAGGATCGATTTCCCGGCGCCGGTTTCGCCGGAAAAGACGGAAAAGCCGCTGTCGAATTCGAGATCGAGCGCGGCGACGATGACGAAGTCGCGGATCGAGAGGTGGCGGAGCATGGTGTCGGGCGGAGCGGCGTCAGGACGCGTTGTCGTCTTCGTTCGAGGCGTGTTCGTTCCAGTGCAGCTTCTTGCGCAGTGTCGCGTAGTAGCTGTAGCCGATCGGGTGCAGGAACGGCACCGTGTGCTTCGAGCGGCGCACCTCGATCGTGTCGTTCAGTTCGAGCGCGGTGAACGACTGCATGTCGAAGTTCACGTTGACGTCGCGCCCACCGACGATCTGGATCGCGATTTTCGAATCGTCGGGCAGCACGATCGGCCGGTTCGACAGCGCGTGCGGCGCGATCGGCACGAGCACGATACCCGCCAGCTGCGGATGGAGGATCGGGCCGGCCGACGACAGCGCGTAAGCGGTCGAGCCGGTCGGCGTGGCGACGATCAGGCCGTCCGAACGCTGGTTGTACATGTACCGGCCGTCGACCGAGGCGCGCAGCTCGACCATCCCGGAGAAGCCGCTGCGGTTCACGACGACGTCGTTGAAGGCGATCGCATGGTAGATCGGTTCGCCGTCGCGCATGATCCGGGCCTCGAGCAGCGCGCGCTCCTCGCGTTCGAACTTGCCCGACAGGATCACCGGGACGAGCGCCTGCATGTCGGCTGCCGCGATATCGGTGATGAAGCCGAGCCGCCCGTGGTTGATCCCGATCAGCGGTGTCTTGTACGGCGCGAGCTGACGGCCGATGCCGAGCATCGTCCCGTCGCCGCCCAGCACGACCGCCACGTCGGCGCGCGCCCCGATTTCGGCCGGGGTCAGCGCCGGGTAGCCGGTGATGCCGATCTCGCGCGCGGTCTCGGCTTCGAAGACGACCTCGAAGCCCTGCTTGGCGACGCAGGCGGCCAGCGTGGCGAGCGGCTCGGCGATGTTGGGCGTGTTGCTCCGGCCGACGAGCGCGACAGTGTTGAACTGATTACCGGTTTTCATGCCGGCATTACACCATAGCTCGTTGACGAAAAGAACCGGCTGTGCGCGGGCGGGGCCGGATCGGGCCGACCCGCGCAACGGTAGCCGACGCCACTCGCCGCGGTCGCGCGGTTGCGCTAAAATTTTCCACCATGCTAGATCCTCGCGCACGAACCCTCCTGAAAACCCTGATCGAACGGTATATCGCCGACGGTCAGCCAGTCGGATCGCGCACGTTGTCCCGTTACTCCGGGCTCGAGCTGAGCCCGGCGACGATCCGCAACGTGATGTCCGACCTGGAGGAGCTCGGCCTCGTGTCGAGCCCGCACACGTCGGCCGGCCGCGTGCCGACGCCGCGCGGCTACCGGCTGTTCGTCGACACCATGCTGACGGTCGAGGTGCCGATCGACGCCGAAGCCGTCGCGCGGCAGGTGCAGAACACGTTGCAGGCCGGCGAGCCGCAGCAGCGGGTCGTGGCGGCCGCCGCGAGCGTGCTGTCGAACCTGTCGCAGTTCGCGGGCGTCGTGCTGACGCCGCGCCGCAGCCACGTGTTCAAGCAGATCGAGTTCATGCGCCTGTCGGACAAGCGCATCCTGCTGATCATCGTCACGCCCGAGGGCGACGTGCAGAACCGGATGCTCGCGACGCCGCGCGATTACTCGCCGTCGCAACTGACCGAGGCGTCCAACTACATCAACGCGCATTTCGCCGGACTGTCGTTCGACGAGGTGCGCCGCCGCCTGCGCGACGAGATCGACCAGCTGCGCGGCGACATGACCGCGCTGATGCATGCGGCCGTGACGGCCAGCACCGAGGTGCCCGACACCGAGGACACCGTGCTGATTTCCGGCGAGCGCAACCTGCTCGAAGTGGCGGATCTCTCGTCGGACATGGCGCGGCTGCGCAAGCTGTTTGACGTATTCGACCAAAAGACGGGCCTCCTGCAACTGCTCGACGTGTCGAGCCACGCCCAGGGCGTGCAGATCTTCATTGGCGGCGAATCGACGCTCGTGCCGATCGAGGAAATGAGCGTCGTCACCGCGCCTTACGAGGTGAACGGGCAGATCGTCGGCACGCTCGGCGTGATCGGCCCGACCCGCATGGCGTACAACCGCGTGATACCGATCGTCGACATCACCGCGCGCCTGCTGTCGCTCACGCTGAGCCAGCAGTAGCCTGCCGTCGCCGGCCCGATCCCGCCCCGTCATCTTGCCGCGGCACCGCGCGTGCCGGCAGTCGGCCGAAAGACAGGGCCTGTTTCCGCTCATGACGCGCTTGCGAACGAGCGTTGCCGGTCGCAGTGCAAGAAGCAAGGGCACCGTTTGGCCGAGCCAAACAAGCGACGCGCGACGCCGCAATGCGGCTGACAAGGCTCGCTCCCCTGATTGAAATCAATCTTTTGCGGGGCTGGCCGCCAGAAGCGCCGATCGCGGCGTCATGCGCGTTGCGCTCGCCCCTTCCGGCGGCCGGCGCAAGCCCGTCATGAGCGGGAACAGGCCCTGGCCGACCGGCGCGGGGCGGCCCGCTATAATTGAGAGCCGTCCGGTTCCGTGCCCCGAGCACGTTATTGCCCATGCGTTTCGATCTTGAGCCGTCTTCGAGCACCGCGGCTGCCCATCGCATCGGTGTGCTGCTGATCAATCTCGGCACACCCGACGCCCCGACGCCGCGCGCGGTGCGGCGCTACCTGGCCGAATTCCTGTCGGATCCACGGGTCGTCGAGATTCCGCAGGCCGTCTGGCAGGTGCTGCTGCGCACGCTGATCCTGCCGCTGCGCGGCCGCGCGTCCGCGAAGAAATACGCGGCCGTCTGGATGCCCGAGGGCTCGCCGCTGCGCGTGCACACCGAGCGCCAGACCGATGCCGTGCGGCACCTGCTCGCGTCGAACGGCTATCAAGTGCAGGTCGACTACGCGATGCGCTACGGCAGCCCAAACATTTCGCACGCGCTCGCGCAGTTCAAGCGTGCGGGCGTCGAGCGCGTGCTGCTGATGCCGATGTATCCGCAATACTCGGCGTCGACCACGGCCACGGCCTTCGACGCCGCATTCAACGCGCTCGCGTGCATGCGCAACCAGCCGGAGGTGCGCACGGTGCGGCACTACGCTGACCATCCGGCCTATATCCATGCGTTGGCCGAGCAGGTGCGCCAGTATTGGGCGCAGCACGGCCGGCCCGACTTCGCGGCCGGCGACAAACTCGTGCTGAGCTTTCACGGCGTGCCGAAGCGCACGCTCGACCTCGGCGATCCCTACCACGACCAGTGCCAGCAGACAGGGGCGCTGCTGATGGCCGCGCTCGGGCTGTCGACGACCGAATGCCGCATCACCTTCCAGTCGCGGTTCGGCAAGGCCGAATGGCTGCAGCCCTACACCGCGCCGACGCTGCGCGAGTTCGGCGAGGCCGGCGTGCGGCGGGCCGACGTGTTCTGTCCCGGTTTCACGGCCGATTGCCTGGAGACGATCGAGGAGATCGGCATGGAGGTGCGCGACGAATTCCTCGCCGGCGGCGGCAAGGCGTTCCACCGGATTCCGTGCCTGAACGGCGCGCCCGCGTGGATCGGTGCGCTCGGCGAGATCGTCGCCGAGAATCTGCAGGGCTGGCCGGTCAAGGCCGCGCAGCCCGAAACGGTGAGTTAAGCGCGATGAATTACAAGATCTCGACCGAACCGGGCGCGAAGCTGCGCATCGACAAATGGCTGTGGGCGGCGCGGTTCTTCAAGACGCGCTCGCTCGCGACCGATGCGGTCGACAAGGGGCACGTGAAGATCGGCGGCGCGGCAGTCAAGCCGGCGAAGGAAGTACGTGTGGGCGACGAAGTCGAGATTGCGATCGACGGCATCGTCTGGCACATTGCCGTGCTTGGCGTGTGCGACGTGCGCGGGCCGGCGAGCGTCGCGCAGACGCTTTACGAGGAAACGGAAGCGGGGCGCGCCGCGCGGCTCGCCGAACTGGAGCGGCGTCGCACGTATCGCGAGCCGGCAGCCGAATTGCACGGCCGGCCGACGAAGCGCGACCGGCGCATCATCGACAGATTTTCTGGTGGGAGCTGAACATCTGGTCGAACGTCGCCCGCGCGCTCCCGTATTCGGTCGTGCGGTCGGTAACGGCTCCCGACAGGCAGATGGTGGTGGTGCCGGCAATGAGTACCAGCGCGACCACCGATATCGCAAAGGTCAGTTTCACGGTACTCCCCTCGAGAAGACGGGTGAAAGCGGCGCCAGGTGGATGTCAGGCGGCGGCCAGCTAGGGGTAAACACGCTTTTCCTACGCTTGAGTGCAGTGTAGTGCAGCGGGCCTGTGCCAAGCTAGTACTTGCCAGGTAAGCGTTGTTACAGGCCGTTTCGCCTGATCTGGCGGACTATGCGGGCGATGCCCCGGCGTGACGCGCGGTTGTTTCGCTGCATTGGAGAATGCCGGCGAATCACCCCCTTGAAATCGTCGTATTCACCCTTATTTGCACCAGCAATGTGCGGTGCCGCCGGTATACGGACCGGCGGTTGCCGATTTGGCTTTAACCTCTAATCGACTTTCAGCGACATGGAAAACACGCAAGAGAACCCGGCACCCCAATCGGCCGAAGATATCGGCAGCGAGAAGCAGGCGGCGCAAGGCGCTGCCCCCGCCGCTGAAGCAGCCGACGCGGCGCTCGCGGAGGCTCAAGCCAAGGTCGCCGAGCTGCAGGAGAGCTACCTGCGGGCGAAGGCCGAGACCGAGAACGTCCGCCGCCGCGCGCAGGACGACGTCTCGAAGGCGCACAAGTTCGCGATCGAGAGCTTCGCGGAGCACCTGCTGCCCGTGCTGGACAGCCTGGAAGCGGCCGTCAACGATACGTCCGGCGACATCGCGAAGGTGCGCGAAGGCGTCGATCTGACGCTGCGCCAGCTGACGAGCGCGCTCGAGAAGGGCCGCGTCGTCGCGATCAACCCGGTCGGCGAGAAGTTCGATCCGCACCAGCACCAGGCGATTTCGATGGTGCCGGCCGAGCAGGAGCCGAACACCGTCGTCACGGTGCTGCAAAAGGGCTACACGATCGCCGACCGCGTGCTGCGTCCGGCGCTCGTCACCGTCGCGCAGCCGAAGTAAGGCCGTCGCGATGCTGCCTGCCGGCGTCGATCCGGCCGCGTTCGACGCGTTCGACATGCGGGCACTGGACGCCGGCACGTTCGACGCGGCGATCGACGGCGCGGGCGATGCGCTCGCGGTGGTGTTCTTCTGGGGCGTCGACTGCTTCAACTGCGAGATCGCGAAGAAGGCGATGCTCGCCCAGCCCGACGCGATCCGCGCGCTGGACTTGAAGTGGTTCCATTGCAACGTGTACGAACACCACCAGCTGGGCCGCCGCTTCGGGCTGCATGGCGTGCCGACGTGGTTCTTTTTCCACCGCGGCAAGCGGCTGGGCCGCGCGACGGGCTGGCATGGCCTCGCGCAGTTCCAGGCAGCGGTGTCGGCGGCACGCGCGAAAATCGCCGCGGCAGGCGGCGATCCACTGGCCGGCGGCGATTGAAAAAATTTAATATCCGCATCGCTCGTCGGGTCTTGAAAACGGATCGGACGGACGCATTTCGGGAACAGAGTTGAATTCTGGCGCGCGAAACCGCCCCAAAACGCGGGGTTTTGCGCAGCAAACAAGCATTTCTGGAGATTAGGAAAAATGGGAAAGATCATCGGTATTGACCTCGGCACCACGAACTCGTGCGTTGCCATCATGGAAGGCAACCAGGTCAAGGTCATCGAGAACTCGGAAGGCGCGCGCACCACGCCGTCGATCATCGCCTACATGGACGACAACGAAGTGCTGGTCGGCGCGCCGGCCAAGCGTCAGTCGGTGACCAACCCGAAGAACACGCTGTTCGCGGTGAAGCGCCTGATCGGCCGCCGCTTCGAAGAGAAGGAAGTCCAGAAGGACATCGGCCTGATGCCGTACACCATCATCAAGGCCGACAACGGCGATGCATGGGTCGAGGCACACGGCGAAAAGCTCGCGCCGCCGCAGGTTTCGGCGGAAGTGCTGCGCAAGATGAAGAAGACGGCCGAAGACTACCTCGGCGAGCCGGTCACGGAAGCCGTGATCACGGTGCCGGCGTACTTCAACGACAGCCAGCGTCAGGCAACCAAGGACGCCGGCCGCATCGCGGGCCTCGAAGTCAAGCGGATCATCAACGAGCCGACCGCGGCCGCGCTCGCGTTCGGCCTCGACAAGGCCGAGAAGGGCGACCGCAAGATCGCCGTGTATGACCTCGGCGGCGGCACGTTCGACGTGTCGATCATCGAAATCGCGGACGTCGACGGCGAAATGCAGTTCGAAGTGCTGTCGACCAACGGCGACACGTTCCTCGGCGGCGAAGACTTCGACCAGCGCATCATCGATTACATCATCGGCGAATTCAAGAAGGAGCAGGGCGTCGACCTGTCGAAGGACGTGCTCGCGCTGCAGCGCCTGAAGGAAGCCGCTGAAAAGGCGAAGATCGAGCTGTCGTCGAGCCAGCAGACCGAAATCAACCTGCCGTACATCACGGCGGACGCGTCGGGCCCGAAGCACTTGAACCTGAAGATCACCCGCGCGAAGCTGGAAGCGCTGGTGGAGGATCTCGTCGAGCGCACGATCGAACCGTGCCGCATCGCGATCAAGGACGCAGGCGTCAAGGTGTCGGACATCGACGACGTGATCCTGGTCGGCGGCCAGACGCGCATGCCGAAGGTGCTGGAGAAGGTGAAGGAATTCTTCGGCAAGGATCCGCGCCGTGACGTGAACCCGGACGAAGCCGTCGCAGTCGGCGCGGCGATCCAGGGCCAGGTCCTGTCGGGCGACCGCAAGGACGTGCTGCTGCTCGACGTGACCCCGCTGTCGCTCGGCATCGAGACGCTCGGCGGCGTGATGACGAAGATGATCAGCAAGAACACGACGATCCCGACGAAGCACGCCCAGGTGTACTCGACGGCGGACGACAACCAGGGCGCCGTGACGATCAAGGTGTTCCAGGGCGAACGCGAAATGGCAGCCGGCAACAAGCTGCTCGGCGAGTTCAACCTCGAAGGCATCCCGCCGGCACCGCGCGGCGTGCCGCAGATCGAAGTGACCTTCGACATCGACGCGAACGGCATCCTGCACGTCGGCGCGAAGGACAAGGCGACCGGCAAGGAAAACAAGATCACGATCAAGGCCAACTCGGGTCTGTCCGAGGCTGAAATCGACCAGATGATCAAGGACGCGGAAGCGAACGCAGCGGAAGACCACAAGCTGCGCGAGCTGGCCGATTCGCGCAACCAGGGCGACGCGCTGGTCCACAGCACGAAGAAGGCGCTGACCGAGTACGGCGACAAGCTGGACGCGGGCGAGAAGGAAGCGATCGAAGCGTCGCTGAAGTCGCTCGAGGACGTGCTGAAGGATACGTCGGCCGACAAGGCTGCGATCGACGCGAAGGTCGAGGAGCTCGGCAAGGTTTCGCAGAAGCTCGGCGAAAAGATGTATGCCGACATGCAGGCCCAGCAGGCGGGTGCGGCCGGCGCAGCGGGTGCGGCGGAAGGCGCGGCCCACGCGGGCGGTGCGCAACAGGCTGCCGACGATGTCGTCGACGCCGAGTTCAAGGAAGTGAAGAAGGACTAAGCCGGGTTGCCCCGGTGCCGCACGCCGCGCGCGCAACACGCGCGCGGCGCGGCTGACGGGTTGGCTGACAAGCGGTCTGTCTTTCCTTCCGGATGGCCGGATCGACTCCACGCCTGGCGGGCTTCGCGGCCCTCCGGGCACATTTGTTTTTTGGCGGGTGCTGCACGCGCCGTCCGCGGACGGCCGCAGCGCCAGACGAGTCGAGAGACTTTACTGCGAGCGAAAGGAGCCGCCGCGCGCATGTGGTGCGGACGGCACAGTGAATCGATATGGCGAAACGGGATTACTACGAGGTTCTGGGCGTCGCGAAGAATGCGAGCGACGACGAAATCAAGAAGGCGTATCGCAAGCTTGCGATGAAGTATCACCCTGACCGCAATCCGGACAGCAAGGATGCGGAAGAGCATTTCAAGGAGGCGAAGGAAGCCTATGAAATGCTGTCGGACAGCCAGAAGCGGGCCGCGTACGACCAGTACGGCCACGCGGGCGTCGATCCGAACATGGGCGGTGCGGGGGCACAGGGCTTCGGCGGCTTCGCGGACGCGTTCGGCGACATCTTCGGCGACATCTTCGGCCAGGCGGCGGGCGGCGCCGCGCGCGGCGGCCGTGGCGGCCCGCAGGTGTATCGCGGCGCCGACCTGCGCTACAGCATGGAAATCACGCTCGAGCAGGCCGCACACGGCTACGACACGCAGATCCGCGTGCCGAGCTGGGTGTCGTGCGAGGTGTGCCACGGGTCGGGCGCGAAACCCGGCACGAAGCCGGAAACCTGCCCGACCTGTCACGGCCAGGGCACGGTGCGCATGTCGCAGGGCTTCTTCAGCATCCAGCAGACCTGTCCGAAGTGCCATGGCACGGGCACCTACATCCCCGAGCCGTGCGTGCATTGCCACGGCTCCGGCAAGGTGAAGGAAACCAAGACGCTCGAAGTGAAGATCCCGGCCGGGATCGACGACGGGATGCGGATCCGCTCGGCCGGCAACGGCGAGCCGGGCATCAACGGCGGGCCGCCGGGCGACCTGTACGTCGAGATCCACATCAAGCCGCACGCGGTGTTCGAGCGCGACGGCGACGATCTCCACTGCCAGATGCCGATCCCGTTCACGACCGCCGCGCTCGGCGGCGAGATCGAGGTGCCGACGCTGGCCGGCCGCGCGTCGTTCCCGGTGCCGGAAGGCACGCAGTCGGGCAAGACGTTCCGCCTGCGCGGCAAGGGCATCAAGGGGCTGCGTTCGAGCATCGCGGGCGATCTGTACGTCCACGTGCAGGTCGAGACGCCGGTGAAGCTGACCGACAACCAGCGCGACCTGCTCAAGCAGTTCGAGAAATCGCTGGCCGAGGGCGGCGCGCGTCACAGCCCGCAGAGCAAGAGCTGGTTCGACCGTGTGAAGAGCTTCTTCGAGTAACTCGAGTAACAGCATGACTGAAGGCAGCGAGAGCGCGTCGTTCGCGCTCTTGGACGATTGCGACTCGACCGCGCTCGCGCGGTCGAGTCGTTTGTATTCGGGGTTCGTGCGCGAACGTGTGTGCACGGATCCGGCCCGGCTCGACGAGGTCGACGCGGCCGTGGCGCAGGATCTGCGCGACGGGCTGCATGCGGTCGTCGTCGGCGATTACGAATTCGGGCGGAACCTGCAACGAGCGCAGCCGGGCCATGCCCCGCTGCGCTTTTTGCTGTATGCGCGCTGCGAGCGCCTGTCGCGCGAGGAAGTCGACGCGTGGCTCGCGCAGCAGGACGGCGGCGGTACGCCGTCGATCGCGGGCGTCGCGCATGTCGAGAAGAGCGTGTCGCGCGATGCGTTCGACGCGGCGATCGCCGCGGTGCACGACGCGCTGTGCGCGGGCGATTCGTATCAGGTCAACTACACGTACCGGCTGAACTTCGACGTGTTCGGCACGCCGCTCGCGCTTTACCGGCGGTTGCGTGCGCGCCAGCCCGTGCGCTACGGCGCGCTGATCGCGTTGCCCGACGGTACGTGGGTCGTGTCGTGCTCGCCCGAACTGTTCGTCGAGAAGCACGCAGACGTGCTGCGCGCGCGGCCGATGAAGGGCACGGCACCGCGCTCGGCCGACCCTCGCGACGATGCGGCGGCGGCCACGTTCCTCGCAAACGATCCGAAGAACCGCGCGGAAAACGTGATGATCGTCGATCTGCTGCGCAACGACGTGTCGCGGATCGCGCGCACCGGGACGGTCCGCGTGCCGGCGCTGTTCTCCGTCGAGCCGTATGCGTCGGTGTGGCAGATGACGTCGACGGTCGAGGCCGGCTGGCGCGACGGGACGACGTTCGCGCAGATGCTGCGTGCGCTGTTTCCGTGCGGATCGATCACGGGCGCACCGAAGCACAAGACGATGCAGCTGATCGATGCGATCGAGTCGACGCCGCGCGGGCTCTACACGGGCGCGATCGGCTGGCTTGACGCTGCGAAGCAACGCGAGGATTCCGACGCGCCTGGTGATCGCCCGGCAGGTTGTGGTGATTTCTGCCTGTCGGTCGCGATTCGTACGCTGACGCTCGACGCAGCCGGCGAAGGCGCTGAACGCGAAGATATGGCCGGAGCCGATACCGAAGCACGCAATCCGGCCACGGCCATCACCGGCCGGCGCCGCGGCACGATGGGCGTCGGCGCGGGCATCGTGCTCGACAGTGTCGCGGCCGACGAATATGCGGAGTGCGAATTGAAAGCGCGATTCCTGACGGATGCCGATCCCGGCTTCCAGTTGTTCGAAACGACCGCCGCCACGCGTGCGGACGGCATCCGCCATCTCGATCGCCATCTCGCGCGGCTGCAGCGTAGCGCGGATGCGTTCGGCTTCCGCTTCGACGCCGATGCGTTGCGTCGCGAGATCGGCGCGCGCTGCGCGGCGCTCGACGGCGACGGCGCTTACCGGATGAAGCTCTCGCTCGCGAAGGACGGCACGGTCGAGATCGTCGCGGCGCCGCTCAAGCCGCTGCCGGCGGGGCCGGTCGGCGTGCTGCTGGCGTCCGCGCACGGCTTCGCGCCGACGCGTGCGGGCGATGCGCTGCTTTTGCACAAGACGACGCGCCGCGCCGAGTACGATCGCGCGTGGCAGGCGGCCGAGGCGCTCGGCGGTTTCGACATGCTGTTCGTCAACGAGCGCGGCGAGGTGACGGAAGGCGGGCGCTCGAACCTGTTCGTGAAGCTCGACGGCCAGTGGGTGACGCCGCCGCTGGCGTGTGGCGTATTGCCGGGCGTGATGCGCGGCGTGCTGCTCGACGATCGTGAGTTCGGTGCGACGGAGCGGGTCGTGACCCGCGACGATCTTGCGCGCGCGCAGGCGCTGCTGCTGACCAACGCGCTGCGGGGAGCGATCGACGCGGTGTTGAAGTGACGTAGCACGTGACGAAGCGACGGCTCGGGCACCGCGCTCGCGCCGGTGTCGAAAAGTCGTGCACCGATGCGGTGTGCCAACAAAAAGCGCGGCGCCCTTTGCAGGGCGCCGCGCTTTTTCGCTTCCGGCCGGCGAACCGGCAGCCGGCGCTGCGTCAGAACGAATGTTCCGGGCCGGGGAACGTGCTGTCCTTCACCGCGCTCACGTAGGCCTCGACGGCTGCCTGGATATTCGGCTGCCCCTGCATGAAATCCTTCACGAAACGCGGCCGCTTGCCGGGGAAGATACCGAGCATGTCGTGCAGCACCAGCACCTGGCCCGAGCAGTCGACGCCCGCGCCGATGCCGATCGTCGGAATCTTCAGCATGTGCGTGACTTCGGACGCGACGAGCGTCGGCACCGCTTCGAGCACGACGAGCTGCGCGCCCGCGTCCTCGACCGCGCGCGCGTCGCGCAGCAATTGCGCGGCGCCGGCTTCGGTCTTGCCCTGCACCTTGAAGCCGCCGAACGCGTGCACCGATTGCGGCGTGAGGCCCACGTGCGCACACACGGGCACCGCGCGCTCGACGAGGAAGCGGATCGTCTCGGCGAGCCATTCGCCGCCTTCGAGTTTGACCATCTGTGCACCGGCGCGCATCAGCTTGACGCTGCTTGCGAATGCCTCGGCCGGCGTGCCGTACGTGCCGAACGGCAGATCGGCGACGACGAGCGCGCGTGGCTGCGCGCGGGCGACACAGGCGGTGTGATACGCGATGTCGTCGAGCGACACGGGCAGCGTGGTGGTGTGGCCCTGCAGCACGTTGCCGAGCGAATCGCCGATCAGCAGCACGTCGGTGCCCGCGCGATCGAGCAATGCCGAAAAGCTCGCGTCGTAGCAGGTGAGCATCGCGATCTTCTCGCCGGCGTCGCGCATTGCCTGCAGCCTGGGCACAGTCACGGCAGGCCGGCTCGATTCCTGGAGATAGGTCATGGGTAAATCCGGTTCGATGAATGAGGAACGGCAGGCGCGGCGCGTCAGCGCGCCGTTTCGCCCTTGACGAAGAATTCCTTGCGGCCGCGCATCGTCTCGATGCGCTCGACCAGCAGAGCGAGGTCTTCGGGGGAATCCAGCGGGTTCAGGTGTTCCGCGGCGACCGTCAGCACCGGCGTGCGGTCGTAGTGGTAGAAGAATTCGTTGTACGCGTCGACGAGCGAGCGCAGGTACGCATCGCTGATCTGCAGTTCCATCGGCAGCCCGCGCTTCTGGATGCGCGAGAACAGCACTTCCGGGCTCGCCTGCAGGTAGACGACGAGGTCGGGCGACGGCGCCTGCGGCACGTCCACGTGGGTCGCGACCGAGCGATAGAGCTGCCACTCGTCTTCCGGCAGGTTCAGCCGCGCGAAGATGTCGTTCTTCTGCGGCATGAAATCGGCGATCACCGGGCGGCCCGTTTCGAGCGCGCCGATCAGCTCGTGCGCCTGCTGCGCGCGCTGCAGCGCGAACGACAGCTGCACGGGCAGCGCGTAGCGCGCGGTGTCACCATAGAAGCGTTCGAGGAACGGGTTGTCCTGCGGGCGTTCGAGCAGCGTCTGCATCGACCAGCGTTCCGCGAGCAGGCGCGCAAGCGTCGTCTTGCCGACGCCGATCGGGCCTTCGATCACGAGATAGCGGTGCGGGGCGCGCAGGTCGGGCGCGGTGACGGTGAGGGGAGTCGGGGTCATCGGCAGCGGTTCTTGTCGGCGTCTTCGCTGGCAGCGAGCGCCTTCTGCATCAGGCACTGGCAGGTCTGCACCTTCTCGACACGCTGATCCGCGACGGCGGCGAGAAAGGCGTCGGCCCGGCCGCGCGCGGGGATGTCGAGCGCCGGCTCGATCTCGACGAGCGGCACGAGCGCGAACGCGCGGTCGGTGAGGCGCGGGTGAGGGACGATCAGGTCGGGCTCGTCGATCGAATCGGCGCCGAACAGCAGGATGTCGAGGTCGAGCGTGCGCGGCGCATTGCGATACGGGCGTTCGCGCCCGAAGTGATGTTCGATCTTCTGGCAGAGCGCGAGCAGTTCGCGGGCCGACAGCGTCGTGTCGAGCTTGACGACACAGTTGTAGTAGTCGTCGCCGCCCGCTTCGAAAGGCGCCGTGCGATACAGGCTCGATTTGCCGAGGATCGAGATGGTGCGCTGCTGCGCGAGGCACACCACCGCGTCCTTCAGGGTCTGGCGCGCATCGCCGAGATTCGCCCCCAGTCCGATATATGCAACCGTCATGGCATCACTTCCTACGTCGTTCGCCGGCGTGCGCGTCAGTCGTCGGAACCGCCCGAGGTGTCCGATGCCTGCTCGGCGGCACCTTCACCCGGCTTGCGGTTTCGCACGCCGCCGCGGCGGCGCCGCTTGCGGGGCGATTTTTCCTTCGAGCCGCCCTGCGTGAGCAATGCCTCGCGAGCGGTCGCGTCGCCTTCGATGAAATCCGTCCACCACTGTCCGACTTCCGCATCGAGCTCGCCGGATTCGCAGCGTAACAGGAGGAAATCATACCCCGCTCTAAACCTTTGGTGTTCCAGCAGCCGCATCGCGCTGCGGCCCGAGCGTTTCTCGAGGCGCAACTGCAGGCCCCAGATCTCGCGCATGTCGGCCGAATAACGCTTGTGGATCGCGAGTTTCTCGGTCTGCATGTCGAGCACGTCGTCCATCGCGCGATGGAGCGCCGGCACCGGGATTTCGCCTTCGGCCGTGTATTGCTCGAAGCGCTGGCGCATGTCGTGCCACAGCAGCGTCGCGAACAGGAAGCCCGGCGAGACCGGCTTGCCAGCGCGTACGCGCGCATCGGTGTTGTTCAGCGCGAGCGTGATGAACTTCTCGCCTTGCGGCTGTTCGAGCACGACGTCGAGCAGCGGCAGCAGCCCGTGGTGCAGGCCTTCCTTGCGTAGCCGCTGCAGGCACGCGAGCGCGTGGCCCGACAGCAGCAGCTTCAGCATTTCGTCGAACAGGCGCGCGGCCGGCACGTTGTTGATCAGGTCGGCGAGCGCGTTGATCGGTTCGCGCGTATGCGGCTCGATCTCGAAGCCGAGCTTGGCCGCAAAGCGCACGACGCGCAGCATCCGCACCGGATCCTCGCGGAAGCGCGTGGCCGGGTCTCCGATCATCCGCAGCAGGCGGGCGCGCACGTCGGCCATCCCGTCGTGGTAGTCGAGCACCGTCTGCGTCGACGGGTCGTAGTACATCGCGTTGATCGTGAAGTCGCGGCGCGCGGCGTCTTCGTGCTGATCGCCCCACACGTTGTCGCGCAGCACGCGGCCGCTCGCGTCGACCGCGTGCGTGCGGCGATCGAGTTCGTCGCGCTTCAGGCGCCTCGGCGGCTCGGCCGACGCGGCGGCCTCGGGCGGCGCGTCGACCAGCGCGCGGAACGTCGACACCTCGATCAGCTCCTGGCCGAACTGCACGTGGACGATCTGGAAGCGGCGGCCGATCAGGCGCGCGCGGCGGAACAGGCGCTGCACCTCGGTCGGCGTCGCGTCGGTCGCGACGTCGAAGTCCTTCGGCGCGATGCCGAGCAGCAGGTCGCGAACCGCGCCGCCGACGATGAACGCGCGAAAGCCGGCCTGCTGCAGCGTGTCGGTCACGCGCACGGCATTCCTCGAGATCAGCGACGGATCGATCTGGTGCACGCTGGCCGGCACGACGGTCGGCTCATGGTTGCTGCGCGGTTTCTTCGCGCCGCCGCCGCGGGCGCCTTTTGCGGTGCGCGGGGCAGCAGGGGCCGCTTCGTCGGCCGGAGCCGCTTCAGGGGGCGTTTGCTGGGCTTCGTCCTGGCCGAGCAGCTTGCGAATGAATTTTTTGATCACGACGTTCAGAATAAATCGAGGATACGCCAGCCGCGGGTGCTTGCATGCGCACGCAGCGTGTCGTCAGGGTTGGTCGCGATCGGGTCGGTGACTTTCTCGAGCAGCGGGATGTCGTTGTGCGAGTCGCTGTAGAAGTAGCTGTGCGCGAAATCGTCCCAGTGCTTGCCGAGCGACGCGAGCCATGCTTCGGTCCGCACGATCTTGCCTTCCCGATAGCTCGGCGTGCCGGTCGGCCGGCCCGTGTACGGCGAGTCGGGATGCCCGTCGGTCGTTTCGACCTCGCACGCGATCAGCGTATCGACGCCGAACGCGGTCGCGATCGGGCGCGTGATGAATTCGTTGGTTGCCGTCACGACGCAGCACAGGTCGCCCGCGTCGAGATGCTTGCGCACGAGTTCGAGCGCGGCGGGTGTCATGGCGGGCCGGATCACCTCGTGCATGTACTGCTCGTGCCATTGCGCGAGCTGCGCGCGTGAATACTTCGCGAGCGGCGTGAGCATCGCCGTGAGGTACGCGTGGATGTCGAGCTTGCCGGCCTTGTAGTCGGCGAAGAACTGATCGTTCTGACGCGAGAAGCTTTCCGCGTCGACGATGCCGAGTTTCACCATGAAGCGACCCCATTCGTGGTCGCTATCGGTCGGAATCAGCGTGTGATCGAGGTCAAAGAGTGCCAGATTAGTCATGGAGGGGCATTTTACTCGAAGCGGTTCGGGCCCGTGCCCGGTGGTGTGATGTCGTCGCCGGGACGCGCGAGCATCCGGCGCAGCAGCGGCAGCGTGACGGCGCGTTTCTGCTCGAGCGAAAAGCGGTCGAGCGCGTCGAGCAGCGCCATCAGGCTCGGCATGTCGCGGCGGAAATGGGTCAGCAGGTAGGCGGCAATGTCGTCGGTGAGCGCGATCCCGCGCTCCTTCGCCGCGAGCTTGAGCACGGCGATCTTGCCGGCGTCGGACGGCGGCGACAGGTGGAACACGAGCCCCCAGCCGAGGCGCGTGCGGAGATCCTCGCGCACGTCGAGCGCGAGCGGCGCCGCGGGGCCCGCCGCGACGAACGCGCTCGACGGGTGCGCGCGCACTTCGTTGAACAGGTTGAACAGCGCGACCTGCTGTGTGTCGCTCATCCTGTCGCAGTCGTCGATCGCGTAGATGCCGATGCGCGGGTCGAACGTGAACGCGCCGAGCGGGCTCTGCGGCGTCAGGTAGCGCGCATAGCCGTACGACGCGTCGCTCACGAGCGCCTGGAGCAGATGGGTGCGGCCGCAGCCGGGCTCGCCCCAGATGTAGAACGACCGATCCGGCACGGGGCCCGCCGCGAGGGCGAGGTCGAGCTTCTGCAGGCGCGAGATGAGCTCGTCGTTCTCCTCGTTCATGATGAAGTTGTCGAACGTGGCGGGCGGCGGCGTGCCGAGATCGAGCGTCAGTTGACGGGACACAACAGTCACAATGCGGGTCGGTTGAAAATACGCGTGCCGTACGCCGGGCACGCGCCGGGAACTGCGTCTTCACGGGCTTCACGCGCGACCGCACGCACGACGCCACGCCGGTTTCGGCGCGTCTCGCTCGGCGATGAAAACGGGGACGTGTTGACCAAGATGCAATCCCTGACGATTCGGTGCTGGGAATTCCGGCCAACGGGCCGGCTTCGGGTAAAATCGCATTTTACCGACCTTCTCGCATTCCCCCATGAATCCTCCGAAATCCGCTCCCGACGCTCAGGGTCTGTCCTATCGTGACGCAGGCGTCGACATCGACGCAGGCGACGCGCTCATCGACAAGATCAAGCCTTTTGCGAAGAAAACCCTGCGCGACGGCGTGCTCGGCGGCATCGGCGGGTTCGGCGCGCTGTTCGAAGTGCCGAAGAAGTACAAGGAACCCGTGCTCGTGTCGGGCACCGACGGCGTCGGCACCAAGCTCAAGCTGGCGTTTCATCTGAACAAACACGACACCGTCGGCCAGGATCTCGTCGCGATGAGCGTGAACGACATCCTCGTGCAGGGCGCCGAGCCGCTGTTCTTCCTCGACTACTTCGCGTGCGGCAAGCTCGACGTCGATACCGCTGCAACGGTCGTCAAGGGCATCGCGCAGGGTTGCGAACTGTCGGGCTGCGCGCTGATCGGCGGCGAAACGGCCGAAATGCCGGGCATGTACCCGGACGGCGAATACGACCTGGCCGGCTTCGCGGTTGGCGCGGTCGAGAAGAGCAAGATCATCGACGGCAGCACGATCGCCGAAGGCGACGTGGTGCTGGGCCTCGCGTCGAGCGGCATCCACTCGAACGGCTTCTCGCTCGTGCGCAAGATCATCGAGCGCGCGAACCCCGACCTGTCGGCCGATTTCCATGGCCGCTCGCTGGCCGACGCGCTGATGGCGCCGACCCGCATCTACGTGAAGCCGCTGCTCGCGCTGATGCAGAAGCTGTCGGTGAAGGGCATGGCGCACATTACGGGCGGCGGCCTCGTCGAGAACATTCCGCGCGTGCTGCGCGAAGGCCTCACCGCCGAGCTCGACCAGAACGCGTGGCCGCTGCCGCCGCTGTTCAAGTGGCTGCAGGAGCACGGCGGTGTCGCCGATGCGGAAATGCACCGCGTGTTCAACTGCGGCATTGGCATGGCCGTGATCGTTTCGGCGGCCGATGCCGACGCAGCGATCGCCGACCTGAGCGCCGCCGGCGAACAGGTGTGGAAGATCGGCACCGTGCGTGCGACCCGCGAAGGCGAGGCGCAGACGGTCGTGGTCTGACGCACTGCCTGCAGCAGACGCAGCAAGGAAAGCCGCCCGGAGTCGATCCGGGCGGTTTTTTTTGGTTCTTCGCCGATTTTCGTGAATGTCGCTGTCCGACCCACGCCTACCTTTCGAGTCAGCTTGGAAGCCACGGCAGCTCCCAAATGCGCGCCTATCATGCGATGACCAGAGATGCACTTACGTCTCCGTGGAGTTGACGAGCCTCCGACGCGTGAGTTACGGTACTGACATGCAACGCGATCTGATTTCCTTCTTGACCGCCATCACAACGACGATCATCGGCAACGGTGGGTCGTCCAGGATGAGCGTGCGGTAATCTCCGCAGTTGCATACTTTCAAGGGCCCCGCCGGCAAAAGACGGGGCCTTTCGCGTTTACGGCTGATCGTCTTTCGTCGGTATCACATTAGGACGGAGTGGTCATGAGCGAAGTCAATCATTGCAGCCGAAATAGCGAACTCGAGGTGATGCTTGTTATCTCGATTCAAACGCTTCCCGGGAAAGGCCAAGAGCAAATCGCTGCTTATGAAAAGTTGGCACCGATTGTGCGTGCGGAACACGGCTGTCTCCAGTACGACCTTCATGCTGTTGTCGGTGACGACAATCGCTTTGTCTTGATCGAGCGCTGGGCATCGACTGAGGCGTTGGCGGCACACGACGTGACGCGTCACATGATTGCCGCCGATGCACATAGCCCGAGCTTCAGAGCGGCGCCCGCACAGGTTCTCAGACTTGCGCCCGATAGCCTGGCGTAGTCGATCTGGCAACGCGGATCGCGATCGGGGCTGGCCCAATTGACGAAGTGACGGGTCGTCTGTCGCCGCATGGCTTTCCTGCCGAACGTTCGACGCCATTGGTGGGTAGTCTGCTGGCACGCGACGCGGCCATCTTCGGTCGCGAGTGTCCGTTGTCGATCTTCCGCAAGGCCGAAGGCCGCTGGCAGTTCGTGCGCGATGCGAATCTCGTGACGCTCGCGCACTGAGCGTGGCGAGGTGCGTAACGGCACCCGCCGACGCTCAAGCGGACGGCCGTGGCGCGCCTGCCGGACGTACGCCGGCCAGCAACGGCGGCACGAGCAGATAAAGCAGCGCGGCCGCGGCCCAGACGAGCCCGGGCCACGTCGCGCGTGTCGCCGCATAGGTCGCGGTGACGACCAGCGGCCCCGCGACGCCGATCAGGCTCGCCACGCTCGCGAGCGCGCCTTGCAGTTCACCCTGGCGCGCATCGTCGACCTGCCGCGCGAGCATCGCCTGCAGGGCCGGCAGCGTCATGCCGCCCGCCGCGAACAGCGGCAGCAGCGCGAACGGCACCCACGCGGCGGTCGCGAACGCAATCGCGGCAAGCCCGAGCGCGTCGCCCGCGAGGCCCAACGCCAGCGCGCGGCGCTCGCCGAGCCGCGCGATCAGCGGCCCGATCGCGAACGCCTGCGCGAGCGCATGGCACGCGCCGTAGCCCGCCAGCGACAGCCCCGCGACCGGCGTCGACCAGCCGAAATGCTCCTGGCCGTACAGGATCCACAGCGTTGCGGGCGCCTGCGACACCAGCGCCACGATCACGTAAATGCCGATCAGCGGCACGAGCGCCGGTGCGCCGCTCAGCCGGCGCAGGCTGGCGAACGGGTTGAGCGCGCCGACCGCATGGCCTTCGCGGGCCGAACGTGGCCGCGATTCCGGCAGCGCGCGCCAGACGAGCGCGAGGTTGAGCGCGTTGAGCGCGGCGGCCGCGACGAACGGCGCGCGCACATGCAGCGCGCCGAGCAGCCCGCCGATCAACGGGCCCGCGATGAAGCCGATGCCCATCATCGCGCCAAGCTGGCCGAAGCGTCGCGCGCGATCGGGTTCGGCGGTGACGTCGGTGACATAGGCAGTCGCGACCGCGACGTTCGCACCGGTGATGCCCGCGATCAGCCGCCCCGCGTAAAGCCAGGCGAGTGTCGGCGCGAGCGCCATCAGCAGGTAGTCGAGCGCGGCGCCCGCGAGCGACACGAGCAGGACGGGCCGGCGGCCGAAGCGGTCGCTCAGCGCACCGAGCAGCGGTGCGCACAGGAACTGCGCGGACGCGTACAGCGCGAGCAGTATCCCGTAATGAGTGTCGGTGCTGCCTGCATCGGCGAGCGCGCGTAGCAACCCGGGCAGGATCGGCATCACGATCCCGACGCCGATCGCGTCGAGCAGGACCGTGGCCAGGATGGCAATCAGGGACGGATTCAAGAGGGTGACTCTATCGGTGATAGAGATGAAGGACACAGGGGCGCGGCTGACGCGCGACACGGTATTGCGCGCGGCGCTCGACCTGCTCGACGAAGTCGGCATCGACGGGCTGTCGACGCGGCGGCTCGCCGAGCGGCTCGGCGTGCAGTCGCCGACGCTTTACTGGCATTTCCGGAACAAGGGTGAACTGCTCGATGCGATGGCCGAGGCGATCATGCTCGAGCGTCACGATGCGTCGCTGCCGCGGCCGGGTGAAGCGTGGGATGCGTGGCTTTTCGACAACGCGCGCAGTTTCCGTCGGGCGCTGCTGGCCTATCGCGACGGCGCGCGCCTGCATGCCGGTACGCGGCCGCGCGCGCTGCATTTCGGCTCGATCGAACGCAAGGTCGCGCTGCTCGGCGACGCGGGTTTCGCGCCGGACGAGGCGGTCGACGTGATGTATGCGCTGGGCCGCTTCGTGGTTGGATGGGTGCTGGAAGAGCAGGCGGAGCCGGACGGCGAAGCCGATGCGCCGCTGCCGGACGCCGCCGAGTATCCGCTGCTCGCGAAGGGCTGGGCCGCGCTGCGCGCGCGCGGCGGCGACGAAGCGTTCGAGCGCGGCGTCGCGCTGATCGTCGATGGCGCCCGCGCGCATCTGGCGGCGCGCCAGCGCGGCTGACGCGGCCTGTTCAGCCCGGCATGCCGCCGTCGAGCACGCGTTCGAGCGCGTCGAGTGCGCGGGCCGTCGAGTCCGGCGCGATGCAGTCGACGACGATCCGCTCCGGCATCGCGCGCAGCCAGGTGATCTGGCGCTTGCAGAGCTGGCGCGTCGCGAAGATGCCCTTGTTGCGCATCGTCCGGTAGTCGGTGTCGCCGTCGAGGAATTCCCACGCCTGCCGGTAGCCGACGCAGCGCATCGACGGCAGGTCGGGATGGAGGTCCTCGCGACGGCGCAGCCGCTCGACTTCGTCGATGAAGCCTGCGTCGAGCATCGCGTCGAAGCGCTGCGCGATCCGTTTGTGCAATACCGCGCGATCCGACGGTTCGAGCGCGAACGGCACGAAGCGGTAAGCGGCGGCCGCATCGTCCGTGCGCCGCGGCGCGGCGAGCAGCACCGACATCGGCTGCCCGCTCAGCATGAACACTTCGAGCGCACGCTGGATCCGCTGCGAATCGTTCGGCGCGAGCCGTGCGGCCGTGTCGGGATCGACTTGCGCGAGCCGCGCGTGCAGCGCCGGCCAGCCGTCGCGCTCGGCTTCGGCATCGAGTGCCGCGCGCACGTCCGGATCGGCGCCCGGCAGGTCGTTGAGCCCCTGCGTCAGCGCCTTGTAGTACAGCATCGTGCCGCCCGCGAGCAGCGGCGTGCGGCCGCGCGCGGCGATCTCGCCGATCAGGCGCAGTGTGTCCGCGCGGAAGCTCGCGGCCGAATACGCGTCGGCCGGATCGATGATGTCGATCAGGTGATGCGGCACGCTCGCGCGTTCTTCGCGCGACGGCTTCGCGGTGCCGATGTCCATGTCGCGGTAGACGAGCGCCGAATCGACGCTGACGATCTCGATCGGGCGGCGCGCGGCGAGCGCCAGCGCCGCGGCCGTCTTGCCCGAGGCGGTGGGGCCGAGCAGGCAGGCGATCGTCGTCGGGCTGGCGTGCGGTGCCGCGCTCATTGGCCGCGCATGAAGAGGCGGTCGAGATCGTTCAGCGTGAGCTGATACCACGTCGGCCGGCCGTGATTGCACTGATCCGCGCGCTCGGTCGCCTCCATCTGGCGCAGCAGCGCGTTCATCTCGTCGAGCGTCAGGCGCCGGTTCGCGCGCACCGCGTGGTGGCACGCGAGCGTGCCGAGCAGTTCGTGCTGGCGCTCGGTAAGCACGCGCGAGCCGCCGAACGCGTGCAGATCGGCGAGCACCGCGCGCGCGAGCGACTGCAGGTCGGCATCCTTCAGCAGCGCCGGCACCGCACGGATCGCGAGCGTCGTCGGCGACAGTACCGCCAGGTCGAAGCCGAGCGATTCGAGCGTGTCGCGTTCCTCCTCGACCGTGCCGATCTCGACCGGCGTGGCCGTCATCGAGATCGGCAGCAGCAGTGCCTGCACGGCGACCGAGCGGTCGGCAAGCGCGTTCTTGAACTGCTCGTACAGGATCCGCTCGTGCGCCGCGTGCATGTCGACGATCACGAGCCCGTGCGCGTTCTGCGCGAGCACGTAAATGCCGTGGATCTGGCCCAGCGCGAAGCCGAGCGGCTGCTCGTCGTGCGCGGTGGCGGCGATCGGCGAAGCCGGGAAGCCCGGCAGCGGCGCGCCCGGCGCGTCGGCCGAATCGCGGGCGATGGTCGTCGTGCCGTCCGGCGTGCCTGCGCCCGTGTCCTTGCGGCCGAACAACGCGTCATAGAGCGCGAGCGGCTGCGCGACGGGCAGCGTGCCCTGGGTCATCCGCGCCTGGCGCATCCAGGTGTTGCCCGACGACGAGGACGACGGCGAGAAGCCGCTGCCGCCGATCGCGTTGCCCTGCTGGCTCTGGCCGAGCGGTGTATCCAGGAACGATGCGGGCCCGCGCGGCGCCGGTGAGAGTTGCGCGGCATGGCCGCCCGCGGTGGTTTCCGGAGACGCGCCCGCGTGGCGTGCCAGCGCGCGCTGGACCGCATGGAACACGTACTGGTGGATCGAGCGCGAATCGCGGAAGCGCACCTCGATCTTCGACGGGTGCACGTTCACGTCGACGGCTTCGGGCGGCAGGTCGAGGAACAGCACGTACGACGGGTAGCGGTCGCCGTGCAGCACGTCCTCGTAGGCCGCGCGCACCGCGTGCGTCAGCAGCTTGTCGCGCACGAAGCGGCCGTTGACGAAGAAGTATTGCTGGTCGGCACGACCGCGGCTCGCGGTCGGCAGGCCGGCGCAGCCGTAGACCGCAAGCGGGCCGGCCTGCTCGTCGAGCGGCAGGTGCGCGGTCGCGAAGCCGTCGCCGAGGATCTTCGCGACGCGCTGTGCGGGTTCGGTCGCATTCCAGTGCTCGACCGCCTTGCCGTTGTGCAGCACTGAGATCGCGACGTCCGGCCGCGCGAGCGCTGCGCGGCGAATCATTTCCAGGCAGTGGCCGAACTCGGTCTGCTCGCTCTTCAGGAACTTGCGCCGCGCGGGCGTGTTGAAGTACAGCTCGCGGACCTCGATCGTTGTGCCGGTCGCACCGGCGGCGGGCGACAGCACGCCCGTCTGCGCGTCGATCTTCATCGCATGCGCGGCATCGGCCGTCCGGCTCGTGATCGACATCTCGGCAACCGACGCGATCGACGCGAGCGCTTCGCCGCGAAAACCCAGCGTGGCGACCGCCTCGAGTTCCTCGAGCGAGCGGATCTTGCTGGTGGCATGGCGCATCAGCGCGAGCGCGAGCTCGTCCGGCGGAATCCCGCAGCCGTCGTCGGTGATCGAGATGCGCTTCACGCCACCTTCTTCCAGCACGATGCGCAGCGTGCTGGCGCCGGCGTCCATCGCGTTCTCGAGCAGTTCCTTGACGACCGACGCCGGGCGTTCGACGACCTCGCCGGCGGCGATCTGGCTGATCAGCTGGTCGGGCAGGGGCTGGATCGCGCGCAGCGGGCGCGGGGCAGGGGCGGGCGCGGCGCCCGCGGCCGTTTCGGTGATATCGGACATGGCCGAATTATAGCGAGGCGGCGAATGCATGCCGGGGCGACCGGCGGTTACGTTTTTTCACGGAGCCTTAAGGTAGTTTCGGTATCATGGGCTCATAACACGCCCGGCCTTGACCGGCGGGCGCTTCCGCCATATTTGGCCGTTCCGGCCCTTTCGCCTTCGAGGAATCGCATTTGGATACGCTGCTTCATTTCGTCAATCTTGTCCTGCATATCGACGCATTCCTCGGCGATTTCATCCGGCAGTACGGCGCATGGGTCTATCTCGTGCTGTTCCTGATCGTGTTCTGCGAGACGGGGCTCGTCGTGTTCCCGTTCCTGCCCGGCGATTCGCTGCTGTTCATCGGCGGCGCGTTCGCGGCGACGGGCGAGATGAATGTCGGCTTGCTGATCGTGCTGCTGCTCGTCGCGGCGATTACCGGCAACACGGTCAATTACATGATCGGCCGCTGGGTCGGCCCGAAGGTGTTCAACACCCATATCCCGGTGCTCGAGCGCTTCCTCGATCGCGCCGCGCTGCAGAAGACCCACTCGTTCTACGACAAGCACGGCGGCAAGACGATCGTGCTCGCGCGCTTCATCCCGGTCGTGCGGACGTTCGCGCCGTTCGTCGCGGGGGCTTCGTCGATGAGCGTCGCGCGCTTCCAGTTGTTCAACGTGATCGGTGCGCTGGTGTGGGTGCTGCTGCTCGTGCTGCTCGGCTATTTCTTCGGCAATATCCCGTTCATCCGCCAGTACCTGAACGTGATCGTGCTGGCCGGTATCGGTGCGGCGGTCGTGCCGGTCGCGCTTGGCGCGGTGTGGAAGCTCGTGCGCGGGCGGCAGTCGGATAATGCGCAGAAGACGGGCGGGCGTTGAGCGGGAGCGCTTTCGTTACTTCCCGGTGCAATAAAAAAGCGTGGCAATTTGAATTGCCACGCTTTTTTTCGTCCGGCGCTGTCGTTACGCGTTGCGATGCGAGATCGGGGTTTCGGGCGTCGGGTACTGGGCGTCGCGGAACGTCTCGATGATCACGCGGTTGGTGTCGCAGTACACCTGCCAGTAGTTCTCGGGTGCCGTGGACGGGCGCACGAACAGCAGCGGGCCTTCCGGCGTGAACTGCAGCACGCCGACGTCCGGCGCCGGGGTGGCCAGCACGTTCGGGATCTGCTGGATCGACGACTTCAGGCGGTTGATCGCGTCGACCGCATCGACGCCGTTCGCGATCTTCGCGGTCAGGTCGACGCGACGGTGCGACGTTGCGCTGTAGTTGGCGATGTTGTCCGAGAAGATCTTGTTGTTGCCGACGATCGTCACGATGTTGTCGGGCGTGATGATCGTCGTGCCGAACAGGCCGAGCTCCTTGACCGTGCCGGTGACGCCGCCCGCGTTGATCACGTCGCCGATCTTGAACGGACGCAGCACCTGCATGAACACGCCTGCGGCGAAATGTGCGAGCAGGCCGCCCCAGGCGGTACCGATCGCGAGGCCGAGGCCGGCGAGCAGGGCAGCGAACGAGGTCGTCTGCACGCCGAAGATCTGCAGGATCGCGAGGATCAGCAGGACCGTCAGCAGCACGCTGACGACGGAGGTCAGGTAGTCGGTCAGTGTCGGGTCGACCTTGCCGCTGCGGCGCACGACTTTGCCGAGCAGGCGCGCGGCGATGCGGATCGCCCAGCGGCCGACGAACCACAACACGATCGCGGCGAGGAGGTTGAGGCCGAAGTCCAGGCCGCGGGTCATCAGGAATTGCTGGGCTGTGGCGAGATCGATCATGCGTTCTCCGAAGTCAAGAGTAGAAAGGGCGGCGCATGCACCGGATGGGTGGCGCTTTTATAACCTGACCTGTGCGGGGCGGGCAACCTGCCTGACATTGCTTGACGTAATGAGAAACGGGCAGGACGCGTGTGCGTGCTGCCCGTCTGGCGCCTCGGATCGGCGCCGGTTGCGGCGTGCGATCCGGCAGTTGCCGTGGTTACGACGCTGCGCGGCCGTAGGTGTCTTCGAAGCGGACGATATCGTCCTCGCCAAGATATGCACCCGACTGGACTTCGATCAGTTCGAGCGGGATCTTGCCGGGGTTCGTCAGCCGGTGGGTCGCGCCGAGCGGGATGTAGGTCGACTGGTTCTCGGTCAGCATGATTTCCTTGTCGCCGTTCGTGACCATTGCAGTGCCCTTCACGACGATCCAGTGCTCGGCGCGGTGGTGGTGCATCTGCAGGCTCAACTGCGCGCCGGGGTTCACGATGATGCGCTTGACCTGGAAGCGATCGCCCTGGTCGATGCCTTCGTAGGAGCCCCATGGCCGGATGACGCGGCGATGCGTGACCGATTCGTGGCGGCCGGACGCATTCAGCCATTCGACGATTTTCTTGACGTCCTGAGCCTTGTCACGATGCGCGACCAGCACGGCGTCGGCGGTTTCCACGACCACGATATTGTCGAGACCGAGGGCCGCGACCATCCGGTGTTCTGCGCGGATGTATGAGTTCTTCACGTTGTCGGTGAATATGTCGCCGATCAGCGCGTTGCCCTGCTCGTCGGCGTCCGCGGTGTCGGCAAGCGCGCTCCATGACCCGATGTCGTTCCAGCCGAGATCCGCAGCCGCGACGACCGCGGCGCGTTCGGTTTTTTCCATCACCGCATAGTCGATCGACACGTTGGGGCTGGCTGCGAACACGTCCGCGTCGAGGCGGAGAAAGTCGTTGTCCCGCTTCGCGGATTCGAACGCGAGTTCTGCCTGGCGGGCGATTTCCGGTGCATGGCGATGCAACTCTTCCATGTATGTGGATGCCTTCAGCATGAACATGCCGCTGTTCCAGTAGTAATTGCCGTCGCTGAGGAAACGCTCGGCCGCGGAAGCGTCGGGTTTTTCGACAAACGCGTCGACCTTGTAGACCTGCTTGCCGTCGACGATGGCTGGGCCACGGCGGATATAGCCGAAGCCGGTGTGCGCTGCCGTTGGCGTGATGCCGAAGGTGACGAGGTGCTGGTCTGCCGCGATGGTCGCTGCCTCGCTGGCCGCGGCGATGAATGCCGGCTCGTTGAGGATGACGTGATCCGACGGCAGCACCAGCAGCAGTGCATCGGGCGAATCGTGCATGGCGAGCAGCGCAGCGACCGCGATTGCGGGCGCGGTGTTGCGGCCTACCGGCTCGAGCACGATCGACGAGGGCTTGATGTCGACCTGGCGGAGTTGTTCCGCGACCAGGAAGCGTTGTTCGTTGTTGGTGACGATGATGGGGGCGGCGGTGCCAGGGATGTGCTGGAGTCGGACGGCGGTTTGCTGGATGAGCGTTTGATCGCCCGTTAACTTCAGGTATTGCTTCGGATAGCCACCGCGGGACATCGGCCAAAGACGGGTGCCGCTGCCACCACAAAGGATAATTGGAAAGATTGTCATTTTTTCTCAGTCACGAGTGTCGTTGTTCATGCTGTCCGATGGAGTCGACAATCGCAACAGACAGTGCGGCGTCGATCGAATTTCGGAGACCGGGTTGCCGATTCGTTTGGAGACGCCAGGCAAAATGGCTGGACGCATTGCGGATCCAGCGAAAAATCTTACGTATCGGGCGCGATCGATTGCGCCCGATATCGCTCAGAGGGCGGGCGGCTCGTGCCGTTAGCCGATGGATCGCAGCTTCCGGCGTAGTATATAGGTGCAGTTTCCAATCCCAGTAGATTGGATAGCGAACGAACGCGCCGGCAACCAGCATGTCGAGCGTGACTGTCCGACGGCGCCATGGAATCGGCAGATGGTCTTGAGTCAGTCCCCAACCTGCGTAGAACGGCATTCCATAGGTAAAAACTGCTTTGTCCCGCAGGAGTGCGTCGAATCCCGCCAGCGATGACATCGTATGAACTTCGTCAGCTACATCGATGAGCGACAGCAGATCCGAATCAGTGTCGACGATGTCAGCGAGCTGCGCTGCGTGAACGAGCCCCTTTCTGTTGCCGGATAGAACATCAGGGTGCGGCTTGTAGACAATGAACGCAGACGGCCTTGCCTGACGTACCGCCTGAAGCAGCGCTTCGGCATCTCGTATATGGCCGGTGCCTAGTTTGATGGATGCGTCATCTGCGACCTGCCCGGGCACGAGCACGACCGTTGCACTGGCAGGGGGGCTCCACGACGGCCGCCGCCGTCCGAGATTGTATTTGCTGATGCCGGCGGAGACGATGCTCGCCCGCAGGCTTTTCGCTCGCGCAAGTTCTTCCTCTGAGAACTCGGCCGTATTCAGCAACTCGCTGAGATCGCTGGGCCGGCTAGCGTCGAAGTAGATGCCACGCTTGTCGATCACCTGGCTAGCCGGAGGTGACATGTCTGAGCCGAGGCCGTCGGAATGTATGAAACCGTCCTCGATTCTGACATGGCGTGTCGCGGGCGAAAGCTCCCCGACATTTCTCGCACCCCATAGAACTGCGCACTCCGTCGCAGGGTGGATGTCCGGTATGGTCGTCCACCGCAGCACAGCTCCACCCGCGACAAGGAACGGTGTTGCAAATGGACGTTTCCACCATTGAAACCGGAAGCCGGCCAGGCACGCGAGATCTGCGAAGCGCGAGCGGACAGCACGCTGAAGCTCGAGATGTGTCAGCAACTGATCGAAACGTCCCTGTGCATGTGTCACGGGATCGAGATAGCTGCAATGATGGAGAAAGACCGCTTCAAAAAATTCGACGAGTGTCGGTCGTGCTTGGCGCTCAGGGAAAGCGCCTTCATCTTGCGTCAGCCCCCATCCTGCATAGAACGGCTCGGCATAAACGTGCACCGAGGCGCCCGCCAACAGGCCGAACAGGCCCTCGATCGCACCCAGTGTATAGACGTGATCGACCTCGGGAAGCATGGGGAATGGCAGCGTACTCGCGTCCATGACCGGAAGCGGGGGGGCGGTTATTGCCGACAACCATTTGCCGTGCGCACGATCCTTTGAACGGAGAATGCGGATGTCGGCGCCACGATGATTCGCGCGAGCCGTTGCGACCATGCGCCTGAAAACCTCCGGATCGTTTCGACGTGGCGATTTCCCACCTTGGGTCGAGGTGATGCGCTCGTCGATGATCAGAACCCGCTCCGATGATCGATGTGTCGTTGCGTTCGGCAACGGCGGAAGGGGGCACGTACAAAGTGCCGCGACACGTCCGAGCAGCCAGCCAGAGCGGGTGTCGCACTCGTTGATGCCCTGCAGCGTTTCGTTTAGGGCATCGGCGAACAGGTGTCGGTCGGACTTCCGGAGCCGAGCACTGAACCAGGACAGTCGTGGCGTCCCGCGGCTTGATTGCGATTGGAATGGTCCTGGCCAAATGATGTTCACGCGTTCGTCGACACGTCGTACATTGCTTCGACTGATTGCCTTCGGCTCGCAATTCATTCGGGGCAGCGATGCACGGATGTCTCCTGCTGACCGGATCATGTTCTCGTCAGGCGAGCTGTCTTGATGCGAGAAGCGGGTCATCAATGCAGTGCCTTGATCAAGCCGTCGACGCTGCGGAAATGTTCGGCCCATGTTGGCTCACGGAATCGCTGGATTCGATCGAGCTGGGCGTTCCGGCCGGCACTGTCGTCGCGGCTATATGATTCGATGCGAGAGATCCACCCGGGGCCGTCGAGCGGGTCGAGATAGTCCGGAATCTCATCGGCAATTTCGCGAAATACGGGAAGATCGCTGGCGATGACCGGTACGCGTGCAGCCAATGCCTCGGCCAACGGCATTCCGTACCCTTCGACGAACGACGGGAACAGGAGTGCTCGTGCGTGTTGTAGCCATTGATCGAGTTTCTCGTCGGAACAGTCATTTTCTTCTACGACTGTGTGACGAAGCGAATTGCAACGATCAAGCATGTCGATCACGTTCTCACATTCCCAGCCCCGGCGTCCGATCACAACGAGCTTGGGCGTGGCGGTTCCGTATTTTTCCGTAAGTTGGCGCCACAGATGCAGCATGAACCAATGGTTCTTGCGCGGCTCGATGGTGCCGAGCATGACGAAATAGGGGCTGCTCAGCAGCGGTGTGGCCGGCTTGATACTGCGGACGAATCCCGTCGCGAGCGGTGCAACGACACTGGCAGGAAGAGCGATTCCCGCATGCTCCGCCTCGGTCGCCATGGACATCAATGTGGCCTGGGAATTTGCGATGAGTCCGTCAGCATGGGCAAAGGCTGTATGCATGCGTCGCCGATGAATGGCATCGACACCCGGCCGACAGTATTCGGGATGGGTAAGTGGAATGAGATCGTGCACCATAAATACCGTCCGAATTTGACGTCGTCTCATCGATTCGTAATAACGCCGGTACTCGAGGCCGCTGTGGCTGGTATGCAACAGGACGCCATCCGTCACACGCTTTTCCCACGGGCGTTGTAGCACCGCGCGAACGATCAGGTTGCGGATGGCGCTCCGATTGCGATTCGTAATCATCAGCCACGAAAATACGCGCTGCGAATCCTTTTGATTTAGGATGGTGACGAATCCTCGCTCGCTCAGAACTGCTCGAGCGCTTGCACCGTATCGCTCGATGTAGGCGAGACCGACCCGGTCAATCCCGGTGGGAACCAGGCCGGAGTAAAGCCGGTCGACGAGGCGCGTGACGTCCAGGAGAATCGTCGGCACTGAAATAGTGACAAATAGAAGAAGAAAAACGACAGCCTGAACAGGTGTGCTCGGCCGGATCTTTACTGGATGTGTGCCATTTTACTCGACAACATGCGACAATCTCCGCTGATTTTTTTAGGCTATCAGCGTAATAAATGTCCCGTCCGTATCTCGGCTCCACTCTGTCCGCTTTCATGTTGACGGCGGCATTCCTTACGGGATGCTCCAGCATCCCGACTTCCGGGCCCAGCCGCTCCCAGATTCAGCAAGTACCGCAGTCGGCGAATCCAAATGGAATCCAGATCGTAGACGTGACGGATGCCGTTGCGCGTCAGCTGTTCAGTGAGCGACGAACGGCAGATTTTGCCAATGTGCTCGGTGCCGGTACGCGGTTCAGCGAACAACTGGGTGTCGGCGACACGATCGAAGTCTCGATCTGGGAGGCTCCACCGGCAACGCTTTTCGGAGCCGCCCAGCAAGGGAGCGGCACTGTAGCGGCTGCGACGAATGCACGGGTAACAGTATTGCCGGAGCAGGTGATCGATGGCGATGGCACGATCAACATCCCGTTTGCGGGGCAGATGAGGGCGGTCGGGCGCACACCCACGCAACTCCAGCGCGACATTGCAGCCAGGTTGAAGAACATCGCGCATGACCCGCAGGTGCTCGTCAGACTGTCGCGTAACGTAACGTCGTATGTGACCGTTGTCGGGGACGTCGCAAGCAGTAATCGTATGCAGCTCAGTGCGCGCGGTGAGCGGGTACTCGATGCGTTGGCGTCTGCTGGTGGGGTTCGGCAACCGGTCGACAAGATCACGATCCAGATTACGCGAGGCGACAAGGTCGCGTCGCAGCCTTTGGAAACGATCATCAAGGACCCGCGTCAGAATGTTTCGTTGCGAGCCGGCGATGTGGTGACGGCGTTGTATCAACCGTTCAGCTTTACCGCGCTGGGTGCGACAGGCAAGAATGAAGAGGTCAATTTCGAGGCCCAAGGTATCACGCTCGCCCAGGCTCTGGCGCGTGCCGGTGGTCTGCAGGACACCCGCTCGGATGCGCAGGGCGTGTTTATCTTCCGGCTCGAGGATGCGAATGCGCTGCAGTGGCCTGACCAGCCCGTGCGTACGACAATCGGCGGTAAGGTTCCGGTCGTGTATCGGGTTAATTTGCGAGACCCTAACTCGTTCTTCGTTGCGCAGAGTTTCATGATCGACAATAAGGATTTGCTCTACGTATCGAATGCCCCGGTCGCCGAGTTGCAGAAGTTTCTGAATGTCGTGTTCTCGGTTGCCTACCCGATCGTCAACGGGGTGCAATCTTTCAAGTAAGCACGTGCTGGCGGCGGTTTGGATGGGCGCGTGCACGGTTTGGGGCCGGTACCATGCGTTCTCGGCCCCCGCGTGTTTCTCACCACTCAAACTGACTACGCCGAATGTACGATCTGGAGTCGAGCGCCGCGTTGCGCGACGCGGGCGCATCACTTAGGGCTCACTATTCCGAACGAGTCTTGCCGATTTGGCGCGGACCTGGCTTTAACCCGGAATTGCAGCTACCGTTCGAAGCCGTTTCCGCTCGTGATCACAGTCCATTGCCGCCCACGCGCTATCGGGCGATGGCATGCGCAAGACAGCTTTTTGTATTTTCGCAGGCAGGCGACCTAGCGCATGCCGAGCGGCTGTTCGATTCGCTGCGATGCCATTTCGAGGACCGGCAATACGGTGGTTGGTTTTATAGCGTAGACGTCAACGGCAAGCCAAAGGAGCGCGAGAAGGACCTGTACACGCACGCGTTCGTGATATTCGCTGCCGCTGAATATTTGCGTCGATCGGGATCGCGGGAGGTCCTTGCTGTACTGGAGCGGACTGTCGAACTGGTCGACACGCACTTTGCAGTGGGCGATCAGGCACCCGGCCTGCTGAACGCAGCGTTGTCCGAGGACTTTTCGGTCGTGGTCGACACACCATTGCAGAACCCGCTGATGCATCTGACGGAGGCATGGCTTGCCGCAGGCACGGCAACCGGTTCCGACATGTTTGATAGGCGCCTGCGCACACTCGCCACCGCAATTGTGCGCACTTTCGTCGAGCCGACGACCGGCTGCATTGCAGAGTTGCCAGTCGGCAGAGCGGGCAATCGGCTCGAACCGGGCCATCAGTTCGAGTGGTATTTTTTGGCATTCGGCAGTGCGCATCCAGCGTTCGTCGAGTCCGGCCTACATGCGTCGCTATCCTCCGCGTTCGAATTCGCGCGCCGGTACGGCGTTGATCCCGAGACCGGGGGTGTTTCCGCCGCGGTCGATGAGCAGGGCGGGATGCTCGATGCGACCCAGCGCATCTGGGCGCAAACCGAGTACTTGCGTGCGCTTGCGACTCACGATTCGCTCGTCGGAGAGGCGTCGTTGCAGCACGAAATAGCACGCTTTCGCAGCCGCTTCCTGCATTCGCAAGGCTGGCATGAGTGCCTGTCGCCGCACGGCGTAGTGGTGAGAGCGGAAATGCCTTCAACAACTCCTTATCACCTAGCAACGGCCTTCACTGCACTCCCGTAAAGCAGCCCGGGTCGCCCGTGGTTGATTGTGTTCACGAACGTATTGCGAACAAAAATATGAGCCTGAATCTTTCGAATGCGGCAGTCCTCGTTGCTGGCGACGTGATGCTGGACCGCTACTGGTTCGGTGATACGACGCGCATTTCTCCTGAAGCGCCGGTGCCGGTGGTACATGTGTCGAAGGTTCACAGTACCGCCGGCGGTGCCGCAAATGTCGCGGTCAATATCGCAAATCTGGGGGCGACGAGCAGCTTGATTTCCGTGATCGGTACCGACGCGGCGGGACAGGATTTGCTTGAGGTTCTTCAGGCCACCCGGGTCCAGTGTGAGTTCCTGCGCGACGCGAACTTTCAGACCACGGTCAAGCTGCGTGTGTTGGCACGTGGCCAGCAGGTCGTGCGTGCCGATTTCGAACAGAAGCCGGATCACGAACTGCTGCTGCCGATCGTCGATCTGTTCGATGCGCAACTTGACGCACATCAGGCAGTGGTGTTTTCGGATTACGGCAAGGGCGGGCTGTCTCATTTGCGCGACATGATGCGAATTGCACGTGAGCGTGACAAGATCATTCTCGTTGATCCCAAGGGGGCGGATTATTCTGCCTATCGCGGAGCGACGTTACTGACGCCTAATCGGGATGAGTTCGCGCAGGTGGCTGGCGGCTGGTGCTCCGAGGAAGATTTCGAGCGGAAGGCATTTACGTTGTGCGCAAACCTCGACTTGCGCGCGTTGCTCGTTACCCGTTCAGAAGAGGGGATGAGTCTCTTCGTCGACGGACATCACACAAGAATCAGTGCGCAGGCGCGCGAGGTGTATGACGTATCAGGTGCGGGTGATACGGTGATTGCTACTTTGGCGGTAGCGCTTGCGAACGGGCATACGCTCGTGGATGCTGCGTGTCTTGCAAATCGGGCCGCAGGTGTCGTTGTAGGCAAGATCGGCACAGCACCTATTACACTCGAAGAACTTGCTCTTGCCTGACGATCGTCGAGGTGCTCGGATTTTGGTGCGGGCCGTTGGCATGGCAATGTGCGCCATGCCGAGCGATACGCAGGATCGCGAACTCATTCGGCGAGCTTTGTGATGTGACCGGATCGGATCAGTAAACGCCGTCCGGTCTGATTTTTTCGATTACACATTCGATCTCGTAAGGTCCTTCTGCATGCTGCTCTGGCGACAGATGAAGGTCCGCTGTCCGGAATCGTTCGCGCAGGTGGGCGATTCGGTAGGTACTGCGCGGAATGGAGGACTCGATTTCGTGGAGCAGGCGCGCTGCCGTGTAGAAGCGGCGATGATCTCCGTTGAACGCTGACGGCGGCGTACGCCGGCGTTCATACGCGTCCATCAGTGGCACAAACAGAATGAGCGTGCCATCGTATTCAAGGGCTCTCATGCATTCGCGAAGAAAATAACCGTAGTCCGCGATGTGTTCCAGCAGATGCGATGCATGAATTGTGCCCAGCGAGTCATTTCCGTACGGAAGATTGCGGCCGTCGTAGCCGGGCGTGTCTATGTCGAGGCCGTGCGCCTCCTCGAAGATTGGGGTGGAGTCAGCGGCCCCTTTATAGCCGACGTCGATCACGACGCCGGGGCGAACGAACCGATCCCAGAAACCCTCAGCCGCCCGTTGATCGAACAGCCTCGTGGGTTCGCCCTGCAATCGGCTCGACTTCACCAGCTTGATACGACGTGCGGAGCTGTCCATTTGTCCAAGTACCCAAAGTTGTATTATGCGGCTCGTCAAACTTCTCCATCGAAGAGCTTACTTTACTGGAGTGGAGTTGACCCTGTAATCCCGGACACAGCGTCACACTAAGGTTGCTGAATCCATTGCGCGACGGAACGCTCTTGGCGAGCGATATTTCAACGC
>NZ_CADFEO010000033.1:0-58212 GCF_902833075.1 Burkholderia sp. BCC0405
GCGACGCTGCCTGCGATCAAATCGGCAGCATGATTGCCTCGGCCGCTCCACTTAAAAATCTCAGAAAACTGTCCGAACGAGTGAGGCCACCTCTATTCCTTCTTTTGTCCGAAGAGTCGCGGTCGTACAACGGGGTAGAGTGGACTGAGACCGGCCACGACCTGGACTTTATTTTCGAGAAGGGCGGGACGGGCTATGGCGTGGAGGTAAAAAACACGCTTGGCTACCTAGACGTAAGTGAGTTTGTGGCCAAGATCCGTATGGCCCGTCACATCGGCGTGCGCCCTGTGTTTGCCGTTCGGGCGCTTCCTAAGACTTGGGCCGAGGTACTAATCCGGGCTGGTGGGTACGCCATGATTATGGGCTTCCAGTTTTATCCATGGACCCACAAGGACTTAGCTGACTCAATTCGCGAGAAGTTGCTCCTACCCGTTGACACTCCCAAACGGATCGAGCTTGGGACAATGCAGCGGTTCGAACGATGGATCGACTCACCGCCTTCCATATCAAGGACGGACAGCGCAAAGGTTAACGCGATGCTGAAAAAGATCGAAGAGGCTCCAGCACGCAAGTAAGGAAACACGTGAATTCTGCTGCCAATTCACATACATGGATGTGCAAGCTATTGTTTTCCAAGGGTTTCCCACGCACCCCCATGAATACATATTGTCTAGTGGCATCCGAGTACTGATCGACGCGATGCCCTTCCTTTGGCGGTGCTTGCCGCTAGGGGTCTGCATGTGAGTGCTTTACATCGTTGTGCCGAACTTGCGATCCGCAGTCCCCCTCACCGCACGGTGGACTCCGCCAGCACACTAGGAAGTCGCGCCAAAACGACAAAGCCGGCACATGGCCGGCTTTGTCGTTGAAGCATAAGATTGCACTTTGTCAGAGAAGCATATCTTTGCACTCAAGGCAAAATTATCCTTCCTGTCTCACTGTCTCAAGCCGATCAAATTCCGTTGGTGGAGCGGAGGAGGATCGAACTCCCGACCTTCGCATTGCGAACGCGACGCTCTCCCAGCTGAGCTACCGCCCCAACAGACAACCATCATACACACGCATTTCCGCGCTTGGCAATAGGGGTTGAATCGCCCCTGAAACCTTACTTTGACGGCGCGCCAGCCAGCACCCATTCGACCACCGAACGCACGTCGGCGTCGCTCATGCGCGGGTGCGCGGGCATCGGAATGGCGCCCCAGACGCCCGAACCGCCCTCCTTCACCTTCTTCGACAGCTTCGCCACGGCCTGCGGATCGGCCTTGTAGCGGGCGGCGATATCCTTGAACGACGGGCCGACAAGCTTGCGGTCGACCGCGTGGCAGCCCATGCACGCGTTGCCGCGCGCGACCTTCAGGCCGTCGCCGACATCCGCGTGCGCGGCGCCCAGCGTCCCCACCACGAGCGCCGCGGCCGCGACGCCCTGCACCATCCACTGTTTCATCTGCTTCATCTGCATGCTCTTCATTGCGACGGGGCCTTCGGGTTACCCGGATGCACGCTCGACGAATTCGAGATCGGCGCGGGCGACTGCAACGGCGTGGATTGCACCGACGCGTCAGGCACGGCGCCCACCGTCGCGGTATCCGCCGGCGCGGCGGCAGCCTGCGCGCCGGATGCGCCGCTCGCGGGCGATGCGTTCTGCAGCGCCTGCGCGTCCTGCGGCTGGATGTACTGGAACACCTTCACGACCTTCTCGACGCCCGGCACCTGGCTGGCCGCTTCCGCGCCGCGATTGCCCTCGTCGACCGTCACGAGCCCCATCAGGTAAAGGTTGCCGCGTTCGCTGACGACCTTGTAGTAGTTCGCCGAGATGCCCTTCGTCGCGATCAGCTCGGACTTCACGCGCCCTTCGAGGTACGAGTCGTTCGCGCGCGACGACAGCGACGACGCCGGCTCGACCGACAGCTCGTTGACGATGCCGTTCACGTTGTTGATGGCGCGCACGATTTCCTCGGCGCGCTGCTTCGACGCATCGTTCGGCACTTCGCCCGTCAGCAGCACGCGGCGGTTGAACACCGTCACGTTCACGTGCGACTGGTCGGGCAGCCCGTTGTTGATCTGCGAAAGCGCCTTGACCTGGATCTCGCGATCCTCGGTCTGCGCGCCGAGCGTACGGCGATCGGTCGCGATCAGCGCGCCGCCGCCGGCCGCTGCGCCCACGACCCCGAGCACACAACCCTGCAGCGACACGGCGAGGCCCGCCGTCAGTGCAGCCAGCAGCGTGGTTCTGACGAGCGTCTGTTTGACGCGGCTTTGATTCATCGACGGCTCTCCTTCGTTCAATCCTCACCCAGCAGCATCGCGTCGATGCCGTCGCACAGGCAGTGGATGGTCAGCAGATGGACTTCGTGGATGCGCGCCGCGCGAACGGCGGGCACGCTGATCGGAATATCGGTATCGGACAGCGCAGCCGCGACCGCATGGCCGTTGCCGCCCGTCAGCGCGACGACGGTCATCTCGCGCTCGTGCGCTTCGTCGATCGCCGCCAGCACGCGCGGCGACGCGCCGGCCGGATCGAGCACCAGCAGGATGTCGCCAGTCTGGCCGAGCACGCGCACCTGCTGCGCGAACAGTTGCTCGGCGGACACCGCGCCCGCGAGGCCGCCCTGCGACGCGTCGGTGGCCAGCGCGATCGCGGGTAGGCCCGGGCGCTCGCGCTCGAAGCCGCCGACGAGCGACACGGCGAGGTAGTGCGCGGCGGCGGCCGACGGGCCGTCACCGCAGGCGACGATCTTGTTGCCGTTCGCCAGCGCGGCGAACATCGCATCGACCGCGGCTGCGATCGGCAGCGACAGCGCGTCGGCCGCTTCGGCGTGAAGCGTGGCGCTGTCGCGGAAATGTTGCTGAATACGTTCGACTGACATCGATTCCTGGTGAACTGGGCGCGTGGCACGCATCGCGCGACATCGTGGGTGCGGCGAGTTTACCGTACTCCGGCGCCCTCTCCGGGGGTCCGGCAAGAACTCTTTACATCTCGTCACAGCTCGCCGCTACGCATCGTCGGCACGAAATGCATCGCGCAGCCACGCGAGCCGGCCGGCCTCGAACGCGACGACGTCGAAGCGGCACGCGGCGCCTGCGCCGTGCCGCGCCCAGAACTGGAGCGCGGCCGCGACCAGACGCCGCCGCTTGCGCCAGCCGACGCTCGCGGCCGCGCCGCCATGCCGGATGCTGCGCCGCGCGCGCACCTCGACGAACACGAGCATGCCGTCGGGCTCGCGCATCACGAGATCGAGCTCGCCGCCGCGCATCGTCACATTCGCCGCGACGAAGACGAGGCCACGGCGTTCGAGAAACTGCCGCGCGCGCTGCTCGAATGCCGCGCCGACCGGTTTGGATCGTGCCGCACCGGAAAAGTTGTCGCCCGCGCGCGGCAAACCGCGCCCGTCATCCGGCCGCGCCGCCTCCGCGTGGCACAATGCCGTCCTTGTTCCGCCTGCGCCGCGATTGCGCGCATTGCCTGCCATGACTGCCCTCCTCGAACTCGCGCATACGCAGCACTACCCGAGCGCCGCGCTCTACGTGGTCGCCACGCCGATCGGCAACACCGCCGACATCACGCTGCGCGCACTGCACGTGCTCGGCCTCGCCGATCGCATCGCGGCCGAAGACACCCGCAACACGGGCCAGCTGCTCGCCCGCTACGGGATCTCGAAGCCGCTCGTCGCCGTGCACGAGCACAACGAACGCGAAGCTGCGCAACGCGTGGTCGAACTGCTGCGCGCCGGCGAACGCGTGGCCTACGTGTCGGACGCCGGCACGCCCGGCATCTCGGACCCCGGCGCGCGGCTCGTCGACGCGGTGCGCGCCGCCGGCTTCGCGGTGATCCCGCTGCCGGGCGCGAGCGCGGCGGTGACCGCGCTGAGCGTGGCCGGCGACTGGGCCGGCGCGTTCACGTTCGCGGGCTTCCTGCCGCCGAAGGCCAAGCAGCGCGCGACCGCGCTGCAGGCGCTGGTATCGCACCCGTATGCACTGGTGTTCTACGAAGCGCCCCACCGGATCACCGAAACCGTCGCCGCGCTTGCCGATGTGTTCGGCCCCGCGCGCCGGCTGCTGATCGCGCGCGAACTCACCAAGCTACACGAGCAGTTGTTCCAGGGCACCCTGGCCGAAGGACAGACCTGGCTCGCCGGCGATGCGAACCGGCAGCGCGGCGAGTTCGTGCTGGTCGTCGAAGGCGCGCCGGCGACGAGCGGCGAAGCCGACGTCACCGCGCACGACGCGCTGCTCAAGCTGCTGCTGGAAGAGGTGCCGGTGAAGAGCGCGGCCAAGCTCGCGGCCGCGCTGACGGGCGCGTCGCGCAACACACTGTATGCGCGAGCGCTTGCGCTGAAGGATGAGCGCTGACGCGCGAGCCGGCCGGCACCGGGAAACCGGCGCCGGCATCGCGCGTCGCTGGAAAGACAAAGGGCTGCCCGAGGGCAGCCCTTTTGCATGAGCGGACGGATCCGCCGCGTTACTTCGTCGAGACCGACGCGAGCATCTCGTCGCGTGCCTCGCGCGCTTCCTGCGGCGACAGCCCTTCGATCTTCACGCGGCCCGTGCCGGCGTGCACGAGGCCGATCAACTTGGCGGCCGCATACGACAGGTCGAGCACGCGGCCGCGCTTGAACGGCCCGCGATCGTTGACCTTCACGACGACCCACTTGCCGGTCGACGCGTTCGTCACCTTGATGTACGACGAAAGCGGCAGCGTGCGGTGCGCGGCAGTGAGCGCGTTCATGTTGAAACGCTCGCCGTTCGCGGTGCGGCGACCGTGGAAATCCCGCCCGTACCAGGAGGCGCGCCCCGTCTGGCGGAAGTCGGACACGTCCTTGGCGTCGATCGGCTCGGCGTCGGCCAGCGACGGCTTCTTCGCGTCCTTGCTGTCGGCAGCCGGCATCGATGCCAGCGCGGAATCGAAATTCAGTTGCTGCTTGTCGTTGTCCGCCTTGGCGGCAGCGGCCGTCTTGTCGACCGCGTTCTTCTGGTCCGCGCTACCGGTGGTCTGGCTGGGTGGCACCGCACAGCCCGTCAACGCAAAAAATAATGCAATGGTCCCGAATCGACTCGGAAATCGTACGTTCATCGACGTGTCGCCTTCTGGTGCGGGCCGCTGCTTCATCACGCTGCTTCACAGCGCAGACACGCGGCCCGGACGGCAAATGCGTGCACGCCCCGCTCGAATGCGAGCAGGCGGCTAGCATGGGCGCGGCTTTCGTCTATGCCGCAACCGTCCTGATTAGCTTTCACGTCTGGCGCAACCTGTCCCCAACAGCCTGACCAGACCCCACATGCCGCCATCGAACATGGCTTCACGTTCGCGCGCGTCGATACGACCAACGCACAGGAACGGCGGCACAGGCCTCATCCGGCGGCGCGGCAGCAGGGCCGCAGGCGGGCGCGCAGCACCCGGCCGGACAAGACGTGAGCACCGAATGCTCGGTGCTGGATACACCGCCGGACTCCCCGGCGGCTGATGCTTGACGGTGATTTCGATGCCCCTTTTAACGGGGCCGAAACACCAGCGAATTGCGTGAAATCCACGCGCAATGGGGCGCATTATACATAAATCAAAACGCCATCTCGAAAAGCGGCCCGGCCGGACCATTGATTCTCTCTATGGCGGTAACAATCGACATGCTCCGGGATTGCCCTGAGACACGCGTCGCGCGATGCGCCACGCGAGCGGCAGGCAGCACGCGCGACCGGTACAATCGCTCCTTTTAGCCGCCGGTGCCTCCATGAAAGTCACGCTCATTCCGGTCACGCCGTTCCAGCAGAACTGCTCGCTGCTCGTCTGCGAAAAGACGGGCCGCGCCGCCGTCGTCGATCCGGGCGGCGACCTCGACCGGATCGAACAGGAAGTCGCGCGACAGAACGTGCAGGTCGAGAAGGTGCTGCTCACGCACGGGCACATCGATCACTGCGCGGGCGCGAAGACGCTCGCGACGCATTACGGCGTACCGATCGAGGGGCCTCAGGAAGAAGAGCGCTTCTGGATCGAGAAGCTGCCGATGCAAAGCGAACGCTTCGGCTTTCCGGCCGCCGACACCTTCGAGCCCGACCGCTGGCTGAACGACGGCGACACCGTGCGGTTCGGCGACGAGACGCTCGAGGTCTATCACTGCCCCGGCCACACGCCCGGCCATGTCGTGTTCTTCAGCCGCGCGCATCGCGTCGCGATCGTCGGCGATGTGCTGTTCGCCGGCTCGATCGGCCGTACCGATTTCCCGCGCGGCAATCACGAGGATCTCGTCCGGTCGATCAAGGAGAAGCTGTGGCCGCTCGGCGACGACGTGACGTTCGTGCCTGGCCACGGCCCGGTGTCGACGTTCGGCGACGAGCGCCGCACGAACCCGTTCGTGTCCGACAAGGTATTCGGATGAACCAGACCGCTATCCCGGAAATCTACGTCAGCACCGATGTCGAGGCCGACGGTCCGATTCCCGGCCCGCACTCGATGCTGAGCTTCGCGTCGGCCGCCTACACCGAGGACAAGCAGCTGATCGCGACGTTCTCGGCCAACCTCGAAACGCTGCCGGGCGCGCAGGCGCACCCGGTGCAGGAAGCGTGGTGGAAGACCGAGCCCGAAGCATGGGCCGCGTGCCGGAAGGATTTGCAAGCGCCCGACGCGGCGCTGCTCGCGTACGTCGACTGGGTCGAGGCGCTGCCCGGCAAGCCGGTGTTCGTCGCGATGCCGGCCGGCTTCGATTTCACGTTCATGTTCTGGTACATGATGCGCTTCGCCGGGCGCTGCCCGTTCTCGTGGTCGGCGCTCGACATCAAGACGCTCGCGTTCGCGATGACGGGCCTGCCGTACCGCAAGGCGATCAAGCCGCGTTTTCCAAAGCATTGGTTCGACGACCATCCGCACACGCACGTCGCGCTCGACGACGCGATCGAGCAAGGCGCGCTGTTCTGCAACATGCTCGCCGACCTGCGCCGCCAGCAGGCCGCGATCGCGGGCCTCGCGGTATCGGACACCGATCGATCGGAAAACGCAGGGGCGGGACAAAACCCCACGGATCCGCGAGCAAATTAGCGAATCTTGCTCAACAACGCGACGCCTGATTGCCTTTCCTTTCCCGGCCCTCTAACATTCAGCGTGTTGTAGTTGCCGCATGGAGGCGCAGGTGACGCTCGATTCCTTTTCGCAAAAAATCCTTCGCCTGTTGCAGCTCGACGCGCGCCGTTCGGTCCAGGAAATCTCGGACCAGGTCGGCCTGTCGAGCACGCCGTGCTGGCGCCGCATCAAGGACATGGAACAGTCGGGCGTGATCCAGCGCTACACGGCGCTGCTCGATCGCGAGAAGCTCGGCCTGCACGTCTGCGCGCTCGCGCACGTGCACCTGACCCGCCACAACGAAGGCGGCGTCGAGCAGTTCGAGCGCGAGATCGCGACCTGCCCGGAAGTCACCGAGTGCTACAGCACGACCGGCGAAGCCGATTACATCCTCAAGATCGTCGCGCCGGACATCAAGGCCTACGACGTGTTCCTGCACGAACGCATCTTCAAGATCCCTGCCGTGTCGCAGGTGCGCACGAGCGTCGTGCTGCGCGAAATCAAGTTCGACACGCAACTGCCGCTGTAACGCACCGGCACGCGCTGGCGGCCGGCCGTCGCGCGTGCCCGCGGCGGGTCACGCCTGCGCGGGCATCGTGCGCGTGAAGCCGATCCGGCGCGCGCCGAACTCGCGCTTCAACGCGTCGGCGTCGAGCCGGCCGGCCAGCGCCGCGTCGGTGTCGTGCGGATCGCAGGCAAGCGTCACGTCGATCTCGAGCCCCGTACTCAGGTAATGCAGGTTGATTGCCGCCGCACGCAGCCCGCGCTGCGCGAGCGCCGCCTCGAGCCGTGCCGCGATCTCGCCGCGCGGCGGCAGCGCGAGCGCGGGACGGCGCGCCGCGTCGTTCTCCGGGTCGACGTGGATCAGCGCATCGAGCACGCGCGAATCGGTCAGCACGCGCGCACGCGCGGTCTCGGCGATGTAGTGCCCTTCGGAGACGGAGATTTTCGGGTCGACCAGGATGTGCGCGTCGACGAGTGCGGCATCGCCCATCTTGCGCGTGCGCAGGTCGTGCACGTCGCGCACGCCGGGCGTCGCCGCGAGCAGCGCGCGGATCTCGGCCGTATCGGTCGTATCGAGCGCACGGTCGGAGAGGTCCTGCAACGCGTCATAGCCGAACGTCCAGCCCATGCGCGCAACCATGAAGCCGACGATCGCCGCCGCGATCGGGTCGAGCAGTTTCACGCCGGCCAGGCTGCCGACGATGCCGATCGCGACGACGAGCGACGATGCGGCATCCGAACGCGCATGCCACGCGTTCGCGACAAGCATCGCCGAGCGCACGCGCCGCGCTTCGCGCAGCATGTAGCGAAACAGCGCCTCTTTCGACACGAGCACCGTCAGCGCGACGACCAGCGCGGAAAAATGTACCGCCGGAATGTTTTCGAGATTAACGAGACGGTCGCCGGCCCGCCAGAGCATGCCGACGCCGACCGCAATCAGGATCGCGCCGAGAAACAGCGATGCGACGGTCTCGTAGCGGCTGTGTCCGTAATTGTGGTCGGCATCCGGCGATGCGCCGCTATGCCGATTCGCAGCCAGCACGACAAAATCCGAGATCAAATCGGAAACCGAATGCACCCCGTCGGCAATCAATGCCTGCGAATGCGCAATCACGCCGACGACGATCTGAAATGTCGCAAGCACGACATTCAGCACAATACTGACGAACGTGCTCTTGCGTGCAACCGCGTGTTTATCTGCGCTCTGCGCGTCGCCGGAAAACGTGGACATGAAATATGGGATATCGGTGTGCGATACCCGATTCTATCAAGGCGCCCCGCGAACCCCGCCAATACCCACAAATTTCTTATTTAAATCAACCGCTTATGCGAACGTGTCGCATTTCCATTCACACCGGATCATTACATTTTCATGACAACTCGATGTGCGTGGCGACCGCTGAAAACAAAAAAGCCGCGCTCCTTAACGGACACGCGGCTCTTTTGAAGAGCAGGTAATTTAAACAAACGTTTAAATTGCGAACTGCTCGCGGTTCTTGCCCGCGATCCAGCGCGGCGGCTTGCCGCGGCCCGACCACGTCGCGCCCGTTTCCGGATCGCGGTATTTCGCGGCAACGCCTGCACGCGGACGGCCAACCTTGCCTGCCTTCGCGCGGCTGAGACCGAGTTCGGCGAGCGAAAAGCCATAGTCGGCAATTTTCTGCTTCACGTCATTCAGCACTTCAGCGTATTCACGCGACTTCGCTTCTTCGATTTGCTTCTCCAGCTTCTCCCGCTGGGCCAGCAGGTCCTTGTAAGAAGACATAGTTTCCCTTTCTATCTGACCAATGGCGCCGGTCTGCAGCCAGCTCACCATTCATGAAATATATGTGCCTCGGATTTTCGAAGGCAGAGATTAGCACAAAAAAGATTTGATAGAAGCGAGATTCATGAAAATCCCGAGCTCAATTGAAATTCACCTGTGTCATTTTGACCGGTCGCGGCCTTTTCTCAAATTTCCACGTTCCTACACAGAGATTAGGACATTAGCCATTTCCTATTAAGTCTATCAACATACGCAATTACCCTGCATTCAAAAAAATCGAAGCTTTCATCAGACGACAGCTTTGCGAAAATCGGATGGCGCGACTCGCCAAACGAACAAGGCGCGGACAAGCCGGCATCCGCGACGTCAGGTCACGTCTCGCGCGCGTGCAATCAGCCGCTCGCGCAATGCGCCCGCATCGGCCAATGGCGTATCGAACGGCGTACGCACGCGGCGGCCGCCATGTCGCCAGTCGGCGCCGTGGCGATCGACACCGAGCAATTCGAGCCCGTCGCGGCGCGCATCGCCTGCATCGTACGTGTCCCATAACGCCCGTTCCTCGTCGAACGCGAGCGGCGGCAGCCCATCGAGATGCGTGCCGTCGACCCAGCCCATGCGCCCGAAACCGCCGATATAGCGCAGCCGCTCGACGTCGAGCGCCCAGAACGTGAAATCGCCGAGCGCGAGATAGCGTGCGGCGTCCGGCTCATAACGACAGTAGCGCGCGGTGACGTGCGGATCGTTGCCGAGCGGCACGAACCGGCCGAGCAGCGTCGCGCGCTCGGCATTCAGCACGTCGCCGCCGGGTGCGTCGACGACGAGGAAGCCCGCGCGCGGATCGGCGGCCAGATTGCGCGTGTGCTCCGCGAGGCCGCTCACGAGGATCACGGGACGATGGCTTGCATCGGGTGCAAACGGGACGACCGTCGGATACGGGAAACCCTGCGGATCGCGCGAATGGGTGGCGAGCGTGCCGAGCGCGCAGCGGTGCAGCAGATGCACGGCGAGAGCGGGATCGATGTTCAAGAGGACTCCTGCGGTCGAAAGGTGGCGCGCCGGGCACGCCATGCGCTTCGATGTTACCCGCGGGCGCGGCTCGCCGCGCATCGGCCGAACGGCCTGTCCGGGCGAACACGGGTCAGCGGGGAATCGCCGGCTCATCGGCCAAACGGCCATCGCCCGGCACGATCGTAAGCGGTTCGATAGAATCGGACGGATCCGACGGGCGCCGCGTGCGTCCGTGCATGACTTTTGATGAGCGTTACCGTGTCCGAATCCTCCTCCCCCGAATCATCGTCCCCGTTCGCCATGCCGCCCGACGCGCATCGCGTGCTGTCGCTTCCGGCCCGCCAGCGGGCGCGCGCGGCGTCGATGGCGCTGTTCTTCGTCGCCGGCATGATGTTCGCGTCGTGGGGCGTGCACGTGCCGACCGTGCGCGACAAGTTCGCGCTGAGCCCCGGGCTGCTGTCGATCGCCCTGTTCGCGGTCGCCGTCGGCTCGATCGCCGCGATGCTGACCATCGCGCGCTGGATCGCGCGCGTGGGCTCGCGCACCGCGTGCCTCGCGGGCGGGCTCGTGATGTCGGCCTGCGCGGCGCTGATCCTCGTCGTGCCCGGCTACCCGATGCTGCTCGCCGTGCTCGCGCTGTTCGGCTTCTCGATGGCGACGCTCGACGTCGCGATGAACGCCGAGGCCAGCGCGGTCGAAATCGCGATCGGCAGGCCGATCATGTCGTCGCTGCACGGCATGTTCAGCATCGGCGGGATGGCAGGCGCGGCCGCCGGCGGCGCGCTGCTGTCGGCCGGCATGGCGCCGGCCGTGCATCTCGCGCTCGCGGCGGCGACCAGCGCGACGGTGCTCGTGGTCGCCAGCCCGGCCGTGCTGCCGCATGTGCCGCACCACGAACACGCGCACGGCGGCGGCAACCGCTGGCGCTCGCCGGCGTTGTGGATGCTCGGCGGCATCGCGCTCGTCGCGCTGATCGCCGAAGGCGCGATGTACGACTGGGCGACGGTCTACATGCGCGACGTCGTCGTGGCGAGCCCCGCGCTCGCCAGCGCCGCCTATGCCGCGTTCTCGGGCGGGATGGCCATCGCGCGCTTCGCGGGCGACGCCGTGCGCGCCCGCTTCGGCGCCCCGCAGCTCGTGTTCGCGAGCGCGTCGCTCGCCTGCGCGGGGATGATCGGCGCGCTGCTGCTGCCGTATCCGGCCACGGTGCTGACCGGCTTCACGCTGATGGGTCTCGGCCTCGCGAACATGATGCCGGTGCTGTTCGCGGCCGCCGCGCGCGTGAAAGGCATCCACGCGGCCGAAGGGCTCGCGCACGTGGCCGGGCTCGCGTATTTCGGCATGCTGTTCGGTCCGGTCGTGATCGGCGCCGTCGCGCAGGCCGCGAACCTGACGATCGGCCTGTCCGTCGTCGCGCTGTGCGCGGCGCTCGTCGCGGCCGTCGCGCCGAAGGTGCTCGCGCGGCTGAAGATCTGACGGGGCGCGGCGGGCGCCGGCCCAAAAAGAAAGCGCGCATGCGTTGCCGCATGCGCGCTTTCACCCCCTTCTGTTGACCGCTTGTCGGGTTACATCTTCACTTCGTCGAGCAGCGACTTCTTGCCGTTCTTGTAGTTGTACAGCGAGATCACGCCGTGCTGCAGGTCGCCCTTCGAGTCGAAGGTCGTCGTGCCGATCACGCCCGAGTAGTTCGTCGACGGCATCGCGGCGAGGATCTTCGCCGGATCCGTCGAGTTCGCGCGCTTCATCGCATCGACGATGATGTACACGGCGTCATACGTGAACGGTGCGTAGATCTGGATCGGCTGGCCGAAGCGCTTCTCGTACTTCGCCTTGAACGCTGCGCCGCCCGCCATCTTCTCGAGCGAAGCACCGGCTTCCGAGCACACCACGTTGTCGGTCGCGTCGCCGGCCAGGTCGGCCAGCTTTTCCGTGCACACGCCGTCGCCCGCGAAGATCTTCGCGCGCAGGCCGAGCTGCTTCGCCTGTTTCGCGAACGGGCCGCCGGTGGCGTCCATGCCGCCGTACATGATCGCGTCCGGATTCTCGCCCTTGATCTTGGTCAGAATCGCGCGGAAGTCGACCGCCTTGTCGTTCGTCGCGTCATGCGACATCACCTTCAGGCCGAGCGCCTTGGCCTTCTTCTCGAACTCGTTCGCGAGACCCTGGCCGTACGCGGTCGAATCGTCGACCACGGCCACGCTCTTGATGCCCTTCGAGTGCGCGTAGTTCGCGAGTGCCGGGCCCTGCTGCGCATCGGTGGCCACCACGCGGTACGTGGTCTTGAAGCCCTGCTGCGTGTAGGCCGGGTTGGTCGCCGACGGCGAGATCTGCACGATGCCTGCATCGCTGTAGATCTTCGAGGCCGGGATCGACGTGCCCGAGTTCAGGTGGCCGACCACCGCGACGACCTTGTCGTCGACGAGCTTCTGCGCGACCTGCGTGGCCTGCCGCGGGTCGGCAGCGTCATCCTGCGGGTCGAGTTGCAGCGTGATTTTCTGGCCGCCGATCACGAGACCCTTGGCGTTGATCTCCTCGACCGCGAGACGCGCACCGTTTTCGTTGTCCTTGCCCAGGTGTGCAATGCCGCCCGTCAAGGGCGCGACGTGGCCGATCTTGACGACTTGATCGGCGGCCGCGTTGCTTGCAGCTGCAACGCACAGCATCGCCGCAGCAGTGATCGGCAGCAGCTTTTGCATCTTGATATTCATGTAAGTCTCCAGTTTCGGTCCCAATAAACGCCATCGCCCGGTGCCCCGCTGCCATCCCTGTGTTTGCAATCACTGGACGATTCGCCGGATGCATCGTTCATGCACTTGGCCTCAAGCACGTGAAAACCGCCGCTTTTAGCAGCCGCCCGCCCGTACTTGCGCGCAAGTGTAGGTGATCAAATTAATTTGTGGGACTTTTTTGGGGTAGTGGTAACACTACCGATATGCGTACTTTGGAATGACGACTCGAACATCGCTGCAAGCCCCGCCTGATAAGGGTTTCCGCTAATTCTCGGCGGCGTGCCGAAAGGGTGTTTCAAAGCAGTCCGGGGGCATTTCGATTCGGTATTTTATGTCTGCGATCATTGAATGAAACGCGCGCGACAACGCGCGTTTCATCGTCCGACATGAACGATTCAGGCCGCCGCCGCACGCCATTCGGCATCGAGCGCGTCAACGAGCTGCGAGGTCGTCAGCGCGTCGCCGCGCCGTCGCGCGAGCGGTGCGCCCTGCCCGGCCCACAGCGACAGGTAGTCGCCATTGTTGGCGCGTGCGGCGGCCTGGCGCAGCGGCTGCGTCAGCGCGTTCTGCACCGGGTACGGCGCGACGTCGGCCATGCGCTCGCCGAGCCGCGCCATCAGCGTGTTACGCAGCCCGCGCGCGTGGCGGCCGGTGATCGCGCGCGTGACCTGCGTCGACGTATCGGCGCTCGCGAGCAGGCGCGCCTTCCAGTCCGCCGCGATCGCGCTTTCCGTGCAGGTGAGAAACGCGGTGCCGAGCTGTGCGCCTTGCGCGCCGAGTGCGAGCGCGGCCGCGATCCCGCGGCCGTCCATGATGCCGCCCGCGGCAAGCACGGGCAGGCCGGTCGCGTCGACCAGTTGCGGCACGAGCGCGAGCGTACCGATCAGCGCGTCATCGGCGGAACCGATGAACGTGCCGCGATGGCCACCCGCCTCCGCGCCTTGCGCGGACAGCGCGTCGGCGCCGGCCGCCCGCCATGCGAGCCCCTCGGCCACGTGCGTCGCCGTGCCGATCACGTAGGTGCCGGCGGCCTTCAGGCGCGCGACGTCGGCGGCATCGAGCACGCCGAACGTGAAGCTCGCCACGGGCACGCGCAACGCCACGAGTGCATCGAGCTGCGCGCGAAAGTCGGGAGCGTAGCGCGCGGGCGCCGTGCCCGGCGGCAATCCGAGCGCCGCGTTCAGCGGGTCGATCGCGGCCAATGCGCGGGTGACGGTCGCCGCGTCGGGCGCGGCGTCCGGCAGCACGAACAGGTTGATCGCGAACGGGCGATCGGTCGCCGCGCGAATGGCGTCGACTTCGGACGCGAGGCGCTCGGGCGCGAACGCGCCGGCGCCGAGACTGCCGAGCGCGCCGGCATTCGAGGCGGCGGCGACCATCGCGGTCGTGGTCGCGCCGACCATCGGCGCCTGCACGAGCGGCAGGCGCAGGCCGAAGCGTTCGGAAAAGGGGGTGGACAACAAACGGGCAGACATGGCGAATCCTTCGATGACGATGCGCGAAAGCGCTTTGTAAAGGCCGGCACATCGACTCTATCGAAGTGGCGCAGCGCCGAAAAATGAATAATCGAGATCGAAACGATCGCTGCGCGAGAAGCGGGCGCGTACCCTGCAATGACACGGGATCGGTGGCACACTCTAGGGCCTGTTCCACCCCGGGAGGCGCATCGCGCACCCCGTTCGCCAGGAGTTCAGAACGTGACTGCCCAATGGATCGACATCCCCACCGGTAACGACAGCTTCGGCGGCTATCTCGCACTGCCCAAGCGCGGCAAAGGCCCTGCCGTCATCATCATCCAGGAGATCTTCGGCGTGAACTCGCACATCCGCGCGGTCGCCGACCAGTACGCCTCCGACGGCTTCGTCGCGCTCGCGCCGGACGTGTTCTGGCGCACGCAGCCGCGCGTCGAGCTGACCTACGAAGGCGCGGATCGCGACAAAGGCATCGAACTGATGAAAAAGACCGACGTGGGTCTCGCGGTCGCGGACATCGGTGCGGCCGCCGATGCGTTGCGCGCGCGCCCCGAAGTGGCCGGCAAGATCGCCGCGATCGGTTACTGCTTCGGTGGTCAGCTCGCGTACCGCGCGGCCGCGACCGGCAAGATCGATGCGGCCGTGGCTTACTACGGCGGCGGCATCCAGAACGCGCTCGACCTCGCCGGCAAGGTCACGCAGCCGATCCTGTTCCACTACGCGGAAAACGACCACGGAATCCCGCTCACGGCCGTCGAACAGGTGAAGGCGGCATTCGCCGGCCACGGCCATGCGTCGTTCCATGTGTATCCGGGCGCCGAGCACGGCTTCAACTGCACGGACCGCGCGTCGTACAACCAGCGCGCGTCGGCGCTCGCGCACGGCCGCACGCTGACCTTCCTCGCCGAGCACCTCTAAAAACGGCCGGCCGCGGGCCCGCGCACCGGGCCCGCGTTATGCTGCCGTCATCGCCACGGGTCACAACGGGGGTGACTGCGATGCACTCGGACTATCTCGCGCATGACGCGATCGGCCTCGCCACGCTGGTACGCGAACGCAAGGCGAGCCCGCGCGAACTGCTCGACGCCGCGATCGGCCAGGCCGAAGCGGTCAACAGCGCGATCAACGCGATCGTGCTGCAGGACTACGAAGCCGCACGCCAGCGTGCGGCCGCCACACCCGACGGCGGCGCCGACGCGCCGTTCGCCGGCGTCCCCTATCTCGTGAAGGATCTCGGCGCGGCGGTCGCCGGGCTGCCGCTGTCGATGGGCAGCCGGCACTACCGGTATTTCGTGCCCGCCGACGATTCGCCGGTGATCGCGCGAAGCCGCGCGGCCGGTCTCAACGTGTTCGGCAAGACCAACACGTCGGAGATCGGCCAAATGCCGTACACGGAACCCGAGCTGTTCGGCGCGTGCCGCAACCCGTGGAGTCTCGATCACACGCCCGGCGGCTCGAGCGGCGGCGCGGCGGCGGCCGTCGCGGCCGGCATCGTGCCGATCGCGCATGCGTCCGACGGCGGCGGCTCGATCCGCATTCCGGCATCGTGCTGCGGGCTGTTCGGACTGAAGCCGAGCCGCAACCCGGTACTCGTCGACCTGCCTTCGAACGGCGAGCTGGTCGTCCAGCATGCGGTCACGCGCAGCGTGCGCGACAGCGCGCTGCTGCTCGACGTGACGACCGGCCAGACCTTGCCGGCCGGCTCGCCCGGCACGTTCCTCGGCGAGCTCGACACGCCGCCCGGCCCGCTGCGGATCGGCCTCGTGCTCGACCCGATGCTCGCGCCGGCGCTCGCCGACGACACGCGCGCGGCGCTCGACGACGCGGCCGCGCTGCTCGAATCGCTCGGCCACCATGTCGAGCCGGCGACGCTGCACGTCAACTACGCGCGCGCGGCCGAAACCTTCCTCACGCTATGGGCGACGATCGCCGAGGAGATGGTGCTCGGCGCGCGCGCGCTGACCGGCCGCACGCCGAAGCGCGGCGAATTCGAGGCCGCGACGTGGGCGATGGCCGTGGTCGGCCGGCGCCTCGCGCGCACGCGCCTGCCGGACGTGCTCGAATGGCAGCGCCAGCTTACGGTGCAGGTGGCCGGCCTCGTGTCGCGCTACGACGCGATCCTGTGCGCGTCGCTCGCGGGCCCGCCGGTGAAGATCGGCGAGTTGCAGCCGACGCCGTTCGAATCGGCGCAGATGAAGGTGCTCGCCGCGCTGCCGGTGAAGCCGCTGCTGAAGGAAATGCTCGCGAAGTCGTCGGAAAAGGCGTTCAAGTGGGCCGGCTGCACCGAGCTGTTCAACCTGACCGGCCAGCCGGCGATGTCGGTGCCGCTCTACTGGAACGCGCGCGGGCTGCCGATCGGCGTGCAGTTTGCCGCGCGCCACACCGACGACGGGCTGCTGCTCAGGCTCGCCCGGCAGCTCGAACAGGCGCGGCCGTGGTTCGACCGCCGCCCGCCGCTGATGCAGGCGCAGCGCTGACGCACGCGGCCCCGCGCTGCGGGCCTCGAAAAAAAGCCCCGCCGGCACAAACCGGCGGGGCTTTTCCACCTGCAATCGCGTGAGCGCGCTTACACGACGAGCCGTTCGCAGATCGTCCGCGTCGCGGCCGCCGTGTTCAGCGTATAGAAGTGCAGCCCGGGCACGCCCGCGTCGACCAGACGCTGGCACAGGCTCGTGACGACGTCCGCGCCGAACGCACGGATCGACTCGCGATCGTCGCCGAAGCTCTCGAGCCGGCGCGCGACCCAGCGCGGCACTTCGGCGCCGCACATCTCGGAGAAGCGCATCAGCTGCGAGAAGTTCGTGATCGGCATGATGCCCGGCACGATCGGCACGTCCACGCCCAGCTTGCGCGCATCGTCGACGAAGCGGAAATACGCGTCGGCGTTGAAGAAGTATTGCGTGATCGCGGAATTCGCGCCGGCTTTCACCTTGCGCGCGAAATTCTCGAGATCGGCCGCAGGCGTTCGCGCTTGCGGATGGTACTCGGGATAGCCGGCGACCTCGATGTGGAACCAGTCGCCATGCTCGGCGCGGATGAAGCTGACGAGCTCGGACGCATAGCGCAGCTCGCCGACCGCGCCCATCCCGGACGGCAGGTCGCCGCGCAGCGCGACGATATGCCGGATGCCGTACGAGCGGTACTGGTCGAGGATCGCACGCAGGCTGTCGCGCGACGAGCCGATGCACGACAGGTGCGGCGCGGCCTCGAGGCCGTCCTTCTGCATGTCGAGCACGGTATCGAGCGTGCCCTGCTGCGTCGAGCCGCCGGCGCCGAACGTCACGGAGACGAATTTCGGCTTCAGCGGCAGCAGTTGCGCACGCGTGGCGCGCAGCTTCTCGACGCCTTCCGCCGTCTTCGGCGGGAAGAATTCAAACGAGAGTTCGATCGGTTTCATGATTCGGTGGGAACAGGCTCAGGCCTCAGCCGATGTCGCGCTGACCGAAGATCAGCGCGGACAGCAGCCACGACACGATGCTGTACAGGATCGAACCGAAGAACGCGGACCAGAAGCCCGACACCTCGAAGCCCTTCAGCAGCGACGACGCGAACCAGAAGCACAACGCGTTCACGACGAGGATGAACACCCCGAGCGTGACGATCGTGACGGGCAGCGTCAGCAGGATCAGCACCGGGCGGATCACCGTGTTGATCAGGCCGAGCACGACCGCCACGATCAGCGCCGTGCCGAAGCTCTTGATGTGGATCGACGGCACGAGGTACGTGATGATCAGCAGCGCGAGCGCGTTGATGACCCAGGTGAGGATGACGCTCATGGAGTGCTCCGGTTCGGTTGTCGATCGGTACGATCAGTAGCCGCCGCCGGTTGCCGCGGGTGCCCGAAGGCGCGCCGCGGCAACCGGCGATCCGGCGCCGTGCCGCCGTACCGCGGGCACGTCGGCGACGCGCGCACGGCACCGCGGCAGCGGCGCATCGGATCAGTAGCGGTAGTGGTTCGGCTTGAACGGGCCATCCTTCTGCACACCGATGTACGACGCCTGCTCGTCCGACAGCACGGACAGGTTCGCGCCGATGCGCGCGAGGTGCAGGCGCGCGACCTTTTCATCGAGGTGCTTCGGCAGCACGTACACCTTGTTCTCGTACTCGCCGCCGCGCACGAACAGCTCGATCTGCGCGAGCGTCTGGTTCGCGAACGAGTTCGACATCACGAACGACGGGTGGCCGGTCGCGCAGCCGAGGTTCACGAGGCGCCCTTCCGCCAGCAGGATCACGCGCTTGCCGTCCGGGAAGATGATGTGGTCGACCTGCGGCTTGATGTTTTCCCACTGGTACTGGCGGGTCGACGCGACGTCGATTTCCGAGTCGAAGTGACCGATGTTGCAGACGATCGCGTTGTGGCGCATCGCCTTCATGTGATCGTGGTTGATCACGTGGTAGTTGCCGGTCGCCGTCACGAAGATGTCGGCCTTGTCGGCCGCGTATTCCATCGTCACGACGCGGTAGCCTTCCATCGCCGCCTGCAGCGCGCAGATCGGGTCGATTTCGGTGACCCACACGGTCGCGCCCAGGCCGCGCAGCGACTGCGCGCAGCCCTTGCCCACGTCGCCGTAGCCCGCGACGACCGCGACCTTGCCCGCGATCATCACGTCGGTCGCGCGCTTGATGCCGTCGACCAGCGATTCACGGCAGCCGTACAGGTTGTCGAACTTCGACTTCGTGACCGAATCGTTCACGTTGAACGCCGGGAACGGCAGGCGGCCGTCCTTTTCCATCTGGTACAGGCGGTGCACGCCGGTCGTGGTTTCTTCGGTCACGCCCTTGATGTGCGCGAGGCGCGTCGAGTACCAGGTCGGGTCCGCGTCGAGGTGCTTCGCGATCGACTTGTACAGCGCGACTTCTTCCTCGTTGGTCGGCTTCGCGATTACCGAACGGTCCTTCTCGGCCTTCGCGCCGAGGATCAGCAGCAGCGTTGCGTCGCCGCCGTCGTCCAGGATCATGTTCGCGAATTCGCCGTTCGGCCATTCGAAGATGCGGTGCGAGAACTCCCAGTATTCGTCGAGCGATTCGCCCTTGAACGCGAACACCGGCGTGCCGGCTTCGACGATCGCGGCAGCCGCATGGTCCTGCGTCGAGAAAATGTTGCACGAGGCCCAGCGGACGTCCGCGCCGAGCGCCTTCAGCGTCTCGATCAGCACGCCCGTCTGGATCGTCATGTGCAGCGAACCGGCGATGCGCGCGCCCTTCAGCGGCTGCTGCGCCTTGTATTCGTCACGGATCTGCACGAGGCCCGGCATTTCGGTCTCGGCGATATTCAGTTCCTTGCGGCCCCAGCCGGCCAGCGCCATGTCGGCGACGACGTAATCGTTGGAAGCTTTGGAATCGATCATGGCGTTCATCACGCCCTCCTTTCTAAAAAGTTTCTAGATTGGTGACGTGAGCGCCGTTCAGGAAGCGGAACCGGCGCGGTTGTGCCGCGCGGCTGCTTGGTGAAGCCTTCCGAGCCTGGCGGACGCAGGATGGTCCGTCGCAACGCTCCTCGGAAAGCGGAGAGGATTGTAGCAAATCGGCGCGCAGAATGCGCAAGCGCGGCGCACACACGGCGCAAGCGCGCGACGGCGGCGTGCGCTGCCGTCAGGAAAGGGTCAGGACTCCGCGCCGACCCACGCCTGTTCGCGCAGCCGCGCGCGCAGGCGCGCGACGGCCTGGCTGTGCAGCTGGCACACGCGCGATTCGCTCACTTCGAGCACGGCGCCGATCTCGCGCAGATTCAGACCCCGTTCGTAGTACAGCGACATCAGCAGCTTCTCGCGCTCCGGCAGCCGCTCGATCGCCTCGACGAGCGCTTCGCGCAGGTGCTCGTCGAGCAGCGCCGACAGCGGATCGGCGTGATCGACGCGGTAGCGGTCGAGGAACGGCTCATCGTCGGCCGCACGGTCGAAATCCTCGTAGTAGATCAGTTGGCTGCCGTGCAGGTCCTGCAGCATCCCCTGGTATTCGTCGAGCGGCATGTTCAGGTGCTGCGCGATCTCGGTCTCGCTCGCCGAGCGGCCGAGATGCTGCTCGACCTGGTGCACCGCGTGCTCGACCTCGCGCGACGTCTTGCGCAGGCTGCGCGGCAGCCAGTCGTTGCTGCGCAGCTCGTCGAGCATCGCGCCGCGGATGCGCTGCGTCGCGTAGGTCTCGAACTGCGCGCCCTGGTCTTCCTTGTAGCGGCCGGCCGCGTCCATCAGGCCGATCATGCCGGCCTGGATCAGGTCGTCGAGGTCGACGCTCGCCGGCATCTTCGCGACGAGCTGCAGCCCGAGGCGTCGCACGAGCGGCGCATATTGCGCGAGCACGTCGGCCTGAGACATCTTTCCTTGAGCGTTGTACATCATGGCTCTCTCCTTCCGGTGGCCCTCACGCGGCGTGTGCCGCGCCCGCCTCATACGACGGCTTGCCGCCCGCGTGCACGGCGCGGCCCGCACCCGAATGCGGACGCATCGGCCAGTACAGCAGGTCGGCGGCAATCTGCCGGTAGTCGCGCGCGGCAGCCGACGACGGGAACGCGTCGACCACGACACGCATCAGCTCGCGTGCGTGCTCGACGAGCGGATCGGCGCTCACGCAGCCCGCGTCGGCGATCGACACCGTCAGGTAGCGGCTCGCGACGCCCGCGAGGTTGTCGAACGCGACCTTCGCGTCCGCGTGGCTGCCGACGTGATTGGTCAGCACGCGGAACTGCGCGAGCGCATGCGCGAAATGCAGCCGCTTCATGCACGCGTACGCCTCGGTGATCGCCTGCGCGGCGACCCGCGTGACGATCAGCACGTCGTGCGCTTCACGTGCGAGCGTCGAGAACGAACCGTCGGCGCCGAGCTGCGCGTCGACGAGGACGATGTCGGCCGGCCCGTCGATGAAATCGCTCAGTTGCGCATCGGTGTAGCCGGTGCGTGCGAGCCGCGCCGCGCCGCACAGGCCGAAGCCGGCCGCGACCCGCGTGCGTTCGCCGTCGCGCAGCCACGCGCCCGCCAGCGTCGCGCTGGCCGAATGCACGTCGGCACGCTCGTCGACGACGAGCACATCCTTGCCGAGCGACGCGAGCGCCGCCGCCAGGTTCACGACGGTGGACGTGCAGCCGACACCCGCCGGCCCGCCCGTCACCGCGACGATGCGCGACGCGCGCCCGGCCAGCAGGCGCCGCAGCCCTTCGGCCTGGTCGATGTTTCGTTTATCCAAATCGCACCTCGTGCAGCTCGGCGGTGGAACGTGCGGTCAGTGCGGAGAGCAGCGTCGGCATGTCCTCGTCTTGCGGCACGAAGGGCGAGCCGTCGCGCGGTACACAGAACGCGCTCTTCAGCAGGAATTTGGTCGACGCGACGTACAGGTTCTCCGGCACCTTCTGGCCGGTCGACACGTAATGGATCGGCAGCTTGTAGCGGATCACCGTGTCGAGCACGCCGCCGAGGTGGGTCGCCTCGTCGAGCTTCGTGAGGATGCAGCCGGCCAGGTCCGGATGCTCGCCCGCGCTGCGGTACGCCTGCACGACTTCGTTGAGCGTGTCGCCGTGGCTCGTCGCGTTGAGCAGCAGCAGGCGCTGCACCGGCGCGTTCGCCCCGTGCAGCATCGCGATCTGGTCGGATACCGCGCGGTCGCGCTGGCTCATGCCGATCGTGTCGATCAGCACGATGTGCTTGTTGCGCAGCTCGGACAGCGCGAGCGCGAGGTCGCCCGCATCCTTCACCGCGTGCACGGGCACGCCGAGGATCTTGCCGAAGATGCGCAGCTGCTCGTGGCCGCCGATCCGGTAGCTGTCGGTGGTCAGCAGCGCGACCTTGCTCGCGCCGAAGCGCATCACGCAGCGTGCGGCCAGCTTCGCGGTGGTGGTCGTCTTGCCGACGCCCGTCGGCCCCATCAGCGCGAACACGCCGCCGCGCTCCATCAGCGCATCCTCGCTTTCGAGCACCGGCAGGTTCGACGCGAGCACCGACTGCGCCCATGCGGCGGCCTGTTCGAAGGTCTGCGCGCCGTCGCCGGCCGGCATGTTGTCGACCAGCATCCGCACGAGCTGCGCGGAGAAACCGGCCGCGAACAGGTGCTTCGTCAGCGCGCCATGCACGGCGCTGCGGCGCTGGCGGTCGTGCCACAACAGGCTGTCGAACTGTTCTTCCATCATCCCGCGCAGTTCGCCGAGCTCCTGCATCACCGTATCGTTGACGATCCGCTCGATGCGCGACTTCACTGCGTCGGCCACCGCGGCCGCGGTGTCGGCGGACAGGCGCGTGCGCTCGGCCGCCTTCGCGGCATACGCCGCGCTCGCGCTCGTGTCGCGCGCGCGGGCGGCGGCGGCCGGCATCCGGCGTTCGGCGTCGCGCACGATGTCGCGCGCCCAGTCGGGCGGCGTCGCGCTCGCGGCGGCCTGCGGGGCAGGCGCGCTCGCCTGCGGCGCGGCGGGCGCCGCCTGCGCACGCGCCATCAGCGCGTCGCGCTGTTGCGTCAGGCGCTTCGCGTGCTCGACGAGCCACGGTGCGGGTTCAGAGGCCGCGGCCGGGGCGGCCGAAAGCGGCGCTGCCGCAGCCGGCGCGTCGTCCTCGATCGCCGACGGTTGCGCCGCCGCGTCGTCTGCCTCGGCGCTGGCGCCGAACACCGACGAGAACACGTCCGGCAGCCCGCCTTCGCCTGCCGCATACGGATTGACCGTCGGGCGCGCGAGCGCCGCACCCGGGCGCGACACGATGCCCGGCACAGCGGCGGCCGGCACGGATTCCGGCACGCGCGGCGCGGCGCTGCGCGGGCGCGCCGCAGCCGGCGGCGTCACGGCGGCCAGGTCCGAATCTGCAAGCGCAACGATTTCCACGCTGCCGTCATCGAGCGTGCGGTTCGACAGCACGACCGCGTCGGCGCCGAGCGCCTCGCGCACGAGACGAAGTGCGTCGCGGCTCGTTGCGCCGGTGAATTTGCGAATGTTCAAGCGGAACCCCCGATGACGTTAACGACTTTGATCGTGCGTGTGTCCGGCACTTCGGCGTACGACAGCACTTTCAATTGCGGCAGGCTGCGGCGCAGGAAACGCGCGAGCATCGCGCGCAGCGCGTGCTGCACCAGCAGCACGGGCGGCAGCCCGAGATTCTGTTGACGCAGCATCGCCTGTTGCGTGCCGGTCAGAAGGTTGTGCGCGAGGCCGGGTTCGAGGCCCGGGTTCGCGCCGGTGGCGAGCGCCTGCGACAGCACGCGCTCGAGATTCGAGTCGAGGCCCATCACCTGCATCTCGCCTGCGCCCGGATACCACTGCTGCGTGATCGCGCGGCCGAGCGCCAGCCGCACGGCGGCCGTGATCTCGAACGCATCGCCGCGGCCCGCGTGTTCGGACACGGCCTCGAGGATCGTGCGCATGTCGCGGATCGGCACGCCTTCCTCGAGCAGGTTCTGCAGCACCTTCTGCAGCGTCGTCAGCGAGATCGTCTTCGGGATGAGGTCCTCGACGAGCGACGGCGCGTCCTTGCCGGTGCGCTCGACGAGCGACTGCACTTCCTGGCGGCCGAGCAGCTCGGCTGCGTGCTGGACGACCAGATGATTCAGGTGCGTCGCGACGACCGTGCTCGCGTCGACCACCGTGTAGCCGTACACCTGCGCCTGTTCGCGCATCGCGACGTCGATCCACACGGCCGGCAGCCCGAACGCGGGATCCTGCGTGACGGCGCCCGGCAGCGCGGCCGTCACCTGGCCGGGGTTGATCGCGAGCCACTGGCCCGGGAACACTTCGCCGACGCCGATCTCGACGCCCTTCAGCGCGATCCGGTACGCGTTCGGCCGCAGCTCGAGGTTGTCGCGGATATGGATCACCGGCGGCAGGAAGCCGATTTCCTGCGCGAATTTCTTGCGGATGCTCTTGATGCGCTTGAGCAGTTCGCCGTCGCTGTTCTTGTCGACGAGCGGGATCAGCCGGTAACCGACTTCCAGCCCGAGCGGGTCGATCAGCTGCACGTCGTCCCAGGTCGCCTCATGGCTGTCCGACGGCAGCGCCGCGGGCGGCGCGATGTCGGTCAGGTCGCCGGCCGCCTTGCGGGCCGCCGCGCGCTTGGTCTGCGTGCGGGCCAGCCAGATCGCGCCGCCGCCGAGCGCGAGGAACGCGAAGTGTGGCATGCCGGGGATCAGCCCCATCAGCCCGATGATCGCGCCGGTGATGTTCAGCACGCGCGGGTTCGTGAACAGCTGGCCGGTGATCTGCGTGCCGATGTCCTCGTCGGTCGCGACGCGCGACACGATCACGCCCGCCGCGGTCGAGATCACGAGCGACGGGATCTGCGCGACGAGGCCGTCGCCGATCGTCAGCAGCGTGTAGTTCGTGCCGGCCGCGGCGAACGTCATGTCGTGCTGGACCATCCCGACGATCAGCCCGCCGATCACGTTGATCGCCATGATGATCAGGCCGGCGATCGCGTCGCCGCGCACGAACTTCGACGCGCCGTCCATCGACCCGTAGAACTCGGCTTCCTGCGACACGGCCAGGCGGCGCTTGCGGGCCTGCTCTTCGTTGATGAGGCCCGCGTTCAGGTCGGCGTCGATCGCCATCTGCTTGCCGGGCATCGCATCGAGCGTGAAGCGCGCGGACACTTCGGCGATCCGCCCCGCGCCCTTCGTGATCACCATGAAGTTGATGATCATCAGGATCACGAACACGACGATACCGACCGCGAAGTTGCCGCCGACGAGGAAGTGGCCGAATGCCTCGATCACCTGGCCGGCCGCGTCCGGGCCCGTGTGGCCTTCGAGCAGCACGACGCGCGTCGACGCGACGTTCAGCGACAGGCGCAGCAGCGTCGAGAACAGCAGCACGCTCGGGAACGCCGCGAAGTCGAGCGGCTTCATCGTGTACATGCTGACGAGCAGCACCATCACGGACAGCGCGATGTTGAACGTGAACAGCAGATCCAGCAGCAGCGGGGGCAGCGGCAGGATCATCATCCCCAGGATCATGCAGATGAGGATCGGGCCCGCGAGCGCGCGCAGGTTGGTGCCCGCGAACGGGTTCGGGCGCTTCGCGAACAGGCCGGTCGGGGTGCTCATGCCGCACCTGCCTTGCCGAGCGTGTCTTCGGCTTCCTCGCGTTCGTCTTCGGCGGGCACCGACGCGCCCTTGTCGAGGTCGGCCGGCACCGCCAGATCGACCGGCGCCGCCGGGAACGCGCCGCCTTCCGAACGGAAGCGCTTGAGCTGGTAGACCCACGCGAGCACTTCGGCGACGGCCGAGTACAGCGAGCCGGGAATCTCGCGTTCGAGTTCGACGTTGTGATACAGCGCACGCGCGAGCGGCGGCGCTTCGAGCAGCGGCACGTTGTGCTCGGCCGCGAGTTCGCGGATGCGCGCGGCGACGAGGTTCACGCCCTTCGCGACGACCTTCGGCGCGCGCATCTCGCCGTCCGTGTATTGCAGCGCGACGGCGAAGTGCGTCGGGTTCGTCACGACCACGTCGGCCTTCGGCACGGCCGCCATCATCCGGCGGCGCGCGATCGCGCGCTGCTGCTGGCGGATGCGCCCCTTCACGTGCGGATCGCCTTCGTTCTCGCGATGCTCGCGCTTCACTTCTTCCTTCGTCATGCGCAACTTCTTGTTGTACTGCCAGATTTGGTAAGGCACATCGAGTGCGGCGACCACCAGCATCCCGGCGACCGTCGTGCCGCAGCACACGGCGACCAGGTGCAGCGCATCGGGCAGCGCCGCGCCGAGCGGCTGCGTCGCGAGGCCGAGCAGCTCGTCCTTGCTGCGCCAGATCGCGATGCCGCCGATCCCGCCGACGACCAGCGTCTTCGCGAGCGACATCCCGAGCTGGATCGGCCCCTGGATCGAGAAGATCCGGCCGAGGCCCGAGATCGGGTTGAGGCGGTCGAACTTCAGCTCGAAGGTCTTCGACGAGATCAGCCAGCCGCCGAGCGCCATCGGCGCGAGCAGCGCGGCGACGCCGGTGAGCGCGAGGATCGGCAGCAGCGCGGCGAAGCCTTCGAAGCTCGCGCTGCCGGCCGCCGACAGCATCCGGTTCGTGTCGAACGCGGTCGCGCGATCGAACGTGAACGCGCCGCGCAGCATCGCCTGCAGATGCCCGCCCGACGGGCCCGCGAGCAGCCAGGCGCCATAGAACCCGGCCGCGAGCAGCGCGAACGAAGCCAGCTCGCGCGAACGCGCGACCTGCCCCTCCTCGCGCGCCTTCTCGCGGCGCCTGGGAGTGGCGGCTTCGGTCTTGTCGAGATCGCTCTCGTCTGCCACGTGGCCTCCAGTCGGGTACGGCGGAATGCCGCTTTCCAGTGACACCGATTATTCATGGAGGCGTCAAACGCCGATCGGTCGAGCAAAGCCGGGAAAGGGGGGTATTTCGGGGAATCGGGCGAGCCGGCGCGAACGGGCCTGGAAGGGGGACGGAACGGTGTGCGGCGCGGCCGGACAACGTGTCGATCGGTGCGATCGCGGGGGTCGGCTCCGGACGGAGCGGCGACGGCGTGAAGCGGGGAAAAGGCGCGGAAAGGGAGAGTCGGTGAAACGGCTTGGCGGGTGCGAACCGTGCCCCGACGCGACGGCGTCGCGCGTCGGGGCAGGCGTCGGTCAGGCTGCCGCGACCGGATCCTCGCCGAAGCGGTTCGGACCTTCGGTGCCGCGCGAGCACATCCACACGAGCAGCAGGATGCCGCCGACGATCGGAATCAGCGCGAGCAGCAGAAACCAGCCCGAGCGGCCCGTATCGTGCAGCCGGCGCACGCTGACCGCGATGCTCGGAATGATCAGCGCCAGCGAAACCAGGCAGATCACGGCGAGCAGCAGCAGCGTGATCAGGCCCGCGTCGCGGCCCACCGCGCCGATGATCTGCGCGGCGATCGACAGCGCACAGGTCAGCAGCGCGAAATACCAGTATTCGGCACGGCGCGCACGGCCTTCGAATGTCGCGTATTTATTGAGTACGGAACGAACGGCTTCTGAAAAATTCATCTTATTACCCTCCTGTTTTATATAGACGACCCCGGAAACAACGCCGGCATTATATGTTTGAATTTCGGCGGACTCCATCTGTTTTTACATACCGGGTAGTGCGCGCACCCGGCCGCATCGCCGCCAGAACGCCGCCCACACGGCACGGGAACGGCTGCAACAGCGGAATGCGACACCGTCGACTTGCATGCCGCGTCATTTCAATAATCCTGAATACCTGACAGAAACTGAAGCCCGGGATAATCCGGCATTTGATTACATCAAAATGAAATCCGGGTGCGATCGATAATCGGCAAAAGTGTGCCGTATTCGATTAACCGGCCGGCATTACGCAGATGTGCAAAGCGCGCGACCCTTCGCCATTCCCGATTCCGGTCGAACCGCACCCTGCTCCGTCTTCCGCTGGTTCCGCGGCTGTCGCGCGCCTGCGCGCTGACAGCCGGCTGCGCCGCCCGGCGCACGGACGCCTGACGCGCCGCACCCCGGCACGATCGCCCTACACCATGCGTGGAACGGATCGACGCAAACCCTGCGCGCGCAGCCCGCGCGCGGCGGCGCGCCGGTCGAACCCGTCGTGCCGCGCCCCGCGTCCGGATAAAAAAAGGGGGCGACCGCTCGCCCCCTTGTTCCTGCGTCCCGCCGTGCCGCGTCAGAACGCGACGAAAGGCGCCGCGCCGCCGCTCGCGGTGTTGTCCATCCCGAAGTAGATCGTCTTGCCGTAGAAATGCGGCATCCCGATGTCGAGCCAGCTGGACGAACCGAACGGACCCGCGATGTCGTTGAACGCGAACGTCGACGGGTTCGAGAACAGCGAATCCGCATTCGTGACGGGCATCGATACCGTGCCGCTCACGCCGTTCTGGCCGGTCAGCGTCGCCGAATAGGTGGTCGACGCCGGCGGGCAGTAGAACTGCGTGTTCTTCGAACAGACCGTCTGCGACGAATCGTTGAAGAAGTACGCATTCGAACCCGTATCGAAGAACGCAGTCATGTTGCGCCCGAGGAACGCCGCGTTGACGTCGCCCGCCGTGGTCGACGTCATCACGGTCTTCCCGGTCAGGTCGGGCAGGCCGAACGTCAGCGTCCCGGTTGCGCTCGCCTGTCCGTTACTCGAGATGGTCGGCATGCTCACGCTCACCCCGCTGCTGTCGGCGAAATGATGCACGGGGTTGGCCACCTGCTGCGCCACCGGCACGAGCGCAATCGTGCAGTTCGCGTTGTCGCCGTTCGGGCACGCGTAGTAGTTGTTGTTCGTCGACGTGGACGTCGCGCAGGTCGTACCGCAGTCGACCGGCGCCGGCCCGATGCCGAGGATCCCGTTCGCGCCGAGCGCGCTCGCCGTGTTGGCCGACGCGCCGCCGTTCGTGCACGAGCTCGGCACGTTCGTCGTGCCGAGGTCGCCGATGATCTGCACGGGCAGCGAGCTCGCCTGCTCGGAGCCGATCGACAGGTCGACCGTGCGCACCGAACCCCACGTATAGCTCGACACGAACTTGCCGCACTCGGCGACCGGCGCGCCGCCGCTCGTCACCTGCGGGAGGCTGCCAAGCACGCCCGACACGGCGCTGCCGACGAGCCGCAGCCCGTAGGACGCGGTATCGACAAGCACGTTGGTGACCACCTGGCAGTTCGACGTGCCCGGCGCACAGACCTTCAGGCTGATGGTCGGGATGTTGATCACGTTCGCGACGCCGGCGTTGACGGTGATGACGGCCGTGTTCCCGGAATTGCCGTCCGAGCCGCCGTTACCGTTGTTGCCGTTGCTGCCCGAACTGCTGCCGCCACCGTCGCCGCCGCCGCATGCCGTCACGAGGACGGCCGTCGCCGCCGCGAGGCCCAGCACGCCGAGCCAGCGCTTGAATGTACGAGGAATTCTCAAGATCGCTCTCCCGCTGTCACTGGATGTCGGTGCCGGTCAGGCCGGCAGGCAGCGCCGCCGGCAGCCACGCCTGGCCCGAGAAGGCGCCCATGTGGCCGCCGGTCCGGATCACGAGGCCGCTCGTGTCGACGGACACGGGCGCGCGCCAGCCGCGCGCCTTGTGTGCCGCCTGGACGCCTGCGGTGTACTGCGGGAAATAGCTGCCGAGCAGCGAGGCGAGATCCGGCATCGTCGGCCCTTGCCACGCGAGGCCGAACACGCTGCCGGCCGCCGACGTGTATTCGTGGATGACGGTGCCCGATCCGAGCGTGATCTCGCGGACGGTATAGGCGGCCGTGCTCGTCTGCACGCCGTCTGCCGAACGCATTGCGCGCTGCAATGCGCGCACGGTTGCGGCCTGATCGTCCGCCGGCGGCGACATCGGCGCGCCGCCCAGTTCCGCGTATGCGTGGACGCTCCACAGCACACCCATTGCAGCCGTCGCATGCGCGACAGCCCAGCCCAAGCGTTTCAGCTTCACGTTCCCCCCCAAGGGACTGGCTTCGTTGCCAGTCGCGCGGCCATCGGGCCCGCGCCACCTGCCAACAGATGAAATCGTACGAATGACACTACGTTGCTACTGATGCGTAGTATGCCTGCTGAGGGTGTCGAAGTGTCAATTTGACGCAGGACCGCCCTGGGCCTCGGTGCGGCGGGCGCGGAAAGCAGTATGGGGAACGCGGCCGGGTCAGAAGCCCAGGCTGGCGAGCAGGTCGTCGACCTGCCCCTGGTCCTGGACCACGTCGGTCTTGCCTTCCGGCGCGATCTGCGGGCCGTTCAGCAGCGACTCGGGGCTGCCGGTCGAACTCATCTGCTCGGCCGCGAACGCAGCCGCGGTGGCCGCGAACTGCTCGCGCCGCTCAGGCGCGATGTTCTCGACGAGCACGGTGAGCAGTTGCTGTTCGATCAGGTAGACCATGTCCATGATCTTCTTGATCACCTGCCCGGTCAGGTCCTGAAAATCCTGCGCGAGCATGATCTCGAGCAGTTGCGCGCTGGTCGCCGACGTCGATTCGGGCAGCGTGCGCAGGAACGTGCGCGTATCGTCCATCAGCGCGCGCACTTCCGCGTGCTCGATCGGTGCCGCGTACCACTGCGCCCAGCGCGCGTCGAGCGCCTCGGCCTCGTTCTGGATGCGCGCCTGCATCGGCTTCGCGACCTCGATCGCGTTCAGCACGCGCACGGCGGCCTGCTCGGTCATCGTCGCGACGTAGCGCAGCCGGTCGCGCGCATCGGGTACGGCTTCCGCCGCCCGCTCGACGTGCTTGTCGAGCCCGAGCTCGCGCATCGAATCGCGCAGCGTGCGTGTGACATGGCCGATACGCGCGAGGATGCGGTCGCTCGCGAAACCGGCGCCTTCGGCGTGGCCGTCGGCGCTGAACCCCGCACCCGTCAGCGCGGCATGAGTCGGCTCGTTCACGTCAGCTCCCGGCCTTCGCCATCTTGTCGATGATCTTGTTCAGCTTCTCGTCGAGCGTCGCCGCCGTGAACGGTTTCACGACGTAGCCGCTCGCGCCGGCCTGCGCGGCCGCGATGATGTTCTCCTTCTTCGACTCGGCCGTGACCATCAGCACCGGCAGGTGCGTGAGCGTCGCGTCCGCGCGGATTTCCTTCAGCATCGCGAGGCCGTCGAGGTTCGGCATGTTCCAGTCGGAGATCACGAAGTCGAAACCGCCGCCGCGCAGCCGCGCAAGGCCGGCCGCGCCGTCCTCGGCCTCGTCGACGTTCGAGTAGCCCAGTTCCTTGAGCAGGTTGCGGACGATCCGGCGCATCGTCGGGAAATCGTCCACCACCAGGATTTTCATGCTCTTGTCCATCGTCGTTCCTTTCCAGATTCGTTTCCGTCGGGACGCGTATCGTGGCACGCGCCCCGTGACATTCCATTCAAACGCGCTGCACGCGGTCGCCCATCGTCGCCAGGCGCGCCATCACGCGGCGGCTCATCTCGGCGAGCGACACGATCTCGTCCGCGCCGCCCAGCGCGATCGCCTCGCGCGGCATCCCGAACACGATGCAGCTCGCTTCATCCTGCGCGAACGTGTGAGCGCCCGAGCGTTTCATTTCCAGCAGGCCGGCCGCGCCGTCGCGGCCCATCCCGGTCAGGATCACCCCGATCGCGTTCTTGCCCGCGTGCGTCGCCGCCGATCGGAACAGCACGTCGACCGACGGGCGGTGCCGGTTCACCGGCGGCTCGTCCGACAGTTGCGCAATATAGTTCGCCCCGCTTCTCGCAAGCAACAGGTGCGCGTGGCCCGGCGCGATATACGCGTGGCCCGGCAGCACGCGCTCGCCGTGCTCCGCCTCCTTCACCGCGATCCGGCACAGGCCGTTCAGCCGCTGCGCGAACGACTTCGTGAAGCCGGGCGGCATGTGCTGCGCGATCAGCACGGCCGGCGCATCCGGCGGCAGCGGCGTCAGCACTTCGCGGATCGCCTCGGTGCCGCCCGTCGACGCGCCGATGATGATCAGCTTCTCGGTACTGACGAGCGGGTTGTTGATCATCGGCGCGGCCGGGTGGCTGTCCGCCGCGCGCGCGACGGCCTGCGGCTGCGGCGCCTGGCGCACGCGCGCACGCGACGCCGCGCGGATCTTGTCGGCGAGCTTTTCCGCATAGTCGAGCATCCCGTCGCGAATCCCGACGCGCGGCTTCGTGACGAAATCGACGGCGCCGAGTTCGAGCGCGCGCAGCGTGATTTCCGAGCCGCGCTCGGTCAGCGACGACACCATCACGACCGGCATCGGCCGCAGGCGCATCAGCTTCTCGAGGAAGTCGAGCCCGTCCATGCGCGGCATTTCGACGTCGAGCGTGAGCACGTCGGGGTTGTGCTGCTTGATGAGCTCGCGCGCGACGAGCGGATCGGGCGCGGTCGCGACCACCGTCATGTCGGGCTGGCTGTTGATGATCTCGGTCATCAGGCTGCGGATCAGCGCCGAATCGTCGACGCACAACACTTTGATCTTCTGCACTGCGGTCATGCCTCCTGCTTTCTTGATAGGTTCGCCGCCCGCACGCCGCCGGCCGGCGCCGCGCTGCGCGCCCCGAACAGCTCGATGCGCGGCCGCGCCGGCTGCGGCGGGGCCGGGCGCTTCGCCGCGAACAGCTCGACCTGCGGACGCGGCCGTGCGGCGCGGGCGCGATCGGCCTCGCGGGCGAGCGCGGCTTCGCGCTCGGTGACGCCCGGCACCTGCAGCCGCAGCTTCTTCACCATCGCGCGCCCGCTGTTCGCCATGAACGCGACCTTGCGCGGGTGCACGCCCTGCAGGTCTTCCGCCGTGATGCGGATGCGTTCGAGCGCCAGGTAGCGGCGCACGAAATCCGCGTTGCGGTCGCCGATGTTGATCGTCGTCATCCCGGCCAGCACGGCGGCGCCCCCGAACACCTTCGCCTCGAAGCGTTCGCGGCGCCCGCCGGCCTTGATCATCTCGTTGATCAGCACTTCCATCGCATACGCACCGTAGCGCATCGATTCCGACGCGGCTGCGCCCGGATCCGCGCCGTCGTCGGGCAACATGAAGTGGTTCATCCCGCCGATGCCCGCGTACGGGTCGTGCAGGCACGCGGCGACGCACGAGCCGAGCACGGTCATCAGCACCATGTCCTCGGACGTCGTGTAGAACTCGTTCGGCAACAGCTTCACGCCGGGACGGCCGAAGTGGTTGTCGAAGTAGCGATTGGTTGCGATCGGCAGGGCGCTCATCCGCGCTCTCCAAAGGCGGGCGCGGCGCCCGCGGCCCGCGCACGCACCGGCGACGGCATCGCGGGCGCCTGCGCGCCACGCGGCCGCGCGCCCAGTGCGGCGTCGCGGGTCAGTTCATACACCGTCTGCCCGCGCAGCCGGAACGCCTGCGTGACATACGTGAAATTTTCCGAATGGCCGGCGAACAGCAGCCCGCCCGGCTTGACCAGCGGCTCGAAGCGCGACAGCACCTGCCCCTGGGTCGGCTTGTCGAAATAGATCATCACGTTGCGGCAGAAGATCGCGTCGAACGGCTTCGCGATCCCGTAGTCCGCATCGGTCAGGTTCAGCTGCTCGAAGCGGATCATCGCGCGCAGCTCGGGGCGCACCTTCACGCGGCCGGACTGCGCTCCCGTGCCCTTCAGGAAGAAGCGCTTCAGCCGCTCGGGCGACAGGTGCTTGACCTGGTCGTACGTGTAGATGCCGGACTCCGCCTTCGCGAGCACCTGCGTGTCGAGATCGGTCGCGAGGATCGACGCGCCGCGCGCGGCCGATTCGCCGAGCGCCTCGATCAGCGTGATCGCGATCGAGTACGGCTCCTCGCCGGTCGACGCCGCCGAGCACCAGACCGATACCGGCGCCGGCCGCCCCTTCACGAAATCCGACAGGATCGGGAAATGGTGCGACTCGCGGAAGAACGCGGTCAGGTTCGTGGTCAGCGCATTGGTGAACGCTTCCCACTCGAGCGGATCGTCTTCCTGCTCGAGCAGGTCGAGGTAGTCGCGGAACGTGTCGAGGCCGCGTGCCCGCAAGCGGCGCGCGAGACGGCTGTACGCCATGTCGCGCTTGTGCTCGGACAGCGAGATTCCCGCGCGTTGATGGATCAGCGCGCGAATGCGTGCGAAATCCGCGCTCGTGAACGCGAAGTCACGCCCCGGCTCGCCCGCGCGAGGCGAGGCATCCGGTACATCGGGTCGAAACGGCGCGCGCGCGTGCGGCATGGTTTAGAAGGTCTCCCAATCATCGTCGGACGTGCCGGCCGTGGCCGCCGCCGGCTTCTCGCCGTTCAGCGCGGGGCGCACGAGCGCGGGCTTCGCGGCCGGCTTGTCGGCCGGCGCGGCGGTTTTCGCGAGACGCGGCCCATAGCCGCCCGCGGCCGTGCCGCGGGAAGCCGGCGCATCCTTGTGCGCGTGCGCGCCCGTATCGGCCGCACGCTTCGGCTCATGGCCCGCTCCCGACGCAGCCGCCGCGGCGGCACGCGGCGCCGACGCGGCGCGCCGTGCCGGTTGTGCGGCAGCCTGCGGGGCCGGCAGCGCGGCGGCCGGCGCCGCATCGAAACGCGGCTCCGACGTCAGCGCCGGCACGGCCGCAGGCTCATGCGCAACCGGCCGCGCGACTCCGCGCGACGGCGCGAGCACGATGCCGCCCGACACGCGCCAGCCCGACACGATCGCCTTCATCTGGCGCGTCTGCTCCTCGAGCGACGCGGCCGCGGCGGCCGCCTGCTCGACGAGCGCCGCGTTCTGCTGCGTGACCGAATCCATCTGGCCAACCGCGCGATTGACCTGCTCGATGCCGGTCGACTGTTCGTCCGACGCGGCGCTGATCTCGCCCATGATGTCGGTCACGCGGCGCACGGCCTGCACGATCTCGTCCATCGTCGAGCCGGCACGCGCGACGAGCGCCGACCCGCTTTCGACCTTCTCGGCCGAATCGCCGATCAGCTGCTTGATTTCCTTCGCGGCGCTCGCGCTGCGCTGCGCGAGCGAGCGCACCTCGCCCGCGACCACCGCGAAGCCGCGGCCCTGTTCGCCCGCGCGGGCAGCTTCGACCGCCGCGTTCAGCGCGAGGATGTTGGTCTGGAACGCGATGCCTTCGATCGTGCCGATGATGTCGACGACCTTGCCCGAGCTCGCCGCGATGTCCTGCATCGTCGACACGACCTGGCCGACCACGTCGCCGCCCTGCGTCGCGATGTCCGATGCGTTCACCGCGAGCTGGCTGGCCTGCCGCGCGTTCTCCGCGTTCTGCCGCACGGTGCCCGTCAGCTGCTCCATGCTCGACGCGGTTTCCTGCAGCGATGCGGCCTGCTCCTCGGTACGCTGCGACAGGTCGATGTTGCCGGTCGCGATCTCGCGCGCGCCGACGTCGATCGATTCGGTGCCGCGATGCACGGCCTGCACCATCGTCGTGACGGCGTCCTGCATCCGCTTGATGCCGCCGAACAGGCGGCCGATCTCGTTCGTGCTGAACACGTTCACCGGCTGCGTGAGGTCGCCGCCGGCGATGCGCTCGAAGTGCGCGATCGCGTCCTCGAGCGGCTGCACGATCAGCCCGCGCAGCGCGAAGCGGATCGCGATCACGACGACGAACGCGATCGCGATGCCGGCCGCGATCAGCCCGATCATCAGCGAGATCTGCGATTGCGTCGCGGTCTGGCGATCTTCCGCGCGCTTCTGCAGCGAGGCGACCACCGCCGACGCGGCCTGGTCGTACGCGACGAACAACGGGCTGATCTTGGTATCGGCCACAGCGTGGTACGCGGCCATGTCGCCCGCGCGCGCGGCCGCGAACTCGGGCTCGACGCCTTCCTTCACGATCGTCGTGTAGCGGGTGGTCAGGTCGTCGACGAGCGCCTGCTCGACGCCGAGCTTCGACGTCGACTGGAACGCCTGCCAGTTCTGGTTCGACTTCGCGTACAGCTCCTGCGCGCGATCGAGCACCTTGGCCGCCTCGGCCGTGTTGCCGGCTTCCGTCAGCGAACGGAAGCGGTCGAGCGACACACGCGCACGCAGCAGGTACGACGACGTGTCGTCGAGCGTATGGATCGCCGGCAGGTCGACGTGCGCGATCTCGTCGAGCGAGCGGCTCGCGTGATTCAGCGCGTACAGGCCGAGCCCGCCGACGGCTGCGGCCAGCGCCACCAGGATGAGTCCGACCGCCGTGAGCGTCGTGCGGATCGACCAGTTATGCAACATTGCAGATTCTCCCTAGATTCCTGCGCGCGCGGCGCGCTTACCCGCCGAGCGTCTCGATCAGCGCCATTTCACGGCTCGACATCAGCTTCTCGATGTCCATCAGGATCAGCATCCGGCCGTCGACCGTGCCGAGGCCCGTCAGGTACTCGGTCGTCAGCGTCGCGCCGAATTCCGGCGCCGGCATGATCTGGTCGGTCTGCAGCGTCAGCACGTCCGACACGCCGTCGACCACCATCCCGACCACGCGGTGCGCGACGTTCAGGATGATCACGACGGTCTGGTGGTCGTACTCGACGCGGCCGAGATGGAACTTGATCCGCATGTCGACGATCGGCACGATGATCCCGCGCAGGTTGATCACGCCCTTGATGAATTCCGGCGCGTTCGCGATGCGCGTGACGCTGTCGTAGCCGCGGATTTCCTGCACCTTCAGGATGTCGATCCCGTACTCCTCGTCGCCGAGCGTGAACACGAGGAATTCCTGGCCCGTCGCGTCGCCTTGTTCCGCATCGCGGCGGCTCGTTGCCGCGTTCGCCGCGGCCGGATTGATCATTTGGACTTCAGCAGACACGTTTGCCCCCAATCGGTTGAATGGCGAGTGACATCAGAACATCGCGAGCTCGGCGCCGGCACGGGCGCCGTGCGTCGCACGGGTTTCACGGTTCAGCGCCGCGACGTCGACGATCAACGCGACGCTGCCGTCGCCGAGAATCGTCGCCGCCGAGATGCCGTGCACCTTGCGGTAATTGGTTTCGAGGTTCTTCACGACCACCTGCTGCTGGCCGACCAGCTCGTCGATCAGCATCGCGAAACGGCGCCCCTCGGTTTCCATGATCGTGACGATTCCTTGCGTCGGGTCGGTGCGCGCGTCGTCGACCGAGAACACCTCGTGCAGCGCGACCAACGGCAGGTATTCGCCGCGCACGCGCACCACGCGTTCGCCGTTGCCGACCGTGTAGATGTCGTCGTTCGACGGCTGCAGCGACTCCATCACGAAGTTCAGCGGCAGGATGAAGATCTCGTTGCCGACCTTCACCGACATCCCGTCGAGGATCGCGAGCGTGAGCGGCAGCACGATCCGCGTGGTGGTGCCGCGGCCGGCCTGCGACGAGATCTCGACGTGGCCGCCCATCGACTGGATGTTGCGCTTCACGACGTCCATCCCGACGCCGCGGCCCGACACGTCGGTCACCGTCTCGGCCGTCGAGAAGCCCGGCGCGAAAATCAGTTGCCAGACTTCGTCGTCGCTGATGTTGTCGGACACCTGCATGCCCTGTTTCGCGGCCTTCGCGAGGATTCGCTCGCGGTTCAGGCCCGCGCCGTCGTCGCTCACCTCGATCACGATGTTGCCGCCGTGATGCGCGGCCGACAGCACGAGCTGGCCGACCGCGTCCTTGCCGGCGGCCACGCGCTTGTCGACCGTCTCGATCCCGTGGTCGAGGCTGTTGCGCACGAGGTGGGTCAGCGGATCGATGATCCGTTCGATCAGGCTCTTGTCGAGTTCGGTCGCCTGGCCGAACGTGACGAGCTCGACCTGCTTGCCGAGCTTGCCGGCGAGGTCGCGCACGAGACGCGGGAAGCGGCTGAACACGTAGTCCATCGGCATCATGCGGATCGACATCACGGCTTCCTGCAGGTCGCGCGCGTTGCGCTCGAGTTGCGCCATGCCGTTGAACAGGCGGTCGTGCAGCGCCGGATCGAACGCGCTCGCGGTTTCCGCGAGCATCGCCTGCGTGATCACGAGCTCGCCGACCAGGTTGATCAGCTGATCGACCTTCTCGACGCCGACGCGAATCGAGCTGCCTTCGGCGCCCGATGCGGCAGCGGCGGCCGGGCGGGCGCGCTTGTCGTCGTGATGCGCGGCGGCCTGCGGCGCGTGGTCGGCGTGCGCTTGCTGGGCCGGCTGCTGCGCTTGCGCGGCAGCGGCGGGCGCGGGCGCGGCCGGCGCCGGTGCGGGCGGTTGCGGCGCCGCGGCCTGCGGCGCGAAACCCTCGGCGCGCACCGGTTGCGCGGCGGCGGCCGGTTCTGCCGCCGGTGCCGCGGCTTCCGCTGCGGCAGCCGGCGCGGCCGGCGCCGTGCCGCGCCCGGCGCGGATCTGGCTTTCGTCGATCACGAAGCAGCACACGGCGACGATGTCGTCGGACGGCACGTCCGATTCGACCCACAGCGTCAGGTCGGCGCCGGCTTCCTCGCGGCCCACGATCCGGCCGAGGTTGCCGAGCTCTTCGGTGAGCAGTTCGCGATCCTTCGCATCGACGCCCACGAGCGTGATCTTCAGGTGCGGGCCGCCTTCGCCCGCATCGGCGTCGGCCGCCGGATGCGCGGCCGCGACGGCCTGCTCGATCACGTGGTCGGGCACGCGATCGTCGCTGGCGGCCGGTGCCACGGCCGGTGCAGCCGGTGCGACGGCGACGGCGGCCGGCGCCACGGGCGCAGCCGCGGCGTCAGCCGGCGCACCTGCGCCGCTCTCGGCCTTCAGCCGTTCGAGCTTCGCGCAGATCGTCGCGGCGGCGGCCGCGTCCGGTTCGGCGCTCGCGCGGTAGTCGACGAGCTGGTCGGACAGCACGTCCTTCGTCTCCAGGAACGCGTCGACCATTTCCTTGGTCAGCGTCAGCTCATGGTTGCGCGCGCGGTCGAGCAGCGATTCGAGGATGTGCGTCGTATCGGTCAGCGCGGAAAAGCCGAACGTCGCCGCGCCGCCCTTGATCGAATGCGCGGCGCGGAAGATCGCGGCCAGATCCTCGGGGTCGGGCGAGCCGACGTCGAGGTTCAGCAGCAACTGCTCCATCTGCGCGAGCAGCTCGTCCGCTTCGTCGAAAAATGTCTGGTAGAACTGAGTGATGTCGAGAGTCATGCCCGGTCCCGGGTTGAATGCGTCGCGTGAATGTCAGGAGGCGGCCGGCTCGGACAGCGTCGCGACCAGGTCGACCAGCACGGCGGGGTCGATCGGCTTTTCGATCCAGCCGGTCGCGCCCGCCTCGCGTGCGGCGTCCTTGAACGCGTCGCTGCCTTCCGTCGTCAGCACGAGAATCGGCGTTTCCGTATAGGCGGTCAGCTTGCGCAGCGCGGCGATCACTTCGAGCCCGCTCTTGCGCGGCATGTTCTGGTCGGTCAGCACCAGGTCGTACGGCACGGTGGCCGCCAGGTCGAAGCCGGCCTCGCCGTCCGGCGCCACCGTCACGTCGTAGCCGGCCTGCACGAGCGTTGCCTGCAGCAGCGCACGCATGGTCGCGGAGTCGTCGATGGCGAGAATGGTTCGGATCATGTCTGTCTCGGAATCGTGTAAACGTCAGGGTTTCGGCACGGCGACGGCGGACGCCGCGAGCGCCGGGCGCGCGGCCGGCGCCGGGGCCAGCTGCTGCGCGAGCTGCTGCGAGCCGGCCGCATCCGCCGACAGCGTCGTGGTCGTCGCATCGTCGCGCATCAGCGCCTCTTCGGATTTGCGGTTCAGCACGATCACGCTGATCCGGCGGTTTTCCGGATCGAGCGGGTCGGCCTTGTTCAGGTTCTGCGTCGACGCGAGGCCGAGCACGCGCAGCACTTTCGCCTCGTCCATGCCGCCGGCGATCAGCTCGCGGCGCGACGCGTTCGCGCGGTCGGCCGACAGCTCCCAGTTGCTGTAGCCGCCCTCGCCGCCCGCGTACGGCACGGCGTCGGTGTGGCCCTGGACGATGATCCGGTTCGGCACGTCGTTCAGCGTCTTGCCGATCTCGCGCAGGATGTCGCGCATGTACGGCTCGACGTTGTCGCTCGACATCGCGAACATCGGCCGCTTCTGCGTATCGACGATCTCGATGCGCAGCCCCATCAGCGTGGAATCGATGCGGATCTGCTGCTTGAACTGGCGCAGCGTCGGGTTGGCCTCGATCGCTGCCATCAGCTTGATCTGCAGGTCGTGCAGGCGCGCCTGCTCGAGCCGGTCCTGCGCGCCTTGCGCCTGCGACCGGGAATGCTCGTCGCCCATCTTTGCGAGGCGTTCGGCGAGCTGCGTCGTGCCGTCGGTGCGGCGCAGCGTGCCGGCGTCGACGCTCGACAGATCGCGGCCGCCGCCGTTGATGATGCTGGAATCCTGCGAGCTGCGGTCGCCGCTGCCGAACAGCGCGGCCTTCAGCGGCGTGTTGAAGTATTCGGCGATCCCCTTCAGCTGCACCGGCGTGACCGAGCTCAGCAGCCACATCAGCAGGAAGAACGCCATCATCGCGGTCATGAAGTCCGCGTACGCGAGCTTCCATGCGCCGCCGTGGTGGCCCTTCTTCGCCGGGGCCACCCGCTTGACGACGATTGCGCGATCCTTGCTCTTGCTCATGGTGCGCTCCGCGTCACTTCGCCTTCACGCGGCGCACATGCTCTTCGAGCTCGGAGAACGACGGGCGCTCGGTCGAGAACAGCACCTTGCGGCCGAACTCGACCGCGATCGCCGGCGCATAGCCGTTCAGCGTCGCGAGGATCGTCACCTTGATGCACTGGAACATCTTGGTCGACTCGGCGACGCGCTGCTCCGCGAGGCTCGCGAGCGGCCCGATCAGCCCGTACGACAGCAAGATCCCGAGGAACGTGCCGACCAGCGCCTGCGCGATCATCGCGCCGAGCACCGCGGGCGGCTTGTCGGCGGATGCCATCGTGTGCACGACGCCCATCACGGCCGCGACGATACCGAACGCCGGCATCGCGTCGCCGACGCGCATCAGGGCATGCGCGGGGCCTTCGCCTTCCGCGTGGTGCGTCTCGATCTCCTCGTCCATCAGGCTTTCGATCTCGAACGCGTTCATGTTGCCGCCCACCATCAGGCGCAGGTAGTCGGTCAGGAATTCGACAATGTGATGATCGGCGAGGATCTTCGGGTATTGCGTGAAGATCGGGCTCTTTTCCGGATCGTCGATGTCGGCCTCGAGCGTGAGCGTGCCTTCCTTGCGTGCCTTCGCGAGCAGCACGTAAAGAAGCGCCATCAGCTCCATGTAGACATCCTTCGTGTATTTCGAACCCTTGAAGAGCGTCGGCAGCACGCGCAGCGTGGCCTTGATGGTCTTGCCGCCGTTGCCGAGGATGAACGCGCCGACGCCCGCGCCCACGATCATCAGGATCTCGACGGGCTGGATCAAGGCGCCCAGATGCCCGCCTGCCAGCGCATAACCGCCGAAGACGGACAACAGCGTCACGAGTGTTCCCACGATAATCAGCACTGCCTGTCCCTCACGAATGACCGGCGGGGAGACCGCCGTTAAACAGGTTTACGGCAGTCGGCAGGAAAACTTTCGCGGGCGGCCAGGCGGCATCCCGACGGTGTTTACCAGCAATTTGCAGACGATTCGCGCCACCCGGCGCGGCCTGGGCGCCCCGCCCGGCCCGGCCCTGCCCGGCGCTCAGGCCGCGGCGGCGGCCAGTTCGGCGCGCGCGGCGGCGGCCTTGCGGGTCTTGCCCGCGCGCGACGGCGGCTGGCAGAGGCCGCAGACGAAACCTTGATGCGGATCATGCGCATGCGCGACGAAGTGGCCGCCGCAGCGCGTGCACGGGGTCATCTGCAGCATCCCCGAATCGAAGAAGCGCACGAGCGTCCACGCGCGCGTGAGGCTCAGCACGGCCTCGTCGCCGGACAGGTTCACGTGCTCCTGATAGAGCCGGTACGCCTTCACGATCGACTGGATCGACTCGCAGCGGCCGTGGTCCTGCATGAACCGGTAGATGTTGTAGAACAGCGACGAGTGGATGTTCGGCTGCCACGTCATGAACCAGTCGGTCGAGAACGGCAGCATCCCCTTCGGCGGCGACACGCCCTTCAGTTCCTTGTACAGCTTGATCAGACGGTCCCGCGACAGGCTCGTCTCCGCTTCCAGCAGCTGCAGCCGGGCGCCCAGCTCGATCAGTTCGATGGCGAGAGTGATTTCCTTCACCTCGATCACGACGCTTTTGCTTGCCATGGTGATAACCGTCCGCTTGACGTTATTCGGATGGATGGCCAATACGCTGCCCACCGGCGCGGCACGCCGGGACAAACGCAAGGCGGGATGGATCAGCGGACGCCTTCGACCTGCTGCCCGGCCATCAGGATGGCCGAGTGGGCGTGCGCGACGACATCGCTGCGGCCCTTGTCGGCGAGCGACGACAGCAGCGCGTGATCATCGAAGCGGAAGCGGCACAGCATCTGGTTGGACGCAGCCAGTTTCACAGTCTGCGCGAGCGTGAGGTTGGCGAGCACGTCGGCGAGTTCCTGGGAGATGCCCATGCGGAACATGCCCATCGCCCGGTCTTCCCGCAGCAGGCGTTGCGCAAGGAGGAGGTACGACAGGTTGACCTCTTTGATCTCACTGAGCATTTCGCTGGTAGCGCTCATGATTCCCCCGTTAAAGAGCTTTGCTTTGGCCATTCGTGTTATGAAAACGTTTGCTCGATCAGAGCGCTCTTGGCGCACAGTCGGCTCGTTTATAGTCTTACAGGGCGAATTTTGGCCAAACGGCATTTATGCCGGTATCAGCGAAGTGACGTATGCCATGCAGGATTTGTCTGTAAACCGTGTAGGAATTTTTCCGACAAGGCGAATTGAAAGGAGCAATCGGGAAAGCGAATGGCGGCGGGGTTTCGGCTGCGATGCGTCCGATGGCCTCCGGGCGGTGACGGAAGGCTTGCCGGCAAGGCTGCCGACAATCGGATCGGTAAAAATTATAGTGGTTTTTCACAATGGCGCAACAATAGTTGCTTCTATCTCCATTTTTGTTTCCACGCCCTTTTTCTCGTGGTTTTCGCGTATTTCATCGTGTAACAAGCCTTAAGTGTTTGAAAAAACACTCGAATCCCTCGGGGCGGTATCGATAATGGACTCCGATGGGCAGCGGCGCGAGCCGTGCCGGCCCGCCCCGCAGCTTGCCTTCCGGCGCCCCGCGCACCCCGCAGGGCACGGCCACGTACCGCCAACCGCGTGCGTCGGCGAGTTCCGCAACCTTGCACGGGATCCGCACCGGCGCCGCCGCGCCCCGGATCGACACTGGAGAACACCCATGCGAATTGCCCAGATCGCGCCGCTTTACGAAGCCGTTCCGCCGAAACTCTACGGCGGCACCGAGCGTGTCGTGTCCTACCTCACCGAGGCGCTCGTCGAACTCGGCCACGACGTGACGCTGTTCGCCAGCGGCGACTCCGTCACGTCGGCCCGACTCGAGGCGGCCTGGCCGCGCGCACTGCGGCTCGACCCGTCGATCCGCGATTCGATGGCGCCCCATATGCGGCTCATCGAAAAGGTCGCCCGGGTCGCGCACGAATTCGACGTGCTGCACTTCCACCTCGACTACCTGCCGTTCCCGCTGATGTCGCGCCTCGACACGCCGTACGTGACGACGCTGCACGGCCGCCTCGACCTGCCGGAGCTGCAGCCGGTGTTCGACGCGTTCCCGGACGCGCCGGTCGTATCGATCTCGAACAACCAGCGCAAGCCGCTGCCGCAGGCCGCGTGGGCCGGCACCGTCTATCACGGGCTGCCCGACACGCTGCTCACGCCGCAACCGGGCGTGAAGCCCGAATACCTCGCGTTCCTCGGCCGGATCTGCCCGGAAAAGCGCGTCGACACCGCGATCCGGATCGCCGCGCAAAGCGGGCTGCCGCTGAAGATCGCCGCGAAGGTCGACAAGGCCGACGCCGACTATTTCAAGGAAGCGATCGAGCCGCTGCTCGGCCAGGCACACGTCGAATTCATCGGCGAGATCAACGAGGCGCAGAAGCCCGCGTTCCTGTCCGGCGCGAAGGCGCTGCTGTTCCCGATCGACTGGCCGGAGCCGTTCGGCCTCGTGATGATCGAGGCGATGGCCTGCGGCACGCCGGTCGTCGCGTTCAACCGCGGCTCGGTGCCGGAAGTGATCGAGGACGGCGTCACGGGCTTCATCGTCGAGGACGTTCAAGGCGCGGTCGGCGCGCTGCACCGGATCGACAGCCTGTCGCGCACCGCCATCCGCGAACGTTTCGACACGCGCTTCAGCGCGAAGGCAATGGCGCAGCGCTATGTCGACACTTACGAATCGCTGTGCACGGGAACCCGTCAACCGGCATTGCGCCGGGTCGCCGGCGCCTGACACGGAATTCCGCGAGGAAATATTCCGTAATCAAATCCGCGCCGAAATCGCGCGCAAAACAAAAGAGCCGCATCTCGATGCGGCTCTTTTGTTTGGGCTTTCGGTCATTCGATCAGGAAACGATCGCGGTTTTTACCGACGATCCAATTCGGCGGCTTGCCTCGCCCGCTCCAGGTCGCGCCCGACTTCGGATCGCGGTATTTCGGAGGCAGCGGCGCCTTCTTCGGCGGGCGTCCGCGCTTCGCTCGCTCCGCGAAGCCCAGATCCTGGGCAGTCAGCCCGTATTCGGCGATTTTTTGCTGGACTTCCGCAATCACCGCCGCCACTTCCTGGCGGCGCACATCGTCCGCCTGAGCCTGCAGATCGGCGATCTGCGCCTTGAGTTTCGCGTATTGAGACATTTTTCGACTCCCCTTTTGATGATGCGGCCCCGGCGAATCCGACCGGGACACCAACATCCGTTACGTCATCCGCACTGCCGCCCTACCCTTCGAAATTAATGCTGTCATCTTTAACCGATTCGACTATATCGAGAATGCGGACTTATTCTAATAAAAGGCATTCGTCGGCCATTCAAATTTAACAATCGTTGACCCTCCCCGCCCCGAATCATTTCCTATAATCCAGACCAATTCCGGGTGATGCTTTAAATCCGTCGCGTCGCCCGGTCGTCTTCAATCCACTTGTCCACTTGAACGAGGTCCTTACATGAATCTTTCTCAGCGTCTCGCTGCAGAGGTATTCGGCACGTTCTGGCTGGTGCTCGGCGGGTGCGGAAGCGCCGTGCTGGCCGCCGCCTTTCCGGGCCTCGGCATCGGCTTTGCCGGCGTCGCACTTGCCTTCGGCCTGACTGTGCTGACGATGGCATTCGCAATTGGCCACATTTCGGGCTGCCACCTGAATCCGGCGGTGAGCGTCGGCCTGACGGTCGCCGGCCGCTTCCCCGCACGCGATCTCGTGCCGTATATCGTGGCGCAGGTGGTCGGCGCGACGCTCGGCGCATTCGTGCTGTACCTGATCGCAAGCGGCAAACCGGGCTTCGACGTCGTCGGCAGCGGCTTTGCGACGAACGGCTTCGGCGAGCGCTCGCCCGGCCACTACGCGCTCGGCGCGGCGTTCATTTGCGAAGTCGTGATGACGGGCTTCTTCCTGTTCGTGATCCTGGGCGCCACCGACAAGCGCGCACCGGCCGGCTTTGCGCCGATCGCGATCGGCCTTTGCCTGACGCTGATTCACCTGATCTCGATTCCTGTCACCAACACGTCGGTGAACCCCGCCCGCTCGACCGGCCCCGCACTGTTCGTGGGCGGCGAAGCGATCGGCCAGCTCTGGCTGTTCTGGGTGGCGCCGATCATCGGCGCGGCACTCGCCGGGATCATCTACCCGCTGGTCGCGGGGCGTGACAACGCCGTCGACCGGCTGCCGGTATCCGCTCGCACAAGCGAATAAAACACTACGGGGTCAAGCGAGCAGAGCAGCGAGCCTCACGCTGTCCAAGAAGATCGAGGCAGGTCATTTCGACGGGCGCCACTGGCGCCCGTTTTTCATTGGCGCCCCGGCAGGACGCTCAGGATGCGGCGACGTTGTCTTCGAGCGAGAACAGCGTGCGCAGGTGGCGGGCGACGCCCGCGTCGAAGTTGTTGCCGATCCGCGGGATGTGCGGGAGCCGCGCGACCAGGTCGGGGTTCGCGTTGTTCATCATGAACGCGTGGCCGGCGGTTTCGAGCAGGTCGATATCGTTCATGTTGTCGCCGAACGCGATGCAGTGGCCGGTGTCGACGCCGAGCCGCGCGAGCACCGAGCGCAGCGCACGGCCCTTCGACACGTTCGCGGTCATCACTTCGAGGCAGTCGGGCAGCGAATACGTGACGTACAGCGCATCGCCGAAGCGCACGCGCATCTGCTCGGCGACGACCGCCAGATCGGCCGGATCGCCGATGTACAGCACCTTCGCGATATCCGTGCCGTCGTGCGCGGGCATGTCGATCACGTCGTAGCGGAAGCCCGAATCCTGGTGGAATTCGAGCAGGTGCGGCGCATCGCGGTCGATCAGCCAGCCCTGGTCGGTGAACAGGTTGACGATCACGCGGCCGTGCGCGCCGACGACGTCCGGCTGCACGAGGCCACGGACGATCGCCGGATCGATGTCCTGCGCGTGGATCGTCGTGTCGTCCGGCGCATGCACGCGCGCACCGTTCGACGTGATCAGGTACGGCCGGATCCCGAGCACGTCGCGAATGCCGGCGACGTCCGCGTAATGGCGCCCGGTGGCGATCACGAACTGCAGGCCGTCGCGGTCGAGCCGGCGGACGGTGTCGATCGTGTACCGATCCAGCTGGTGGTCGCTGTTCAGCAGGGTACCGTCGAGATCGGTGGCGATGACTTTGTACATGGGACGGAAGAATGGCGCTCAGGGCTCTGCGGAACGGCCATTTTAACGTCGTGCCCGGTTGCCCGCCGGATGGCTCCCGGTCGATCGCCGCCAGCGGCCCGGCTGCGGTGCGCCTTCGATCACCGTCGCAACGCTTTCAGCCGCCTTCCGCCGCCCGCAGCGCCTGCAGCGCGAGCCGCAGCGCGCCGTGCGCGGAATCGTCGAGCGGCGCGCGCAGCCGCGCGGCATGGCGCGCCGGCACGGCCGGTGCGAGTGCGTCCGCCAATCCGCCACACAGCGCGACCGGCAGCGCCTGCCGCGGATCGAGCGCGTCGATCATCTTGCCGATCTCTTCGCCCGCCTGCGCGATCAGCGCGCCCGCGACCGGATGCGAACGGTGCGCGAGGACGATCGGCGCAAGCCGCGCGTAGGTCGTCTGGTTCGCATCGCACGACCACTGGACGAGCGCGTCGCGATCCTGCGCGCCCGTTTCCGCGAGCAGCGCATCGGCGAACGCATCGCGCGGCGCGCGGCCGTCGAGCGCCTGCTGTGCATACGCGAGCGCTCGCATGCCGAGCCATGCGCCGCTCGCCTCGTCGCCGGACGGAAAGCCGAAGCCGCCCGCAATCCGGCATGCGCCGGCCGCGTCGAGCGCCGCCGCGATGCTGCCGGTGCCGAGCGCGACGATCAACCCCGGCGCGCCGCCGTGTGCGCCGACGACGGTTGTATAGGCGTCGCTCTCGACCGCGAGCGCGCCGAGCGGCGCCTGCGCGCGGAATGCGGCGAGCCACGCCGCATTGTTGACGCCCGCGAGCCCGCACCCGAGCGCGCACTGCGACCAGTCGAACGCGAAGCCGGCCTGCGTAAACGCGTCCGCGCAGGCCGCGCCGATCGACGCCCATGCGCGCTCGATGCCGAGCCCGAGCCCTGACGGGCCGCCGCGCCCCTGCGCGAGCTCGCGCCCGTGCCGGTCGGCCAGCACCGCGCGCGTGCCCGTGCCGCCGCCGTCGATGCCGATCGTAAAAAGTAATGCCGCCATGCCTTGATCCCGCTGATTCGAACAGGCGCCAAGCTTAACCGGATCGGCGCCGCGCGCCCATCGGCCGTTCGGCAGGCTGTTCCGCGAAAGGGGCTTCCGCTATGCTGACGCGATCGAATCGACACTGAATACGAGGCAGACGATGTCGCAGCGGTGCAACTGGGTGAAGACGGAAGCGGATGCTCACTATCACGATACCGAGTGGGGCGTGCCCTCGCACGACGATCGCCACCTGTTCGAAATGCTGATCCTGGAAGGCGCACAGGCCGGGTTGTCGTGGTCGACGATCCTGAACAAGCGCGCCGGCTATCGCGAAGCCTTTGCGGATTTCGATGTCGATGCCGTCGCGCGCTTCACGCCGAAGCGCATCGAAAAGCTGCTGGAGAATCCCGGCATCGTGCGCAACCGCGCGAAGGTCGAGTCGGCGGTCACCAATGCGCGCGCCGTGCAGCGCATCCGCGAAGAGCACGGTTCGCTCGCCGCGTTCCTGTGGTCGTTCGTCGGCGATACGCCCGTGCAGAATGCATGGCAGTCGTACCGCGACGCGCCCGCGTCGACCGAACAGTCCGACGCGCTCAGCAAGGCGTTGAAGGCTTACGGCTGCAAGTTCGTCGGTTCGACGATCTGCTACGCGCTGATGCAGGCCACCGGCATGGTCAACGATCACGAGGTCGGCTGCCCGTGCCACGCGCAATGCGCGGCGCTCGGCGGCAAGCAGCCCGCACGCCGGCGCAAGGCGGGCTGACGGCACGAAAGCGCACCGGAGCCGCGGCGGCCCCGGGATTTTCCCGAACCCCAAAAGCAAAACGGCGGAGCGGCTTCTTTCGAAGCACGCTCCGCCGTTTCGCGGCGAACCGTAAGACGCTCTTAGTGGAGCTTCTTCGGCAGCATCTGGCTGCGCAGACGCTTGTGCAGGCGCTTGACGGCTGCTGCCTTCTTGCGCTTGCGGACTGCGGTCGGCTTTTCGTAGGACTGGCGTTCGCGCAGTTCAGCGATCAGGCCATTTTTTTCGATAGCACGGCGAAAGCGGCGAATCGCCACTTCGAACGGCTCGTTTTCTTTCAGAAGAATCGTCGTCATGTCGTTCCTAAATTGCTTAAACGGTCAAAAACGTAGCGGCCAAGCGCCACGCACCGGCCAACCGAGCGTCCCCACAAACAGGCGAAACGAGCGGAAATACGGCCTCGGAGGCCGGAAAAGAGAGGCGGAAAGCATCGCGAGTACGCTTCACAGCCGCGTGCAGCGCCGCGTTTGACTGCCAGCAGACATGCCGAAAACGGCAGAGGCTTGACAGAAATCTCAATTCAGCCCGCCATCATAGCAGGGAATCACAGATAAAACCACCCTTTTGTCGATCGCGTGCTCACAGGCGAACGACTGCTTGGCCGGGCCGCTCTCTGGCCCCATCCATCCGGCGTCACGCCGGAGTCCGTCCGAAATGACAAAGAAGGATAAAAAATCGGGCCGAATCTCCATGCACCCCTCAAGTTTTGTTTTGGTGCGCCGAAATCCTGCTCTGAGGCGGCCAGCAATGAACGAGTGCTTCCGCCGACGCCAAAACGGCTTTCCAGGGCTTTCGGCTTAAACAGGAGATTTTCCATGCTCGGAATTAACAGCAACATCAACTCGCTGGTTGCACAGCAGAACCTCAACGGCTCGCAAGACGCCCTGTCGCAGGCAATCACCCGCCTGTCGTCGGGCAAGCGCATCAACAGCGCAGCGGACGATGCAGCCGGTCTCGCGATCTCGACCCGGATGCAGACGCAGATCAACGGTCTGAACCAGGGCGTGTCGAACGCCAACGACGGCGTGTCGATGATTCAAACGGCATCGAGCGCACTGTCGTCGCTGACGAACAGCCTGCAGCGTATCCGCCAGCTGGCCGTCCAGGCGTCGACGGGCACGATGTCGTCGTCCGACCAGGCAGCACTGCAGCAGGAAGTCTCGCAACAGATCCAGGAAGTGAACCGTATCGCGTCGCAAACGACGTACAACGGCACGAGCATTCTCAACGGCTCGGCAGGCATCGTGTCGTTCCAGGTCGGCGCGAACGTCGGCCAGACGATCTCGCTGGACCTGAGCCAGAGCATGTCGGCCGCGAAGATCGGCGGCGGCCTGGTGCAAGCAGGCCAGACGGTTGGCACGGTCACGGGCCTGTCGCTCACGGCAGCCGGCGCGTACACGTCGTCCGGCGCGACGCTCACGGCGATCAACGTGGTCTCCGATGGCCAAGGCGGCTACACGTTCTCCGACCAGAACGGCCAGGCTGTCTCCGCAGCAACCGCACAGGCCGTGTTCGGCGCCAACGCAACGGCCGGTACGGGTACGGCAGTCGGCGCGCTGGCACTGCAAGCCGGCGCCACCGGCGCGGGCACCACCGCTGCACAGCTGACGTCGATCAACAATGCGATCGCGCAGATCAACGCCGTCAACACCCCGGCCACCGTGTCGAACCTCAACATCAGCACGGTCAGCGGCGCGAACGTCGCGATGGTGTCGATCGACAACGCGCTGCAGACGGTGAACAACCTGCAGGCACAGCTGGGCGCGGCGCAAAACCGCTTCACGGCAATCGCCACGTCGCAGCAGGCTGAATCGACCGACCTGTCGTCGGCACAGTCGCAGATCACCGACGCGAACTTCGCGCAGGAAACGGCGAACATGTCGAAGAACCAGGTGCTGCAACAAGCTGGCATCTCGGTGCTGGCACAGGCAAACTCGCTGCCGCAGCAGGTCCTGAAGCTCCTGCAGTAATCGAGTAGCAACCCGCGGCCGGACCACGCATAATGCGCGGCCCGGCCGCAAGCGCTTGGCGCGCGGGGCTCCGCCCCGCCACCAGGTCTTCATCCCGCAATTCACGGATCACCCGCCGCACGGAGCACTACGATGTCGACGATCAATTCCGCCGTCACCACCGCCAACAGCTCGGCCAACAGCGCGCTGCAGCAGGCCGCCCAATCGATCATCAGCGGCGCGACCGGCAACTCGTCGATGGACGTCAACTCGCTCGTGACGGCACTCGTCAATGCGAAGACCGCCGGCCAGACCGCCGCGCTCACCGCGCAGCAGACCAGCGACAACACCCAGATTTCCGCGTACGGCGCCCTTTCGGCGGCGCTGAGCGCACTCCAGGCCGGCATCACGACACTGTCGAACGGCACGCTGCAGAACACCTTCACCGCCAACATGAGCGGCACCGGCATCACCGCATCCGCAGGCGCGGGCGCCGTCGCCGGCAACTATTCGATCGGCGTCACGCAGATCGCGACGGCGCAGTCGCTGTCGTCGGCCGCGTTCGGCGCATCGACCGCACTGGGCACCGGCACGATGACGCTGTCGCTCGGCAGCCAGTCGTTCACGGTCAACGTGGACAACACCAACAACACGCTGTCCGGCATCGCCTCCGCGATCAACAGCGCGACCGGCAACCCGGGCATCGTCGCGTCGGTCGTCAACGGCAGCGACGGCGCGCACCTCGTGCTCAGCTCGACGCCCACCGGCGCGGCGAACACGATCAGCGTCGCGCTCAGCGGCGTGACCAACGACAACGGCCTGTCCAGCCTCGGCGTCACGTCGTCGGCCAGCACGACGGGCGGCCAGTCGGGCTATACGTCCGCGAACAGCAACGCCGCATGGTCGCAAAGCACGCCCGCGCAGGACGCCGCGTTCACGGTCAACGGCATCGCCGCGACGAGCGCGAGCAACACCGTGACGAGCGCGATCAGCGGCGTCACGCTGAACCTGACCTCGGCCGCCGTCAGCACGACACAGACGCAGACGCAGACGCTGACGATCGCCGCCAACACGCAATCCCAGGCGTCCACGATCAACAACTTCGTGACGCTCTACAACACGCTCGTCACGACGATGGGCTCGCTGTCGAGCTACTCGGCGACCGCGTCGTCGCAAGGCCCGCTGCTCGGCGACTCGACGCTGAACACGATCCAGAACGCGCTTGCGTCGGTCGTCGCGAACGGCGTGACCAGCAACGGCACGACGGTCACCCTCGCGTCGATCGGCGTCACGCTGCAGGCCGACGGCACGCTGCAGGTCGACAACACGGCGCTCACCAACGCACTGCAGAGCAACCCGACGGGCGTCGCGGCGCTGTTCAACTCGACGAACGGGATCGGCCAGCAGCTGACGACGGACATCACGAACTATACGCAGACAGGCGGGATGATCGACGTCCGCACGACGGCGCTCAACAACGACCTGACGAGCGTCTCGCAGCAGCAGTCGAACCTGTCGGATTATGTGGCACAGCTGACCAGCCAGTACCAGGCACAGTTCACCGCGCTCAACACGCTGATGGCGACGATGAACACCAATTCGGAGTACCTGACGCAGTTGTTCGGCGGAGCGAACAGTGCCGGCGCGCTGTCAAGCAACAAGAGCTGAGCGCCGGCCGGACAGGAGAGCGACGATGGAACAGACCGAACTGATTGCCCGGCTCGACGCGCTTACCGACGCGATCGAACATGCGGCCGCGATGGCCGACTGGATCGAGGCGGCACGCCTCGTCGACGTGCGCGCCCCGCTCGTCGCGTCGCTTGCGGCCGACCAGCCGCCGGCCGGCATCGCCACGATCCGCCGGATGCAGGCCAGCAACGACCGCATCTTCGCCGACGCGCAACGCGCGCAGCAGGAGCTGTCCGAGGAATACCACGCGGCAATGGGCCGCGTGCAGGCGGTCACCCAGTACCAACGCGTCGCGAGCCGCTGACGCACCCGACGCCGCGCCCAACCACCGCGCGCACCAACCCGACAACAAGAACTACACGCTGATGTGAGAGCGTGCTCGTTCGCCTCCGCCCGCCTCGTGCGGGCATTTTTTTTGGGGCATTCGGCACGGCGCCCGCCCACCGCGACGCACGCCCCCAATCGACGGAATTGGCCGAGCTTTTGGCGCCATCTCGCACATTCGGCGCGACCGCACGTTGCCGATAATGGCGAACATCGAACAAACGCGTCTTTCGCCATGCTCCCACTCGAATCGTCCGACCGCGACCCGCTCAGCCCGGAGCAGCAGTTCGAGCAAGATATCGCGCTCGTCATGCAGAATGCCATCGAACGCCAGCACGCCCGCGCATTCGACGAGGCGAAAGCGCTGTACGAAGCCGTTCTCGACGCCGTCCCCGAACATGTGGAGGCGAACTACAACCTCGCGGTGCTGCTGGTCGACGCCGGCCGGCCGGCCGACGCGATTCCCCGCTTCGAGGTCGCGCTCGGCGCGAATCCGGGCAACGGCCCGTGCTGGGGCGGCTACATCAACGCGCTGTACCGCGCGGGCCAGCTGCAGGCGGCGTGGATCGCCGTCGAAATGGCTCAGCAACGCGGCGTGCACGGCCCCGCACTGGACGGCCTGATCGCACAAATGGCCACGCCCAACGCCACGTTCCCCACGGCGCCCGCCGCGGGCCCGGCCGGCCCGGCCAGCATCACCCTGAATATTTCGTCCCAGCCTCGGCCCCGCCCAGACGAAGCCGCCAAAAGCGACGTACCCGCCGAACCTGCGCGCAAGGCGTCGTTGCACAAGCTGCAGAAGCACGCCGCGCTCTTCGACAAGAAGCGGTCGGCGGAAGCGCTCGCGCTCGCTCGCCAGCTCGTCGCCGACTATCCGGAAGACGGTGCGAGCCTGCGCGCGCTGGCGGTCTCGCTGTACCGGGACCTGCAATACGTCGAGATGATCGACATCGCCTATCGCGCACTCGAACGCCTGCCAGACGACATCATGCTGCGGACGCTGCTCGCGGATACGCTGCGCCTCATGACCCGGCTCCAGGAAGCAGAAACCCAGTGCCGCCTGGTCATTGCCGCACAACCGGCGAACGTGGAGGCGCACCGCATTCTCGGCATCGTGCTACATGGACTGCGACGTCATCAGGAAGCCGTCGCTGCGTGCCGGCGTGCCGTGGAACTCGCGCCGCGCGCGGCATCGGCGAACGGCTCGCTCGGTTTCGTGCTGCTGGAACAGGGCGCCGCGCAGGAGGCGGTTCCGTGGCTCCGGCGCACCATCGAAATCGACCCGAACGACAGCGTGTCGCACAGTTCGCTGCTGTTCGGCCTGATTCACGACGACACGAACCCGCCGGAGATGCTGCTCAAGGAACATCGCGCGTTCGGCAAACGGCACGAAAAGCACGCACTGCCCAAAAAATACGCCAATTCGCGCGATCCCGAACGCCCGCTGCGGATCGGCTTCGTGTCCGGCGACCTGCTGAACCACGCGGTTTCCAACTATCTGATTCCCGTCATCGAGCACCTGAGCCTCGACCCGAATCTGTCGCTGCACTTCTACTACAACTACGTGATCGACGATCACGTCACCGCCAAGCTGCGCGCGCACGCCACCACGTGGCGAACCGTGACGATGCAGACGGACGCCGCGCTCGCCGAACAGATCCGCCACGATCAGATCGACATCCTGATCGACCTGTCCGGCCACACCGGCCGCAACCGCCTCGTCGCGTTCGCGCGCAAACCCGCGCCGCTGCAGGCGTCGTGGATCGGCTACCCGGGCACGACCGGCATGAGCACGATCGACTACTACCTGAGCGACGGCATCGTCACGCCGGCCGGCGAGCTGGACGACCAGTTCGTCGAGAAGCTCGTGCGCATGCCCGCGCTCGCGCCGTACGCGCCGCCGGCGAACTGTCCGCCCGTCAACGGCTTGCCGGCGGTGCGCAACGGCTACGTCACCTATGGCAGCTTCAACCGGCTCAACAAGCTGCGTCAGGACGTGATCGCGCTGTGGGCCGAGGTTCTGCGCGCCAAACCCGACGCCCGGATGGTGATCGGCGCGATCGAGCAGGACCGCGACAGCGACACGATCGCCGGCTGGTTCGCGGCCGAGGGCATCGATCCCGCGCGCCTGACGTTCCAGCCGCGCAGGTCCATCCCCGTCTATCTGCAGCAGCATCACCGCGTCGACATCTGCCTGGACACGTTCCCGTACGCCGGCTCGACGACGACGCTCAACGCACTGTGGATGGGCGTGCCGACCGTGACGCTCGCCGGCCGGTCGATCCCGACCCGCGGTTCCGCGAGCTGGCTCAAGCGCGTCGGCCTCGACGCCTTCATCACGCACGACAAGGATGAATTCGTCCGCAAGGCCATCGCGCTCGCCGACGATCCCGACACGCTGCAGACGCTGCGCAGCGGCCTGCGCGAGCGCTGCCTCGCGTCGGCGCCGTTCCATCCGGAAGTCGTCGCGCAAGGGCTGTCGGTCGCCTTGCGGATGATGTGGCGGCGCTGGTGCGCGGGCGATGCGCCGGTCTCGTTCGATGCGGTCCTGCCCGACCCGTCGACCTCGGCGCCGGTCGAACAGGCGGCCGGGTAACCGGCGCGGCGGACGCCGCTTGTCACGGCCGGCCCGGCGAGCGAGCGGCGGCATTTCCGGGAATTGACTCGCAAACCGCCCGCTGCTTGAGCGATCGTGCGGGTATCGCGCGCGCTAGAGTGTTTTCACGATCACCGGTGCGCGCATTCGCGCCCGCAACGTACGACTTCGGGACAGGATCATGGACAAGCTCATACCCGTCACACAGCCCTACATGCCTCCGCTCGACGAGTTTCTCCCGTATCTGAACCAGATCTGGGAGAGCAAGGTCGTCACCAACGGCGGCCGCTTTCATGCGGAGCTCGAACGATCGCTCTGCGAATTCCTGGGCGTCGAGCACATTTCGCTGTTTTCCAACGCGACGCTCGCGCTGATCACCGCATTGCAGGCGATGAAAATCACCGGCGAGGTCATCACGACGCCGTTCAGCTTCGTCGCCACCACGCATGCGCTGCACTGGAACGGCATTCGCCCCGTGTTCGTCGACATCGACCCGGTGACGATGAACCTCGATCCCGCGCGCATCGAAGCGGCAATCACGCCGCAGACGACCGCGATCCTGCCCGTGCACGTCTACGGCTACCCGTGCGACGTCGACGCGATCGAGCGGATCGCCGATACCTACGGCCTGCGCGTGCTCTACGACGCCGCACACGCGTTCGGCGTGCGCCGCCACGGCCGCTCGGTGCTCGAATACGGCGACATGTCGGTGCTCAGTTTTCACGGCACCAAGATCTTCAATACGTTCGAGGGCGGCGCCCTCATCAGCCGCGACGCGAAGACGAAGCGCCGCATCGATCACCTGAAGAACTTCGGCTTCGTCGATGAAGTGACGGTGATCGGCCCCGGCATCAACGGCAAGATGAACGAGGTGCAGGCGGCATTCGGCCTGCTGCAGCTCGAACACATGGACCGGATCGCGGGCGGCCGCGCGCGCGTGGACGAACGCTATCGGGCAGCGCTGCAGAACGTGCCGGGCCTGCTGCTGCCGCCGGTTCCCGAGCACAGTACCCGCAATCACTCGTACTTTCCGGTGCGTATCACCCGCGATTTCCCGGTGACGCGCGACGCGGTCTACGATGCGCTGCGCGCACACAACATCGCGGCGCGCCGCTACTTCTACCCGCTGATCAGCGAGTTCCCGACCTATCGCGGGCTGCCGTCGGCGGCCCGCTCGAACCTGCCCGTCGCCAGCGACATCTCGCATCAGGTGCTGTGCCTGCCGATCTATCCGGCGCTCACCGCACGCGACCAGGATCGGATCATCGACATCGTGCTGGCCGAGGCAGGTCTGACGCAACATGCGAGCTGAACGCCGGCTGGCCGTCATGCAGCCGTACTTCTTTCCGTACGTCGGCTACTTCCAGTTGATGGCCAGCGTCGACACGTTCGTCGTGTTCGACGACGTGAACTTCATCAATCGCGGCTGGATCAATCGCAACCGCATCAACGTCAACGGCGCGCCGCACATGATCACCATGCCGCTCAGGCAGGCGAGCCAGAACCGGCGGATCTGCGACATCGACGTGGCGGACGATGCAACATGGCGCCCCCGGATCCTGCGCACGATCCACCAGAGCTACGCACGCTCGCCGCATTTCGCGCGCGTATTTCCGCTCGTCGAACGGATCGTGATGCACGATGCGTCCAACCTCGCCGATTACCTGCTGCACGGCCTGATCGCACTGCGCGACCACCTGCGGCTCGACACGACGATCGTCGCGACGTCGCGACGCTACGAAAATGCCGACCTGAAGGCCCAGGCACGCATCATCGACATCGGCCGGCAGGAGCACGCGGACATCTACGTGAACCCGGCCGGCGGGCAGGAGCTGTACGACCCGCACGCGTTCGCCGCCGCCGGCCTGCAGCTGAAGTTCCTGACACCGGGCCTCGCGCCCTATACGCCCGTTCGCGGCGCGTTCGTTCCGGCGCTGTCGATCATCGACGTGCTGATGTGCAACGACGACGCATCGATCGACCATCTGCTTGCCGGCGCCACATTGTCATGAAAGACGATCTCCACACCACCCTCGTCCGTCACTACGAGGCGTGCCTCGAGCGCCACGGCGATACGCATCGCGGCGTGGACTGGCCCAACGCGGAAGATACCGCCACGCGATATCGCGTGATGCTCGACCTCGTGAGGCCCGGCCCGGCGCCCGCCACGCTGCTCGATTTCGGTTGCGGGGCATCGCATCTGTACCAGTACATGCTGGATCGCGGCATCGACGGCCTGAGCTATGCCGGGCTCGATGCGTCCGAGGCGTTCTGCGACCTGTCCCGGCGCAAGTACCCGCACATCGACTACCAGTGTGTCGACGTGCTCGCGGAACCCGGCCGGCTCGGCGAATACGACTACATCGTGATGAACGGCGTCTTCACCGAAAAGCGCGAACTCGGCTACGACGAGATGTTCGACTATTTCTCGCGCGTGTTGCGCGTCGTGTTCCCGAAGGCGCGCAAGGGCATCGCGTTCAACGTGATGTCGAAGGAAGTCGACTGGGAGCGCGACGACCTGTTCCACGTGCCGGTCACGCAGTTGACGCACTTCCTGTCGCGCGAGCTGTCGCGCCACTACGTGGTGCGGCACGACTACGGGCTTTACGAGTACACGACGTACGTGTACAGGGAGCACAACTGATGGCAAACGTCATCCTGTTCGGCCTGCAGGACTACGCGGAACTTGCGCACTACTACCTCGAGCACGATTCGCCGCACACGGTAGCCGCATTCTGCGTCAACCGGCAGTACCTGCCGGAAAGCGGCATGTTCAAGGGCCTGCCCGTGGTTGCGTTCGAAGACGTCGTCGAAACCCATCCGCCCGGTGACTACAGCTTCTTCGCACCGATGTCGCCGAAGCGGATGAACCGCGAGCGCGAGAAAATCTTCAACGAGCTCAAGGCGCGCGGCTATCCGCTGATCAGCTATGTCAGCTCGCGCGCGACCGTGTGCCACAACACGATCGGCGAGAACTGCTTCATCCTCGAAGACAACACGCTGCAGCCGTTCACGACGATCGGCGACAACGTCGTGCTGTGGAGCGGCAACCATATCGGGCATCATGGGCGCGTCGGCGACCACGTGACGATGACCTCGCACGTCGTCATGTCCGGCCATTGCGATATCGGCGCGTACAGCTTCGTGGGCGTGAATGCCACGCTGCGCGACGGCGTCACGATCGGCGAAGGCACGTTCGTCACGATGGCCGCCGCGATCACGAAATCGACCGAGCCGTGGTCGGTGTACAAGGGCAATCCCGCGGTCAAGCTCGCGATGGCCAGCACCGACCTGAAGATCTAGCAGGCTGTTGAAAAGCGCCTCGCTTTGATGACCGGGGCGCTGTTTAAAAGGATTTCGTATGCGCTTGGCTGCCGAGTTGCCAACGAATCG
>NZ_CADFEO010000034.1:0-46333 GCF_902833075.1 Burkholderia sp. BCC0405
CACTTCCTGCCTGGTGTTAGTCAAAAACACAGTCGTATGCCTACCCGTTATTGTAAGTGGGTGACTGTGTCCGGCGCTTCAGGGGGCTGCTCCACGGCCGTTCCACTTATCTGGCTGTCCGATTTTGCGAGGCCACCTCTATATGGATGGACGCGGCTGGTCGTGTGTCGGCTGTGGTCGACTGTTCTCGATGCGGCGGGATGTGATCGAGCGGAAGGGCCGATTGCGTATTGTGAGTGAAGCGACGTAAGGTGTCTGAGCATTTGGCGATCAACGGGCTACGCGAGGGAGTTATTTCGAATGGTGAAAGTGCAAAGGTCGCCCCGAGGCGCGCGTCCCGTACGAACGAAAATCATGTTGCTGCCATTGTCGACGGACAAGGTTCGGTCGCTGTCACTCGAGAACCACCTCGCTTTGGCGACAGTGCGCGCCGGCCGTGGTGATCTGGATCAGCTCTGTTGTTTGCTGCGGGTGGTCTACTTGGCTTTTTACATGCGTGGCGAGACCGCAAACAGCATGGACGTCGATCAACCGTGTACATATGAGGTTTTTCTTTTGCTAGCTTGACCAGGTCTTCCTCAAGTTTGCATTCGACAAACTGAAAACCAGCTCGAGTGACGTGCAAAAAATCAGGGACATACTGAAAGGTTGACCGGCGTCCGCTCGGCGCGGTTTGTACGATGGTTAGGTGGTAGGGTTGCCCATAGAACTCGATGGTTTCAGTGTCGTGATCCCACGTCACCGCAGCTGCATATTCGGTGTGGTACGCCTCGCAGTCCACCGTTGTTCCCATCTTGAAACTGCAGTACCTCACCGAGTTGCTGATGCTCCCACCATCTGTCCTGCGAAACGGGGAGTTGGAGCGGATCCACCGGATTGCCTTTTGTCCTTGGTCCGGCGTACCTAGTGTGTCAAATAGCGCTTGTAGTTCGTCGTCGTTGAGCACGTAAGCCTCCTGTTGAGAGGATGCGTAGCCCCACCTCGTCAGCCGACGCGGCCGACGAGGGGCTCGATGAAATAAATGGGGGCGGAAATGACGAGAAAAAACACTCCCAGTAGCCTTGACAGCGTGCTGTCGGCCGCTAGAATGTGCCCATCCACCTTCATGGATGCACCGTTTTTTCGAAGGGCTCAGCCGCGCCAACGGCTGGGCCCTTTGTGTTTCCGCACGCGATCAACCTTCCATGCTGGATTTCCTCCAAATTAGTAAGGGGTCCGATTGAAATGGGTTTTGCACGCGGAGTGTAGCGTCGCGTATCACGGCGCTCGCAGTACTTTTACGCGAGCACATGAAGATGCGACGATAGCGCGAAGAATATCGCGCAGTCAAACTAAGGCCATGATTTTATTGTATAAAATGGCTTATACGATACATTGCTCGGCAACTTGGGCGAGCGATCGGCGACGGTCGACGATGGCTGTGACGGATGATTTTGGCAGCAAGCGGAGGCGGCGCTCGGGGACAGGCATGCGCGAAGCCAATTGGGGCACCAATTCACAGTAAAGCGGATATCGTGGCCCAATGAGAAGCGGTACATCGTCGGCATCAACACCCTATCGCAGGCCGATAACGGGTCAACTCGAACGGTGGGTTCGAATTCCCGCCAAGCGGCGGGAGCCGAATTCGGTCAACGTTGAAGAGGCCTACGACGTGATCGGAGGAACACTGCTCGATCCCATATGTCCAGTCCGCGCCTTCTGGGTACGAGGGGTAGGACGGTCGAGGGCTATGTCAATCCTGGCGTCCTAAATAGAACGGGGCTGTGCCGTCAGGCTGTCTGGTCGACTTACCAATAAGCTCCGGATTGTGCGCTCGCGAGCAGTCTCGAAACGAGATCGATGCCCGCAGGCGTGTGAAGGTAGTCTGCTGGACATTGCCCACCGAGAGCCGGAACTGGTGAATGAAGCCAGTCGAGGAGCCATGATCGTGCATCAAAGTTATCCGAGCTCCCGGACTCGTCGACCATCCTCTGAACCTGTGCGGTCAGCATTTCAATGACGGCGGGCGGGATGCTTTGAGGATGTGAACTCAATGGTAGCGAGTCCTTGATGCCGTCCTTCCTGGTGATGGACATATACACCTCGTTGTCGACTTGGCTTCGGTCGTGCGCCGATATCGGATCCGATGCTTAACGAAGCGCCGGACAGATCTATTTCTAAGCCTAGCTTCTCCGACGCATGCCGGGAGATCGGTGAACGCATTGCCGGTTCGCCCTTGGCTGAACAAAGGGCAATGAATTCGTTCGCGCTTTGACAAAGTGCAAATATATGGTTCCGATCGAGTTATCCAGGACGGATTCTGTGGGCCAACTGACGGGGCGTCAGTGCAGAGATATGGTTCCAGCCGTCGAAAAAATATCCTTCCTGTCTCACAAGATCGAGCCTTTTTATTTTCCAGCATGCCGTGCGTAACGCGCTCGCATCGAGTATTGCCTTCGACGCGGCCCGTTCCTACTCGCGTCGCGATCGCGTGCCGGGGCGGCCGGCGCGCGTTTGCCGCGCGGTAGTGCCACCCTCACCCCCGCCCGAAACTCGGCCGCTTCGGATCGTACGTCCACCCCGGCACGAGATAGCGCATCGCGACCGCGTCATCACGTGCGGTGCCGCCCACCTCCTTGTACAGCGCATGTGCGGCCTCGACCTGCGCCATGTCGAGCTCGATCCCGAGCCCCGGCCGCTCCGGCACGGCCACCTGGCCGCCAACGATCGCGAGCGGCTCGCGCGTGAGCCGCGCGTCGCCTTCCTGCCAGATCCAGTGCGTGTCGATCGCTGTGATCGTGCCGGGCGCTGCCGCTGCCGCATGCGTGAACATCGCGAGCGACACGTCGAAGTGGTTGTTCGAGTGCGAGCCCCACGTGAGCCCCCAGTCGCGGCACAGCTGCGCGAGCCGCACCGAGCCCTGCATCGTCCAGAAATGCGGATCGGCGAGCGGGATGTCGACCGCCTGCAGCCGTACCGCGTGATCCATCTGCCGCCAGTCGGTCGCGATCATGTTGGTCGCGGTCGGGATCCCCGTCGCACGGCGGAATTCGGCCATCACCTCGCGGCCCGAATAGCCGCCTTCCGGCCCGCACGGATCTTCCGCATACGCGAGCAGGTGGCCTTGCCCGCGGCACAGCGCGACGGCCTCGTCGAGCGACCACGCGCCGTTCGGGTCGAGCGTCGCCCGCGCGTCCGGGAAACGTGCCTTGATCGCCGCGATCGCTTCCATCTCGTCGGCGCCGGCCATCACGCCACCCTTCAGCTTGAAATCGGCGAAACCGTAGCGCTCGACCGCGGCTTCGGCCTGCCGCGCGATCGCGGCCGGCGTGAGCGCTTCCTCGTTGCGCAGCCGGAACCACGCGTCGGACGCGTGCGTTTCGTCACGATACGGCAGGTCGGTGCGGCCGCGATCGCCGATATAGAACAGATAGGCGAGCATCGGCACCGCGTCGCGCTGCTGCCCTTCGCCGAGCAGCGCGGCGACCGGCACGTCGAGGTGCTGGCCGAGCAGGTCGAGCAGCGCCGCCTCGATCGCGGTGATCACGTTGTCGAGCCGCAGGTTGATCTCATGTGGCTGGCGCAGCACCGCGGCTTCACCGGCCGACGTCACCTCGTGCCGGATCGTGCGGCCCGCACCCGGGCCGGCGCCGGACAGCGCCGCGCGCACCGTGTTGAGCGTCGCCTGGTAGCGTCCGATCGACTGGCCGACGACGAGATCCGTCATGCGCTCGAGCGCATGACGGATGCCTTCGCCGCCGGGCACTTCGCCGGCGCCCGTGTGTCCGCTGCTGTCGTCGAGGATCACGAGGTTGCGCGTGAAGTACGGCGCGTGCGCGCCGCACAGGTTGAGCAGCATGCTGTCGCGGCCGGCGACGGGAATCACCTGCATGCGCGTGACGTGCGGGGTGCCGGCACGGCGGGATTCGGACATCGGTTCGCTCCTGGTTCCGGTGGTGCACGGGCCGCCGGCTGCGCCGTCGCGGCCCGTGCCGTTCATTGAAGCTCGACGCGGCGGATCTCGCCGACGACGAACAGGTAGCAGATCACGGCAACGAACGCGTGCGCGACGACATAGACCAGCGTGCCGTTGAACGAGCCGCTGCGGTCGACGATGTAGCCGATCGCGATCGCCGCGCGATCCGCGTAGTTGATCGTCGTGACCGCGAACAGGACGGCCAGCACCAGCCAGCGCACGCGCGTGCGTCGGGCCGTTGCCGACGCGGACGCCGACAGCGCTTGAAGCGGATTCATGACTGTCTCCTCCGAAGGGCGGAAGGTGCCGTCGTGCGGCAGGCGCGTCGGTGCGCGCCATTCGTGTGGGTAACGCCGGCCGGAGGCCGGACGCCGATGCGGGCGGGCAGGGCGTCCGGGTCATTCTGTCATGTCGAAATGTGCGATTTCATGCCAATTGCTGACTTGATCGATTCACGATTTGAATCGATTGATCGGGCGACCGCTCAGACGCGTGCGTCGTCCGAGGCGGTGCCGTGATGGCGCGCCACGTGCTGCGCGAGAAACTCGACGGCGGCGCGCACGCCGGGCAACTGGCCACGCCGGTGCGGCATCAGCAGCGTCGTCGTGACGGTGCCGGCGCGCCAGCCGGGCAACACGCGCACGAGGGCACCGGACGCGAGCGCGGCGCCGGCGATCCAGTCGGGCAGGCACGCGATGCCGAGGCCGGCCGTCGCCGCCTGCAGCAGCAGCGTCGATTCGTCGGCCTGCAGGCGCAGGCGCGGCGTCACGTCGACGGTGTCCCCGCCGCGTTGCAGCCGCCACGGCTGCTGGCCCGGGTGCAACCCGTCGTGCTGCGCGAGATCGGCGGGCGCGTCCAGTGTGCCGGCACGCGCGAGATAGGCCGGTGACGCCACGGCGACGATCGGCGATGCCGCGAGCGGCCGTTGCACGAGCGCGGAATCGGGCAGCGGCGTGAAATGGCTGCGCACCGCGATGTCGAAGCCTTCCTGCGCGATGTCGACGAGGCGGTCGCTCGCGTGAATCTGCAGCAGCAGCTTCGGGTGCGCGATCGCCAGCGCAGGCAGGCACGGCGCGAGGATGTGCTGCGCGACCGGCACCGAGCTCGTGATCCGCACGACGCCGGCCGGCTCGGCGGCTTGTCGCAGCACCGCGTCGCGCGCGCTTTCGGCCTCGATCACGGCCGCGCGCGCATGTTCGAAGAACTCGGTGCCGACCGGCGTGAGCCGGAAACTGCGCGACGTGCGATGCACGAGCCGCGCGCCGAGCGTGCGCTCGAGTTCGGCAATGCGTTTGCTGACCGTCGATTTCGGCAGGCCGAGGCGGCGCGCGGCGGCCGACATGCTGCCGGCGTCGACCGCCTGCACGAACAGATAGAGATCGTTCAGATTCACATCCAGCGTCCACATGGAGAAACGACGGGTTTCAATTTTAGCGGCTACTGCGTCATCGTTCGCCATGGGAGCATGACTGCTCGTTCAACTTCTGCGGAAGCTCCCATGTCTCCCATCCTTCTTTACGGCGTTCCCGCCGGCTGCTCGTTCGGCTCGATCGTTGCGCTCGAATGGATCGGCCGCCCGTACCGGCTGTCGCTTGTCACGATGCCGGGCATCGTGACAAGCGACGCGTACCTCGCGCTGAACCCCGTCGCCGAGACGCCGGCGTTCGTGACCGCAAACGGTGACGTACTGACCGAAAGCCTCGCGATCCTCGGCCACATCGGCGCGCAGGCGCTCGACAGCGGTCTTGCGTTCCGCCAGGGCAGCGCGGAATTCGACCGGCTGAACCGGATGCTGGCGTGGCTGAACACGACGTTCTTCAACGCGTTTGGCGCGCTCTGGTTCGTGTACGAACACGACACCGAAGGCGCCGAGAAAGCGGCGTTGCAGGCGTACGGCCGCGGCAAGGTGCTGAAGGCGCACCGGCAGCTCGAGGCGATGCTCGAGCGCGGTGACGGCCCGTGGCTGCTGGGCGCACGGCGCACGCTGGCCGACGCGTACTTCGCCGGGATCGCGCGCTGGGCCGACTATCACGCGGTGTTCGAGCCCGCGGCATTCCCGCGCATTGCCGCGCTGCGTGCGCGGCTCGCCGACGATGCAGGCGTGCAATTCGCGCAGGCGATCGAGGAAAACCTGCCGCTGCCGGCGTCATCGGCGTTCGAAGGGCATGTATCGGTCGACGATGCGCTGGCAAGCGCACGCGACATCGCGATTCCGGCCCGCGCGATCTGATTGGCGTCGTGATCGCCCGAAGGGATGGCGCGCGCGGACGCTACTTTTTTTACCCGGATAATATTGACATCCAATTTATACCCGGATAAAAATAGCGACATTCCGATTCCAGCCCGCGGGCGACCACGATGACCACCACACTTCTTCCTTCCTACACGGCTTTCGACGGCCATCGACGGCTCGCGTCGGGCCCGCTCGCGACGGTCGCGCTCGCGGTTCGGCAGGCTGCCGGCGATGCGATGCCCGGCACGATCCTGATCTTCGACGATGCGACGGGCCGCTCGATCGATCTCGACCTGCGCGGCACGGCGGACGAAATCCGCGCGCGCTACGCGCCGCCGTCGGGCGACGCCGCGGGTGCCGTCGGCGAGCCGGCCGGCGCGGGTGAGCAGCGTGGCCGCGGCCGGCCCAAGCTCGGCGTCGTGTCGCGCGAGGTCACGCTGTTGCCGCGTCACTGGGAATGGCTGGCCACGCAGCCCGGTGGCGCGTCGGTCGCGTTGCGCAAGCTCGTCGAGGACGCACGACGCACGTACGCGCAAGCCGACCGGCGCCGCGACGCACAGGCGCGCGCCTACCACTTCATGTCGGCGATGGCGGGCGACCTGCCCGGGTTCGAGGAGGCCGCGCGGGCGCTGTATGCGAACGACCCGGCGCGGCTCGCCGAGCTGATCGCCGGCTGGCCGGACGACGTGCGCGACCATGCGCTCGCGCTGGCGCGCGGCGAGCTGCCGCCGTCCACCGAAGACTGCTGAAAGGAGCATCGGACGCCATGACCGCATTCGACCTGAACCGCGGCGCGATCGCGCCGGTTGCCGACGAAGTCGATCTCGTCGACCTGCACGTGACCGGCGACATCCCGCGGGAACTCGACGGCACGCTGCTGCGCAACGGCCCGAACCCACCGGGCGGCCGCTTCGAAGGGAACGACGTGCTGTCGTGGTGGCCGGAAGCCGCGATGCTGCACGCGATCGCGTTCGAAGGCGGCCGCGCGACCGGCTACCGGAACCGCTGGGCGCGCACGCAGCGCTGGGCCGCCGTGCATGCGCCTGAAGAGGCATCGCATCTGCCCGACACCAATCCGAACGTGAGCGTGCTGCAGCACGCCGGCGAATTGCTTGCGCTGGCGGAGGGCGGCGCGCCGTTCGCGATCACGGCCGCGCTCGATTCGCTCGGCGTGCCGGCGCGGCACGCAAGCCTCGGCGGCGGGATGACCGCGCATCCGAAGGTCGATCCGGTGACCGGCGAGCTGATCGCGTTTCGCGCGGACTGGCGCGCACCGTGGCTGCGCTATGGCGTTGCCGACGCGCAGGGCGTGCAGCGCGTCGATATCGAGATCGACCTGGGCGCGCCGTCGATGATGCACGATCTCGCGATCACCGAAACCCGCAGCCTGCTGCTCGACCTGAACGTCGGCTACGACTTCTCGCTGCTGAAGCAGGGCCACCGGATGCCGCTGCGCTGGCACGACGACCGGCCCGCGCGCATCGGCGTGATCCCGCGTCACGGCGGCGACATGCGCTGGTTCGGCATCGAGCCGTGCTTCATCCAGCACGTCGTGAACGCGTACGACTGCGACGAATCCTGCATCGTGCTCGATGCGGTGCGCTATCCGTGGTTCCTGCGGCTCGACGCGCGCACGGGCCGCTTCGCCGACAACCCGGTCGGCGAGCTGTGGCGCTACGTGATCGATACGGCGAACGGGCTGATCGACGAAGGGCCGCTCGCCGACGGCGGCATCGAGCTGCCGCGCATCAACGAAAGCCGCACGGGGCGCCCTTACCGTTACCTGTATGCGGTCGAGCAGCCTAACAACGCGGAAATGCGCGGCGTGATGCGCTTCGACCATGTGCGCGGCACGCTGACCCGATACGCGGTGCCGGCCGGCGACCAGAACGGCGAGCCGGTGTTCGTGCCGCGCCCGGGCGGTGTCGACGAGGACGACGGCTGGCTGCTGGTGATGGTCTACCGTGCGGCGACGGATACGAGCGACGTCGTGATCCTCGACGCGCGTGCGATCGACGGCGGGCCGGTCGCGACCGTGCACCTGCCGCGCCGCGTGCCGGCCGGGTTCCACGGCGCGTGGGTGCCGCGCGCGCGCTGAGCGGCGGGGCCGCGCGTCACTGCGCGCGCAGCGCGTCGACGATCTTCAGCCGCGCGGCGCGCATCGCCGGCAGGAACCCGCCGACGAGCCCCATCGCGAGCGAGAACAGCAGCGTCTTCACGACGATCGCGGGCGTCAGCACGAAGCGGAACGACAGGTCGGCGAAGGTTTGAAAGTTGGTCGTCGAGAACGACGCGAACTGCATCAGCGACGCGCACGCGAGCCCCGCGACGCCGCCGACGAAGCCGAGCAGCAGCGCTTCGAGCAGGAACGCGGCGAGCACGTTCGTGCGCTTGAAGCCGAGCGCGCGCAGCGTGCCGATCTCGGCGACGCGGTTCGCGACCGACGCGTACATCGTGATCATCGCGCCGATCATCGCGGCGATCGAGAAGATCGTCGACAGCGTGATGCCGAGGATGTTGATGAACTTCGACAGCGCCTTCGACTGGTCGCCGTAGAAGGTCTGCTCGCGCTTCGCCTCGTCGGTGAGACGCGGGTCGACGTCGATGTCGGCCTTGAAGCGCGCGAAGCCGTCGGCGCCCGGGATGCGCAGCACCATCGACGAATAGCTGGTGCGCCGGAACGACTGCATCAGCTGGTCGACATCGCCCCAGATCTCCGAGTCGAAGCCGCTGCCGCCCGCGTCGAAGATGCCGACGATGGTCCAGTCGCGCTGCGCGAAATGCAGGCTGTCGCCGAGCTGCGTGCCGCTGAACCCCTTCGCGATCGCGCTGCCGACGATGATCTCCGACGAGCCGGGCGTGAACATGCGGCCGGCGACGAGCTTCACGTGCGGGCGCAGCGCGAGGCCGGCCGGCGACACGCCGCGGATCACGACGTTCGACGGCTTGCCGGACGACGTCTTGACCAGCGAAATCAGCACGACCGCCTCCTTCGATACGAGCGGCCGGCCGTCGGGGCCGAGCGCGACGGCCGGGTGCATCTCGAGCGCGTTGGCCTGCTGGTGGTCGATCGAACTCTGGATCTCGGTTTCGGCGCCCTTGCGGATCACCACCGCGTTGTCGGGTTCGCCGGTCGACACGAGCGTCTGCGTGAGCCCCGCGTCGAGCATCTGCACCGTCGCGAATACGAAGATCACGAGCGCCATCCCGCCGGCGGTCAGCGCGGTGGTGAGCCGCCTGGTCCACAGGTTGCGCGCGATGTAGTTGAGCGGGATCGCCATGCTTCTACCCGATCGCCCGCAGGCCTTCGACGACGCGCACGCGCGCCGCCTGCCACGCCGGCACGAGCGCCGCCGCGAAGCCGACCGCGACCGAGCACGCGGCCTGCAGCATGACCGTCTCGGCCGACACCTTGAACACCGGGAAGATGCCGCCGGCCGCCTGCTTGAACAGGCTGGCGGCGGGTGGCGTCGCGAGGATCCCGAGCCCGCCGCCGGCCACCGCGATCACGACCGATTCGCCGAACACGATCAGCGCGAGGAAGCCGGGGCCGAAGCCGAGCGCCTTCAGCGTCGCGTATTCGGCCGTGCGTTCGCGCGCGCTCATCGCCATCGCGTTGGCCATCACGGCCATGATGATCAGGATCACGACGTACGACACGACGCGGATCGCCGCGATGATCTGGTTCGACATCGCGACGAAGCCGAGCTGGAACGCCTGCTCGGTTTCGGTCAGCGTCTCGGCGAGCGAGTTCTTGAACACCGCGTCGACGTTGCGCGCGATCGACGCGCCGTCGTCGGGGTTCGCGACGCCGAGCACGAATACGCCGACCTGGTCGGCCTGCTTCGGCGTGCGCTGGCGCACCGTCTCGTTCAGATAATCCCAGTGGAACACCAACTGGCGCGTGATCGTCGAGTCGTCGCGGCCGTCGAAGATCCCGCGCACGACGAAATCCCAGGTGCCCGGGTAGATCGTGCCCTTCAGCGGGATCACGTCGCCAATCTTGAAGCCGAACTGCGTCGCGAGCTGGCGCCCGACCAGGCAGCCGCGCCGGTCGCGGTTGTAGTCGGCGCGCTGCGGGTCCGGGACGATGAATTCCGGGTACAGGTCGAGATAGTTGTCCGATACCGCGAAGCTCGCGAAGAAGTTCTTCGGGTCGCGGTAGATGCCGCCGAACCAGTTCGAGCGGACCACGGCCGTCACGCCTTCGACGCCGCGAATCCGGTTCTCGTCGCTCACGGGCAGCGGAAACACGAGCGAGATCGCATTGCGCGTGACGAGCCGCCCGCTGGATGCGGCGGCCGCGCCCGCGTACCACGCATCGACCACGGTGTGCAGCAGCCCGAACGCGAGCACGGCGACGGTCAGCCCGAGCACGGTCAGCAGCGTGCGCAGCCGGTGCCGCAGCGCGTTGCGCGCGATCAGCTTCAGCACGTACATCGCGCGCGCTCCCGCGGCCGGTCAGCCGGCGTGCCCATTGATCAGCTCCCCTTTTTCCAGATGCACGAGCGAGCGCGCGGCGCCGGCCGCGTGCGCGTCGTGGGTCACCATGATGATCGTCTTGCCGAGCTCGGCGTTCATCCGCTGCAGCATGGCGAGCACGTCGGTGGCCGACGCGCGGTCGAGGTCGCCGGTCGGCTCGTCGGCGACGATCAGCACGGGATCGGTGATCAGTGCGCGCGCGATCGCGACGCGCTGCTGCTGGCCGCCCGACAGCTCGGACGGGTAATGGCTCGTCCGGTCGCCGAGATTCACCATGTCGAGCACGAGTTCGACGCGTTCGCGCCGCTCGCGGCGCGACAGGTGCGTGAGCATCAGCGGCAGCTCGACGTTCTCGAACGCGGTGAGCACCGGCATCAGGTTGTAGAACTGGAAGATGAAGCCGACGTTCGCCGCGCGCCATTCGGCCAGTTGCGCCTCCGCGAGCAGCGAGATGTCGAGCCCGCCCACGCGCAGCTCGCCGCTGTCGGGCCGGTCGATGCCGGCCACCAGGTTCAGCAGCGTGCTCTTGCCGGAACCGGACGGCCCCATCAGCGCGACGAAGTCGCCTTCGCCGATGTCGAGCGTGATGTCGGTCAGCACGGGCACGATCTGGTTGCCGCGCCGGTACGACTTCGCGACGTGGCTGATTTCGACGAGGGGCGGCGGGGCGTCGTTCACGCGTGCGCTACTTCTTCGCGACGGTCACTTTCGCGCCGTCCTTCAGCTTCGGGGCCGGCGCAAGGACGACCGTGTCACCGGGCTTCACGCCGCGGATCGCGACGAGTTCGCCGATCCGCATGCCGGCCGTCACGGCCATTGCGTGCACGACGTCGTCCGTCACGACGAACACGACCGGCCGCCCGTCGCGTTCCACCACCGCGCTCGCCTGCACGGCCGTCACGGGCTGGCGCTCCTGCGCCGACACGGGCTTCGACAGGAACGCGATCTTCGCGCTCATGTCGGGCAGCACGCGGTCGTCGCGGTCGACGAAGCGCACCTTCACGAGCACGGTGGCTTTCGAGCGGTCGACGGTCGGCACGATGCGCGACACGCGGCCCGCGAAGCGCATGTCGGGCAGCGCGTCGAGCTGGATCTCGCACGGCTGCCCGGCGCGGATCGTCGCGATGTTCGATTCGGCGACGTCGGCCTCGACCTCGAGCGTGTCCATGTCGGCAATCGTCACGACGGCGCCCTTGCTGTCCGACGCGGACGAGAACGGCGTGATGTTGTCGCCGACGTTCGCGTGCTTCGCGAGCACGATGCCGTCGAACGGGGCGCGGATCACCGTCTGGTCGACCGCGACCTGCGCGGCCTGCGCGTTGGCCTCGGCGGACGCGATCGCGGCCTGGTCGCTGTTGACGGACGCGCGCGCCTTGTTCACGCGGGCCGTGTCGGTATCGAGCTGCGCGGCCGGCACGGCGCCCTTTGGCGCGAGCACCGAGGTGCGGCGCAACGCGATCTCCGCGTCCTTCAGTTCGGCCTGCTCGACGCCCAGGTTGGCGCGGGCGACCTTCACCTGCGCGAGCGCCTGCGCCAGCGAGGCTTCGACGTCGCGGCTTTCGAGACGCGCGATGATCTCGTCCTTCTTCACGCGCGTGCCTTCCAGTACGCCGAGCCATTCGACGCGCCCCTGGCCCTTCGACGCGACCGCGGCCTTGCGCTGCGGCACGACGTAGCCGGTCGCATTGAGCTGCGCGTCGTTCTGGTACGGGTAGGCGGACGTGACGGCGGTGGTTTCGACGGCCGGCCGGCCGGTCAGCGCGAGGCCGCCGGCGATCGCGACGATGACGGCCGCGGCGGCGGCCGCATAGCGGAGCCACCGGCGCCGGCGGGGCGCCGGTGCGAGCGGACGCCGGTCGATCTTCAGTTTGTCCAGGTTGTGATCGGGCAATTTGAGCGCCTCGAGACGGCGGCGGCCTGGCGACCTGCCGCGATCCGGTTTCCGGGGAAGGGGACGGATGGACGCCAGTATAAGCGTCGCCCCGATGGCGCGCGAGCGGGTTGGCGGCGCCGCCGTGGCCGCCGGACCGGTCGCCGGCAGGGGAATACGCGTGCTCCCCCGGGGAAACCCGAGGGGGGCAGGCAACGTGTCAACTTGCCGCGAACGCGGTGCGTTATGGAACCAGTGCGTCAGGTTTTGTCGCGGCGGAACGGCGAAAGCCGGCCTCGTGGCCTGGGGCTCCGATGCGAATGCCTCGCATCCTTACTTACCGGTACGTTTGACTTTTTCTCCGCTAAAGGAAGAACAATGAAGAAGACGCTCGCTTCGATCATGACCGCAGCATTCGCACTCGCATCGGTTTCGGCATTCGCACAGGAGACGGCATCGGCGCCGGCAGGCGCGATGGCACCGGCTTCCGCACCGATGAAGAAGGATCACAGCAAGCCGAAGCACGCGCTGAAGCACCACGGTTCGGCCAAGGGCAAGGCGAAGGCCGCAGCCGCATCGGCAGCCGGCACGAACGACGCAGGCGCAGCCAACTAAGCGTTTCGACCGGGGCCGGCGCCGCCGGCCACTCGTCGCGAGACCCCGCATGTTCACGCATGCGGGGTTTTGTTTTTTCAGGCGCCGGGTTCGCCGGGCAGCGGCGCCGCCGGCGGCGCGCGCATCGCGTCGACCACCGTGCGCATGCGTCGCCAGTGCGAGCCTTCCCAGAACACGCGCCGGCATACGTCGCACGCGGCGAAGCGCCGGTGCCGCTGCCGGACGCCGGCCGGCACGCGCGGCGCTGCAGCCGCCGCGTCGAGCGGATGCAGCGGCGCATTGCAGCGCAGGCACAGCCGGAACGGTCGCATGTGCGGCGCGAGATCGAGCCGCTCGAACAGTTCGCGCAGCTGGTCGGCTGGCTGCAGCGCGTGCAGGTAGCAGCCGCGCTCGACCGCGCGCCGCTTGAGCAGCTCGCGGTCGCGGGTCAGCACGATCCGGCCCTCTCGCGCGGCGAGCGCCGCGAGCTCGTCGTCGCGGTAGTGGTTGTCGTAGCAGGTGTCGAAGCCCGCGAGGCGCAGCAGTTGCGCGAGGCCGCCGAGATGCGCGTCGGCGACGAAGCGCCATTGCGCCGGCGGCGGCGCGGCGGCTCCGTTTGCCGCCGGCTGCGCGCGTTCCGGAAAGGCTTCGACCCGGTCGCCGTCGTCGAGCGGCCGGTCGAGCGCGGCCGGCGCGTCGTTCACGCACAGCCGGCCGATTTCGGTATGCGGGACGCCGAGCGCCTCGATCGCGTGCTTCAGCGTCGCGTCGCGCGCGCATGCGTGCCCGAACGCGCGGTCGCGCTGCGCGCGCGGGAGAAAGGCGTTCAGCTCGTCGTGGAAGCGGAAGGTCGCGGTCGTCATGCGCGCAGTATGGCACCGCGCATGGCCGGCTGCGTGCCCTGCAGCCGCGGCGCATCTGTGTTTAACTCCCCGCTTCACGGAGCGAAGGAGCGGGAAATGGATCTCGGATTTATCGGGCTGGGTGAAATGGGGCAGGCAATCGCGACGAACCTGCTGAAGGCCGGGCACACGGTGCGGGTCTGGAACCGGTCGCGCGAGCGCGCCGAGCCGCTCGTTGCCGTCGGCGCGCAGATCGTCGACACGCCGGCCGACGCGTTTCGCGGCGACGCGGTGTTCTCGATGCTGGCCGACGACGCCGCGGCGCGCGCGATCTTCGACGATGCGCTGCTCGCACAGGCGCCGCGCGGCCTGATCCACGTGAACATGGCGACGGTGTCGGTCGCGCTGGCCGAATCGCTCGCGCACGCGCATGCGTCGCGCGGCATCCATTACGTCGCCGCGCCGGTGATGGGGCGGCCCGACGTCGCGGCCGCCGCGCGCCTGACGATCATGGCGGGCGGCCCGGCCGAGGCGATCGACCGCGTGCAGCCGCTGTTCGACGCGATCGGCCAGAAGACCTGGCGGTTCGGGTCGCTGCCGCAGCACGCGAACGTCGCGAAGATCGCCGCGAACTTCACGCTCGCGTCGGCGATCGAGACGCTCGGCGAGGCCGCTGCATTGCTCGGCGCGCATGGCGTCGCGATGCGCGATTTCCTCGACGTCATTACCGGCAGCGTGTTTCCGGGCCCCGTCTACGAAGGCTACGGCGGCATGATCGCCGAGCGGCGCTACGAGCCCGCGCGCTTCAAGGCACGCCTCGGGTTGAAGGACGTTCGCCTCGCGCTGGAAGCCGGTGACGCCGTGTCGGTGCCGCTGCCGGTGGCGAGCGTCGTGCGCGACAACCTGCTCGATGCGCTTGCGCACGGCGGCGGCGAGCAGGATTTCGCGGTGCTCGGCGAAGTCGCGCTGCGCCGTGCGGGCCGCTGATCCGTCGCGCGACAGAAGGCCGGCGCACCGGCATAATCGACGTTTCGTTTTCCCTTACATCGAGGCAGAGGCGCGCATGAACTTGCATACTTGGTGGCTTTTCGTGGCGACGGTGTTCGTCGTGTCGGCGATTCCGGGCCCGAACATGCTGCTGGTGATGACGCACGGCGCGCGGCACGGGCTGCGGCGCTCGACGTGGACGATGGCCGGTTGCCTCACCGCGCTGGTGCTCATGCTGTCGGTGTCGGCGGCGGGCCTCGGGGCGGTGCTCGAAGCGTGGCCGGCGATGTTCAATACGCTGCGCTTTGCGGGCGCGGCCTACCTGATCTACCTCGGCGTGAAGGCGTGGCGCGCCCGCGTCGACGGCGAGCAGCCCGCCGCCGACGTCGAAACCGTGTCGCGCCAGGCCGCGCCGGCATCGCGCGGGACGCTGTTCCGCAACGGATTCCTGGTCGCGGGCAGCAACCCGAAGGCGATCCTGTTCGCGGCCGCGCTGCTGCCGCAGTTCATCAACGCGGCCGAGCCGACGCTGCCGCAGTTCGGCATGCTCGTCGTCACGTTCGCGGTGATCGAGGTGAGCTGGTATCTCGTCTACGCGTCGTTCGGCACGCGCATCGGCGCGACGTTGAAGAGCCAGAGCGTGGCGAAGATCTTCAACCGGCTGACGGGCGGGTTGTTCGTCGGCTTCGGCGCGATGATGGCGCTGGTCCGTCACTGAATTCGCACTGGCACCGGTGCACCGAACGCCCCGTCCCTCGCCAGAGGGCGGGGCGTTCTGCCTTTCGGGCCTGCGTCACGCTTGGTCTACGCACGCGGGCGCGTCAACGCCGCTGCGCCGGCCCGGCGTCCGTCCGTGAGCCCGAAGACGGCGGCCGCGCCGGCGAACGCGAACCCCACGCCGCACACCGCGCTCCATCCACCCCAGTCCCACGCGGTGCCTGCGAGCACCGCGCCGAGCGCGCCGCCGATGAAGAACAGCCCGACGAACAGCCCGTTCAGGCGGCCACGCGCGGCCGGGTTCAGCAGGTTGATCTCGCGGCGGCCGATTGTCTGGTCGACGATGACGCCCGCGTCGAGCAGCGCCGCGCCACCGGCCAGCAGCGCGAGCGCGAGGCTGCGATGGGCGTGCGCGTCGAAGCCGAACCAGCCGGCGCCCGCGATCCCGAGCACGACGAGCGCCACGAGCATCGTGCCGTGCGCGATCCGCTGCGCGGCCGGGCCATGGCCGCGGTCGCCGGCGCGGCCCGCGAGCGGCGTGACGATCGCACCGCTGGCGCCAGCGAACGCGAACAGCGCAATGCCGTGCAGGTCGAGGCCGAACGGCGGCTGCGCGAGCCGCAGCCCGACCGCGGTCCAGAATGCGCTGAACGCGGCCATCGCCAGCGCGGCCGACAGCGCATGCCGGCGCAGCACCGGCTCGTCGGCGAGCAGGCGCCCCATCGATGCGAGCAGCGCGCGGTAGCCGGCCGTGATCGACGGCGTGCGCGACGGCAGGCGCAGCGCGAGCACGACGGCGATTGCGGCGTTCGCGAGCGCGGCCAGCACGTAGAACCCGCGCCAGCCGGCCGAGCCCGCGATCAGGCTCGCGAGCGGCCGTGACAGCAGGATGCCGAGCATCAGCCCGCTCATCACGTTGCCGACCGCGCGGCCGCGCTGCGCCTCGGGTGCCATCGACGCGGCCATCGGCACGAGCATCTGGATCACGCTCGACGCAGCGCCGGCCACGAACGTCGCCAGCAGGAACACGGTGCCGGACCGCGTGAACGCCGGCAGCGCGAGCGCGGCCGCGCACGCGGCCAGCGTCGTGACGATCAATCGACGGTTCTCGAGCAGGTCGACGAGCGGTACGAGCAGCACGAGCCCGGCTGCGTAGCCGAGCTGCGGCAGCATCGCGACGAGGCCGGCCAGGGCGGGCGGCAGGTGCAGGTCGGCGCTGATCGGGCCCGTCAGCGGTTGTGCGGCGAACAGGTTCATCACGATCACGCCGACCGTCGCGGCGAAGAACAGCGTCATGCCCGCGCTCAATGCGGGCGGCGTGCTGACCGGCGTGCGAACGGCGGCGGGGCAACGGCTGGCAGGGCAGTTCATCGGAAGCCTGGCGAGTGGGTCGAAGAAGTACCCATCGTAGGTGCCCGATGGTTATGCGACAATTGAAATATCAATAACATGATTATGCGAGTTTGTTTTGAATACGCGTGATCTCCAGGCATTCGTCGCGGTGGTCGACAGCGGGTCGATGGTCGCCGCGGCCGCGAAACTCCACCTGACGCAGCCGGGCCTGACGCGGCGCGTGCAGAACCTCGAGACGCTGCTCGGCATGCCGCTGCTTGAACGGCAAAGCAAGCCGCTGAAGCCGACCGCCGCCGGGCGCGACGTCTACGCGCTCGCGCGCAACGTGCTGTGCGCGGTCGACGCGCTGATGGCGGCGGGCGCGCCGGACAGCGAGCCGTCGGGCGAACTGCGCATCGGCGTGCCGCCGTTCCTGTCCGAGCTGGCGCTCGAGCAGCCGATCGACCGGCTGCGTGACGCATTTCCGCGCCTCACGCTGCGCGTGACGGCCGGCTGGTCGCCGGCGTTGATGCAGGGCGTCGAGCGTGGCGCGCTCGACGTCGCGGCCGTGATGGTGCCGGCCAGTGCGGCGCTGCCCGACGCGTTCGTCGCGACGCTGCTCGGCACGCAGCCGACGGTGCTCGTCGCCGCGCGCGACTTTCCGCTGCCGGACGGTCCGCTGTCGATCGACACGCTGTCGGGTTTTCCGTGGGTGCTGAGCCAGGACGGCTGCGGGATGCGTTCGGCGCTGAGCCGCATGCTCGGCGCGGCCGGGCTGCCGTTCGACGTCGCGGTCGAGGCATTCGGTTCGGAGCTGCAGCTGTCGCTCGTCGCGCGCGGCGCGGGCATCGGTATCGCCGCGCCGAACGCGCTGGCGCGCAGCGCGCATCGCGATGCGCTGAGGGTGGTGGAAACGGTGGGGCTCGAGACGCGGATCAACGTGTGGATCGTGCACGGCGCACTGCCAGGCCGGCTGGCGCGGCCGGTCGCGCTGCTGCGCGATGCGCTGGGCGAAGTGCTCGACCGGGAAAACAGGGTGGGGTCAGATGCAGTGAAGGCGGTCTAGAGGCGACATTCGAGGGAAAATCCTTATTTTCTCTACGGAAATGTTGCATTGCGGAAACCGATTCGCTATAGTTGCACCTGTCTCCTCCATGTCTCCTCTGATATGGATTCAGCCCGCCTCTTAGGCGGGCTTTTTTTTGCCTGCGATTTTGTCGCGGCCTTCCATTCGTCGTCCGTCGCCGCGCTCAGAACTTGTACGTCATCCCGACGTAGCTGATGATCGGGTCGGCCTTCAGGTCCGATTTCGACTCCGAGAGCACCGTGCCGTCGGCTGCCTTGATCGTCACCGTCGACGTCGTCTTCAGCGGGATGTACGTCACCGACGCGATCAACCCGAAATGCTCCGTCATGTTGTACTGCAGCCCCGCGTTGAACACCGGCTGCCATGACGACGACGCCTTCGCCTCCACCGACGTCGTACCCGGCTTGCCCGCGCCCGCGGCGAGAACCGCGCCGAGGTTGTCCTGCGTCTGCTTGATGAAGTTCGTGTTGAGCTGCAGGTCGCTGAACCAGTTGTACGACACGCCGAGGCCGAGGAACGGCCGGAACTTCGCGGTAGCCTGCCCGAAGTAGTACTGCAGCAGCATGGCCGGGCTCCACTGCCGCACGCTCTTCACGATCGGGTTGACTGACGCCAGCCCGATGTTCTGCGTGCCGAGCGCGCCGGCAGGGCCGGGCGGCTTGATCGTGCCCTGGCCAGACACCTTGAACACCGGCGGCACGCCGGCCACCGATGTCACCGCGATATGGTCGGTCAGGAAGTGGCTGACCGTCAGGCCGACGGTGTCGGCGCCGCTCGTGCGCAGCCCGGTGCCCGGCGACGTGAACGACGGCGGCAGCCGCAGTGGCGTGTTGATCGGCGTCGGCGCGACGTTGGTCGTCATCGGCGTGCTGCTCTGCTGCGGCATCACGTGAAACCAGCCCAGCGTGACGACGTTGCTGCCGGCGCTCTGCGCGTGCGCCGCGAGCGGCGCCAGCACGGCGGCGCCGGCCGCGGCACGGAGAAGGGTTTTCTTCATCACGGCTTCCCCCTCCGCTTACTGGACGAATGCGCCGATCGTGAAATACGGCGTCGATCCGGCGTTGTCGAGGAACCCGAACACGCCACCCGTGAAGATGAACTTGCCGGTCGGCGTCGAGCTGCTGGCGCCCGTGTGGATCGTCGTGACCGTGCCCGGCACCTTCTGCGTGTAGTCGAGATCGAGCGCGGTCGCGAGTGAGGCCTGCGACGCGTTGAACGGATCGAGCAGCGTCGCCTGGTTGTTCGTCAGCGCGGTGGTGCGGTAGTCGAACTGGCTGTCGACGCCGATGTACTCGCCGTTCTGCGAGCCGACCGCGATCGTCGTCTGCGGCGCGAGGATCGAGATGCTCGATTCGTCGTCGGCGGTGAGACCCGGCACGCCGTTGCTGTCGGGCGTCGGGTTCGGGTTCGCGACGCCGGTGCGCACGAGGATCGGCACGAGCTGGTTGCGCAGCTTGCCGACGATCATGAAGCCCTTGCCCTGCGGCGTCGCCGACAGCGTCGGCTTCAGCTGGCTCGCGTAGTTGTTCGACTGGAACGCGCCGCTGCCGTCCGCCGACTGCACGAAGTTCGTGCCTTGCTGCATGCACGCGCCGCCGGCGAACTGGCCGGTCGTGTCGCACTTGGTCCAGCTGCCGTCGGCGTTGATCGTCACCTTCGCGTCGATCGACGCCGGCGCGAAGTTCTGCGACGGCACTTCACCGAAGCCCACGTGACTGTATGTGCCCGCAACCTTCGTGATGTCGGTCTCGATCGACGAGAAGCCGATGAACGGGTAGTACGGGAATTTCGTGTCGGGCACCGCGGCCTGGCCGAGCACGCCGTTGAACTGGATTTCCTTGCCGGGAATCGTGCCGCCCGCGACGCCCATGCCGACGAAGATGCGCGCCGGGCGCGACGGATCGAGGCTCGCGCCGTTCAGGCGGAAGGCGCACTGGTTCAGCTTGTTGGTCGGCAGCAGCGTTTCCTGCGTGAGCGTGCCGCTGTCGACGGTGCCCGCACGGGTCGGCACGACGGTGCCGGTCGTTTGCGGCACCGGCGATTCGACATAGGTCACCTGCCAGGTCATCTTGGTCGTGTCGAGCTGGACCTTCGCGAGTTCGCCGCTGCCCGCGCCGCCCGTAAACACGGTGCTGTAGTCGAGCGAGGCCGGACAGAGCCGGTCTTCGACGAGCGGGGGCGGATTATCGTCGCCGCCGCCGCAAGCAGAAAGAAGGGGGGCGGCAAGGGCCGCCGCCAGAATGAGGTTGCGCTTCATGTTGCTCCTCCAGATTTGTCTTGTGTGGCGGCCAGCTCCCTGTCGGCCGCTTCTGTTGGTTGTGCTCGTCCTGCTTGCGCCGTGCCGAGCGCTTTCGTGCCTTCCCTGCATCACGCGGCTGCGGGCCGGCCGCCGCCGCGTCCTCGTCACTTGCTGATCTGCGCGCCCACGCCGAAGTACGGGGCCGACGACGTCGTCGAATTCGCCGACGTCGGCGTCACGCCGCCGTTCACCGTGCCCTGGATCAGCGCCGCGTACAGTCCGCCCGTCGCGATCACCACGCCCGAGGCGGCGCTACCGCTCTTCGGAATCGTCGTCGCGTTGAGCAGGCCCGGCGTCGCCTGGCCGTAGTCGAGCGTGAAGCCGTCTTCCTCGTCCTGCGTACTCGGGTTGATGAACGATGCGTTGCTGCCGCGGATCAGCGCAGCGGTGTACTTGAAGTTCGAGTCCGCGCCCGCGTAGCCGCCGTCGATCGCGCCCGACGTGATCGCCGTCGCCGCGCCGAGCACCGCGATGCCCGATTCGTCGTCGACCTGCGCATCGGTATGCAGCGGCGGCGTGCCGAGGTTCACGTTGCCCGTGCGCACGATCACCGGCACCGTCGCGCCGTTGAGCTGGCCGATCACCATGTGCGCGGTCGCCGACTTGCCGGTCGCGCCGATGATCGGCAGCTTCGTCTGCGGCAGGATTTGCGGTGCCTTCGTGCTGTCGAAGTAGCCGCCGTTCGTGCTGGTCTTCCACGGATCGCCGGTCGTTTCGCAGCCCGACGCATTCGTCGACGTGCACGCGCCGTTCGCATCGAACGTCTCGCTCGAATTGGCGCCTTGCGTCGCGTAGTTGCCCGACGGCACAAGGTGGTAGATCAGCGCGTTGTAGGTGCCCGGCAGCTTCGTGAGGTCCGTCGTCGTGTTCGCGAAACCGAGGAACGGATAGAAGTCGAAGTGACGGTTCGGCACCTGACCGACATTCTGGTAAAGCGGGATGCCGGCGAGGCTGATCGTCAGCCCGTCGTACTGCACCGTCGCGCCCGGAATGCCGCCGCCCGCGACACCCATGCCGACCAGCAGCATCGGCGGGTTTGCCTGGTTGAAGTCGGCGGCCGTCGAATAGGTCGTGCCGTTCGGCGCCTTGCCCGTGCCCGGCGTGAGGATGAATGCGCAGCGCGTCTGCTCCGCGGTCGGCAGCGTGCCGGTCGGCGGGTGCATGACCGCACCGGTGATCGTCGTGCCTGCGCGGCTCGGCGTGACCGTGCCGGTCGCGAGCGGAATCGGCGATTCGAGCCACTTGAGCGTGTAGGTCATCGCCACGGCGTCGATGTTGACGCTGACGATCTCGCCGCTACCGGCGCCGCCGAGGTACGTGCTCTTCACGATGTCGGCGTTGGCCGGGCACAGCGAACCGTTGACGGGCTGTGACGGCGGCGGCCCTTGCGTGCCGCAGCTCGATCCGGAACATTGGGGCGCATTGATCGGCGCGGGTGCGCCGCCGTCCCCCCCACCACATGCAACCAGGAAAGGGGCAATGGCAAAGGCCGTTGCCACCCCCTTCGATAAGGTGTGCGACATGCCGCTGTCTCCAATCGTTTAATTGTGCGAGCTAATGTCGCCGCCTTGATTTTTGCTGTCAATTGATGAACCCGTCTAAAAAAGGTGATTGAAACGGGTATCGTGTTTTGAATCCTTGTCTGGTGCGGCATTCAGTAAGAATTAAAACGTGAGACAGGCTGCCGGAAGCGGCCGGAGTGGAGGATGTACGACGCCGGACAGGCCGGCGAAGAGCCTTCCTGCGTATAACGGCAGCGTTTAAAGCGGCGGGTATCCGGTTTATCCCTATTCGGGATTGACTGGATAAGGAAGGGGTGGGATTAATTCACTGGTAATCGCGCAATGGAAAGCTTGTAAATATTTGTAAATGCGCGATCCGGGATTTTTTATATATTGCCTGATACGAGTAAATAAAAAGCCGGCCAGTGGCCGGCTTTGCATTGCATGCGATGTTGAATCAGCGTTTGAGACCCGCGTCCTCGGCCGCGCCGATGCTCAGGTTCATGCACTGGATGGCGGCGCCCGATGCGCCCTTGCCGAGGTTGTCGAGGCGCGCGACCGTGACGAAGCGTTCTTCGTTGCCGAACACGAACAGGTCGACCCGGTTCGTGTCGTTGTTCGCCTGCACGTCGAAGAAGCCGCCGTCCAGGTTCGCGTCCGCATCGAACGGTGCGACGCGCACGAATGCTTCGTCCGCGTAGTACTCGGCGAACACGCGCTGCACGTCTTGCGGCGTCGTGCGCTTCGCGAGCTGCTCGGGCGTGAAGTAGGTCGTCACCGCGAGCCCCTTCAGGAACGGGCCGACGATCGGCGTGAAGATCGGCGGGTTCGCGAGGCCCGTGTGCGCGGCCATTTCCGGCAGGTGCTTGTGCGTGAGGCCGAGCGCGTACGGACGCGGGCTCGCGAGCTTGCCGCTCGGCGCCGCGTTTTCGTAGTCGGCGATCATCGACTTGCCGCCGCCGCTGTAGCCGGTGATCGAGTAGCTGTGCGCGGCGAACGTCGGCGCGACGATGCCTGCATCGACGAGCGGACGCATCGCGAGCACGAAGGCCGATGCGTGGCAGCCCGGCACCGCGATGCGCTTCGACGTGCGAATCTTCTCGCGCTGCGCGCGGGCCAGCTCCGGCAGACCGTACGCCCAGTCGGCGCTGGTGCGGAACGCGGTACTCGCGTCGATCAGCGTCGTGTTCGGGTTCTCGACGAGCGACGCCGATTCGCGCGATGCGACGTCCGGCAGGCACAGGAACGTGACGTCCGACGCGTTGATCAGGCGGCGGCGCTCTTCGACGTCCTTGCGCTTCGCTTCATCGATGCGCAGGATCTCGATGTCGCTGCGTGCCGACAGGTATTCGAAGATCTTGAGGCCGGTCGTGCCTTCCTGGCCGTCGACAAAAACTTTGGTGCTCATTTCGCTCTCACTGAATGAAACGGGGGCCCGCGCCCTGAATCCGCCATTTTAAGACGTCATCCGGCGCGCCTGCACCGCGCGGGGCGAAAAAAGACGGCCGGCGGACCGTCTTGTGTCCCTTTGGCGCCCGGCGGCGCGGGCGCCAAGGCGTGCTCAGCCGCGGCCGGCGACCCAGCGGGCGGTCGCTTCGGCAACGCGCCGGCCGAATGCCTTGCCGGTCTCGAGGTCGCCCGGCAGCGGGCCCTCGTCGGGCGTCGAATCCGCCGGCGACTGCGCGAGCAGGCCCGTCGAGCCGCCCAGGTAGTTGATGTCGTTGCGCGTGGCCGCCTTCGAGTTGGCCGGCATCAGGCTCGTGCCGACCCATACCATTCCATGCTGCATCGACAGCGTGACGAAATATTGAATCGTCGAGAACTTGTCGCCGTTCATCGTCGCGGAGTTCGTGAAGCCCGCGGCGATCTTGTCCTTCCATTTCTGCGTGAACCACGCTTTCGACGTCGCATCGGCAAACTGCTTGAACTGTGCCGACGGGCCGCCCATGTAGGTCGGCGCACCGAAGACGATCGCGTCGGCCGCATCGAGCGCGGCCCAGCCCGCGTCGTCGACGTCGCCGACGGCGAGCAGGCGCACGGTCGCGCCGGCTTCCTGCGCGCCCGCGTGCACGGCCTCGGCCAGTTTCTGCGTGTGACCGTAGCCGCTGTGAAAGACGATGACGATGTTCGACATGAAGCGCTCTCCAGAAAGGAACGGGAACGGCGGCCGCAGGCGCGCCGCGTCACGCGTCGCCGGCGGGCGGCGCGACGGATGCGCGGCGTGGCGCCGCGACTGGTGACGACCAGTCTAGCAAGCCGAAATGACGGGAAAACGCGCGCTCGCGGAGTATGTCGTGCCGCGGCGGCCGGCAATCGCGTTGCGGCGGCGCGCAATGCCCGGCGCCCGATGCGCATTACTGCCCGTAGTTGACCGTGAGTTGCGCGGTGCCGATCGCCAGCGTGCCGATCTCGTGCTCGAACATCGGCGCGGGGCGGCCCTGCGCGACGCGCAGGTCGCCGCCTTTCAGCGCATAGACGGTGATCACGTAGCGGTGCGGCTTGCCGGGCGGCGGGCACGGGCCGCCGTAGCCGTCGATCCCGAAGTCGTTGCGCGCCTCGCTCGCGCCGATGCGCTGCAGGAATCCGGACGCGCTCGCGTCGGCGGGCAGGCTCGTGACCGTCGCCGGAATGCCCGCCACGGCCCAGTGCCACCAGCCGTGCCCCGGTGCATCGGGATCGAAGACCGTGACCGCGTAACCGTGCGTGCCGGGCGGCGGGTTGTGCCAGGTGAGTTGCGGTGAGCGGTTGCCGCCCTTGCAGTCGCCGCGGTCGAACACGTTCGCGGCGGGGACGCGCCCGCCCGGGCTCAGGTCGTCGCTCGTCACGGTGAACGGACCTTCCGCATGCGCGGGCAGGGCAGCGAGGGCGACGGCATAAAGGAGGGCGGCGAGGAATGGCGACGGGCGACCCGATGGCGCAGGCGGAGTGATCCGGCGATCCACACGCATATGGCGCTTCTCCCGTCACGTGGGCCGGACCGATGCGTCCGGCATTGTTGGCGTAGTGCGTTGCCTGCGCAGCTGATGGCAGCGATGGATCAAGTCTAGCATTAGGGTTCGATGAGCGATGCACGCCGCGACCCGCGGTCGCGATCGTTTCCTGCGCGGATCGACGGGCGAAAAAAAACCGCCCGCGATGAAGCGGGCGGCTGGTTCAGCCAGGACGCCGGCCAGCGGGCCGACGCGGCGTCAGTCCTTCGGGGAGGTCGCGCCGCCGTGCGCAGCCGACCACTCGGCCGGTGCGTGCAGGAATTTCTCGACTTCGTCGAGCGTCTTCGTCTCGAAGTAGCCCGATGCCTTCGCGACGCGCAGCACGTCCCACCACGTGGCGAGCGCGTGCAGGTCGACGTCGATGTCCTTCAGGACCGACACGCTTTCCTTGAAGATGTTGTAGTGGAACAGCACGAAGCAGTGGTTCACCGTCGCGCCTGCGGTGCGCAGCGCGTTGACGAAGTTGATCTTGCTGCGGCTGTCGGTCGTCAGGTCTTCCACCAGCAGCACGCGCGAGCCTTCTTCCAGATGGCCTTCGATCTGCGCGTTGCGGCCGAAACCCTTCGGCTTTTTGCGCACGTACTGCATCGGCACCATCATCCGGTCCGCGATCCATGCCGCGAACGGGATGCCGGCCGTCTCGCCGCCCGCCACCGCATCGATCTGCTCGAAGCCGATGTCGCGCGTGATCGTCGTTTCCGCCATTTCCATCAGCGCGCGGCGCACGCGCGGATACGAAATCAGCTTGCGGCAGTCGATATAGACGGGGCTTGCCCAGCCGGACGTGAAGATGAACGGTTTTTCTGCATTGAAGTGCACTGCCTGTACTTCGAGCAGGATTTTGGCGGTCGTATCCGAGATCGACTGACGATCGTAGCCTGTCATGGGCATTCCTTGGGTGATGAGCGAAGAGCGGGCGCGGGCCCGGTGGCGCAGCAAGGGGAACCTGCCCAGGGGGCCGGGGCGCGATCGGACGGCCAATCGCATCGCTGCGCGCGTAGCCGGCTATTTTACCCGATTCAGGCCGGTTTTCGGCGGAATTCGCGCAGGTTCGCCGCGCGGCTCACCGCCGGCGAAACAAGCGGGGCCGGACCGCCCGCGCGCTGATGCGGAGGATGCGGCGCTGCACCAACATGCGCCATGCGCGGGGTGTACACTAGGCGACCCTTAGAAATCGTTCAGTACTTTGTACTTTCCTCTTGCCACCCGCCAAGGTTCGATGGCGTGCCGACCCGGCGCGTCGCGTGCCGTCTCGCAGTCGATTACCCCCTCGATTCAAGCAGACGCGGCCGAAGGTGCTGTGTACTGAACCGTCAATATTTCGCATGTCTCTCGCAGGTCAATCATGGACGAACAACTGAAGCAGGCCGCACTCGCTTATCACCTGAACCCGAAACCCGGCAAGATTTCGGTCACCCCGACCAAGCCGCTGTCGAACCAGCTCGATCTGTCGCTCGCGTATTCGCCGGGCGTCGCCGCGGCGTGCGAAGCGATCCACGCCGATCCGCTCGACGCGCAGAAGTACACGTCGCGCGGCAACCTCGTCGGCGTCATCACGAACGGCACTGCCGTGCTCGGCCTCGGCAACATCGGCCCGCTCGCCGCGAAGCCGGTGATGGAAGGCAAGGGCTGCCTCTTCAAGAAATTCGCGGGCATCGACGTGTTCGACATCGAACTGTCGGAGTCCGACCCCGACAAGCTCGTCGAGGCGATCGCGATGCTCGAGCCGACGCTCGGCGGCATCAACCTCGAGGACATCAAGGCGCCGGAATGCTTCTATATCGAGCAGAAGCTGCGCGAGCGCATGAAGATCCCCGTCTTCCACGATGACCAGCACGGCACCGCGATCATCGCGTCGGCCGCGATCCTGAACGGCCTGAAGGTCGTCGGCAAGAAGCTGTCCGAAGTGAAGCTCGTGTGCTCGGGCGCCGGCGCCGCGGCGATCGCGTGCCTGGACCTGCTGGTGAACCTCGGCCTGACGAAGTCGAACATCCTCGTCGCCGATTCGAAGGGCGTGATCTACGAAGGGCGCGGCAACCTCGATCCGTCGAAGCAGCGCTATGCGGCGACCACCGACGCACGCACGCTCGCCGACGCGATCGTCGGCGCGGACGTGTTCCTCGGCTGCTCGAGCGCGGGCGTGCTGAAGCAGGACATGGTCAAGACGATGGGCGACCGCCCGCTGATCCTGGCGCTCGCGAACCCGGAGCCGGAAATCCGCCCGGAAGACGCGAAGGCCGTGCGCCCGGACGCGATCGTCGCGACCGGCCGTTCGGACTACCCGAACCAGGTCAACAACGTGCTGTGCTTCCCGTTCATCTTCCGCGGCGCGCTCGACGTCGGCGCGACGACGATCACGGAAGAAATGAAGCTCGCGTGCGTGCGCGCGATCGCCGAGCTGGCCCAGGAAACCGACCAGAGCGAAGAAGTCGCGAAGGCGTATGAAGGCCACTCGCTCGAATTCGGGCCGGACTACCTGATTCCGAAGCCGTTCGACCCGCGCCTGATCATCAAGATCGCGCCGGCCGTCGCACAGGCCGCGATGGATTCGGGCGTCGCGACGCGTCCGATCCAGGACATGGATGCCTACCGCGAGCAGCTCGGCGCGACCGTCTACCGCACCGGCATGGTGATGCGCCCGGTGTTCGCGACCGCGAAGCAGAAGCAGGCCCGCATCGTGTTCGCCGAGGGCGAGGACGAGCGCGTGCTGCGCGCCGCGCAGTTCGTGCTGCAGGAGAAGATCGCGAAGCCGATCATCGTCGGCCGTCCGTCGGTCGTCGACATGCGCCTGCAAAAGATCGGCTCGAAGCTGAAGGCCGGCACCGATTTCGAGATCGTCGATCCGGAAGACGATGCGCGCTATCACCGCTACTGGCAGGCGTATCAGGAGATCGGCGCGCGCGATGGCGTGACGCCGGAAGTCGCGAAGGCCGCGATGCGCAAGTTCAACACGCTGATCGGCGCGATGCTCGTGCACCAGGGCGACGCGGACGGGATGATCTGCGGGATGATCGACACGTTCCACAGCCACCTGAAGTTCATCGAGCAGGTGCTGGGCCGCGCGAAGGGCGCCGAGCACTTCGCGGCGATGAACCTGCTGATGCTGCCGGGCCGCAACCTGTTCGTGTGCGATACGTACGTGAACGAGCTGCCGAGCGCCGAACAGCTCGCCGACATGACGATCCAGGCGGCGGCCGAGATCGAGCGCTTCGGCATTGTGCCGAAGGCTGCGCTGCTGTCGAACTCGAACTTCGGCAGCGCGCCGTCGGCATCGTCGCGCCGGATGGGCGAGGCTCGCAAGCTGATCGTCGAACGTGCGCCGAACCTGGAAGTCGACGGCGAAATGCACGGCGACGCGGCGCTGTCGGAAATGATCCGCAAGCAGGCATTCCCCGGCACGACGCTGTCGGGTGAAGCGAACCTGCTCATCATGCCGAACGTCGAAGCGGCGAACATCGCGTACAACCTGCTGAAGATGGTCGGCGGCGAAGGCGTGACGGTCGGCCCGTTCCTGCTCGGCGCAGCGAAGCCGGTCCACATCCTGACGCCGGCCGCGACCGTGCGCCGGATCATCAACATGACGGCTGTTGCCGCCGCGAACGTGAACACGAAGTAAGTCCACGCCCGCGTGTGCCGCGCTTCGCGCGCGGCGCAATGGAAAACGCCACGGAACGCAGGTTCCGTGGCGTTTTTTTTATCGTGACGCGAACCGGCAGCAGCTCGCCGGCGGGCCTCCGGACCGCGAATGCGCGCCGTGTGCCGTTACGCGACCTGCTGGTGCGGCTGGCCGCCGGCCGGCGCCCGCCACTGCGCGAGCAGCGTGTTCCACTTCTGGCGTACCGCGCGCAGGTTGTTCTCCTTCACGTGGCCGTAGCCGCGAATGCCGTCCGGCAGCGCCGCAAGTTCGAGGGCGAGCGGGCGGTTGGCCGCGTTCAGCTTGGCGAGCACCTCGCCGATCAGCGCTTCGTACTCGCCGATCAGCGCACGCTCGGTGCGACGCTCCTCGGTGCGGCCGAACGGGTCGAGCCCCGTGCCGCGCAGGAACTTCGCCTTCGCGAGCAGCCGGAATGCCGACATCATCCACGGGCCGTATGCCTTTTTCACGAGATGGCCGTGCGCGTCCGTCTTCGCGAACAGCGGCGGCGCGAGGTGGAATTTCAGCTTCCAGTCGCCTTCGAACTGCGCGGACAGGCGCGCGAGGAACGCGGGATCGGACTGCAGCCGCGCGACCTCGTATTCGTCCTTGTACGCCATCAGCTTGAACAGGTTGCGCGCAACCGCCTCGGTCAGCTGTTCCTGCACCGTGTCGCCGTCTGCCAGCGCGCGCTCGGCCGCGCGCACCTTGTCGACGAATGCCGCATAGCGTGCTGCGTACGCGGCGTTCTGGTACGCGGTGAGGAATTCCACGCGCTTCGCGATCAGCGCGTCGACCGCCTTCTTCGTGTGCAGCGAAATCACCGTGGCGCCTTGCGCGGGGCGCGCGTCGCCGGCCGCGGCCTGCTTCACGCTCGCCAGGTCGTGCGCGGCGCGGCGGCCCCAGTCGAATGCCGCACGATTCTTCTCCACCGATACCGCATTCAGTTCGATCGCGCGGACGAGCGACGCGAGCGTGAGCGGCAGCCAGCCTTTCTGCCACGCGTAGCCGAGCACGAACGGGTTCGTGTAGATCGCGTCGCCGAGCAGCGCGACCGCGAAGCGGTTCGCGTCGATGAAATCGACGGCTTCGCCGGCAGCCGCACGGATGTCGTTCTCGGCGGACAGGCCGGGGAACGCCCAGTTCGGGTTCTTGATGAACTCGGCGGTCGGCGTCTGCGCGCTGTTGACGACCACGCGCGTCGCGTCGTGCCGCATCCGCGACGTGCACTCGTCGCCGGCCGTGACGATCGCGTCGCAGCCGATCACGAGGTCGGCTTCGCCCATCGCGATCCGCGTGGCGTGGATGTCGGTCGGCGCGTGCGAGATCTGCACGTGGCTCATCACGGCGCCGCCCTTCTGCGCGAGGCCGGTCACGTCGAGCACGGTCACGCCCTTGTTTTCCAGGTGCGCGGCCATCCCGAGCAGCGCGCCGATCGTGACGACACCCGTGCCGCCGACGCCCGTGACGAGCACGCCGTACGCGCGGTCGATGTCCGGCAGCGTCGGCTCAGGGATCGGCGGCAGTGCGTTGCCGTCGACCGACACGGCCTTCGGCTTCTTCAACTGGCCGCCCTCGACCGTGACGAAGCTCGGGCAAAAGCCCTTCACGCACGAGAAGTCCTTGTTGCAGCTCGACTGGTTGATCTGGCGCTTCGTGCCGAATTCGGTTTCCAGCGGCTCGACCGACAGGCAGTTCGACTGCACCGAGCAGTCGCCGCAGCCTTCGCACACCGCGTCGTTGATCACGACGCGCTTCGCCGGGTCCGGATACGTGCCGCGTTTGCGGCGGCGGCGTTTCTCGGTTGCGCAGGTCTGGTCGTAGATCAGGATCGTCGTGCCTTCGATCTCGCGCAGCTCGCGCTGCACGTCGTCGAGCTGGTCGCGATGGTGAATCGTCACGCCCGGCGCGAGCAGCGCCTTCTGGCTGTCGTACTTCTCCGGCTCGTCGGTGACGATCACGATCTTCTTCGCGCCTTCGGACGCGAGCTGGTGCGTGATCTGCGGCACCGTCAGCACGCCATCGACCGGCTGGCCGCCCGTCATCGCGACCGCGTCGTTGAAGAGGATCTTGTAGGTGATGTTCGCCTTCGACGAGATCGCCGCGCGCACCGCCAGCAGGCCCGAGTGGAAGTAGGTGCCGTCGCCGAGGTTCGCGAACACGTGCTTCTCGTCCGTGAACGGCGCCTGGCCGATCCACGGCACGCCTTCGCCGCCCATCTGGCTGAAGGTGCTTGTGCTGCGGTCCATCCACACCGTCATGTAGTGGCAGCCGATGCCGGCGATCGCGCGCGAGCCTTCCGGCACGTTGGTCGACGTGTTGTGCGGGCAGCCCGAGCAGAACCACGGCTTGCGCTCGGTCTGCACGTGCGGCTTCGCGAGCGCCATTTCCTTCGCGTTGATCACCGCGAGCCGCGCGGCGATGCGCGCGCGCACGTCGGACGGCAGCTCGAACTTCTCGAGGCGCGTCGCGATCGCCTTCGCGATGATCGCGGGCGACAGCTCGTAGTGCGCGGGCAGCAGCCAGTTGCCCATCGGCACCGACCATTCGCCGCCGGCGCCGTCCTTCTCGTCGAACTTGCCGAACACGCGCGGACGTTGCCCGTCGGGCCAGTTGTACAGCTCTTCCTTGATCGCGTATTCGAGGATCTGGCGCTTTTCCTCGACGACGAGGATTTCGTCGAGGCCGCGCGCGAACGCCTGCGCGCCCTGCGCTTCGAGCGGCCACACGCAGCCGACCTTGTAGAGGCGGATGCCGATCCGCGCGCAGGTTTCGTCGTCGAGGCCGAGGTCGGTCAGCGCCTGGCGCACGTCGAGGTAAGCCTTGCCGCCGGTCATGATCCCGAAGCGCGCGTGCGGGGAGTCGATCTCGATGCGGTCGAGCTTGTTCGCGCGCACATAGGCGAGCGCCGCGTACCACTTGTAGTCGAGCAGCCGTGCTTCCTGCACGAGCGGCGGGTCGGGCCAGCGGATGTTCAGCCCGCCTTCCGGCAGGATGAAGTCGGTCGGCAGCACGATCTCGGTGCGATGCGGGTCGATGTCGACCGACGCCGACGATTCGACGACGTCCGTCACGCACTTGAGCGCGACCCACAGGCCGGAGTAGCGGCTCATCGCCCAGCCGTGCAGGCCGAAATCGAGATACTCCTGCACGTTGGACGGGAACAGCACCGGCAGCCCGCAGGCCTTGAAGATGTGTTCGGACTGGTGCGCGAGCGTCGACGATTTCGCCGCGTGGTCGTCGCCTGCGAGCACCAGCACGCCGCCGTGCTGCGACGAGCCGGCCGAGTTCGCGTGCTTGAATACGTCGCCCGTGCGGTCGACGCCCGGGCCCTTGCCGTACCACATGCCGAATACGCCGTCGTGCTTTGCGCCGGGGTACAGGTTCACTTGCTGCGAGCCCCACACGGCGGTGGCGGCGAGATCTTCGTTGAGGCCGGGCTGGAAGACGATCTGGTGGGCTGCCAGGTGCTGCTTGGCTTTCCAGAGCGACAGATCGAGGCCGCCGAGCGGTGAACCGCGATAGCCGGAGATGAAGCCGGCGGTATTGAGGCCGGCGGCGCGATCGCGTTCCTGCTGGAGCATCGGCAGGCGCACGAGGGCCTGGATCCCGCTCATGTACGCGCGACCGCGTTCCAGTGTGTATTTGTCGTCAAGCGTGACGGACTTCAGCGCGGCTTCCAGCGATGCGCGTTGGCCTGCGTCTAGCGGGGCATTCATTAACTGTCTCCTCCACCCAGTTTGGGATCACCAAAACTCGACTGCCTCGGGCATCTTGTGGACGCGTCGGCAGTGGCCGGCATATTGGCCGGTTTCAAGCGATGGTAGCACTGGGGCAAACCCGCCGCCCATCGGACAAAATGCGGCGGCGCGCCGGTGAAAAAGGGCATGACCATGCGTTACATCATGTAAATGCATGTAAAGCCGCCCCCATTTGCGGGCAAATGCCGTTAATCTTGTCGGCCTGCCGGAGGCGCCCGGCCGCGTGGGTTCGTTTCGACGCAATCGGGGAGGCGCCGGCAGTTTTACAGGAGGTGCAATGAACACACGTCATATCCAGAGTTTCCTGATCGTGTCCGCCGCGTTTTTCTCGATGACCGGCCCGGTGCACGCGCGAGGCGCGAGCGCACTGGCGGCAGCCGGCGCGCAGATGCAGCGGATCGTGCCGGCCCAGGACGCCGCCGCGCAGCCGTCGGCCGAGCGCGCCGTCGAGTCGAAGGCGAACGCGCGTTGATCCGGTCGCGCGGCCTTGCGGGCCGCGCCGGAATGCAAAAAGGGCGGGAATCGGAGGATTCCCGCCCTTTTTTTGTGCCGCCGGATCGTGCGGGCTGGCCCGGGTTGCCCCGGGCCGCCGCCCGCCGGATGCGTCAGGCCTTGTCCTGCACGACGCCGCGGCGGATCTGGTCGAGTTCGATCGATTCGAACAGCGCCTTGAAGTTGCCTTCGCCGAAGCCCTGGTTGCCCTTGCGCTGGATGATCTCGAAGAAGATCGGCCCGATCTGGTTCTCGGTGAAGATCTGCAGCAGCAGGTCGTCGCGCGCGCCGTCGATCAGGATCTTGCGCTTCTTCAGTTCTTCCAGCGATTCGCCGTGGTTGGGCACGCGGCGGTCGACCAGTTCGTAATACGTGTCGATCGTGTCGAGCAACTTCACATCCTTGTCGCGCAGGCCATCGACCGCCTGGTAGATGTCGGTGGCGCCGAGCGCGATGTGCTGGATGCCTTCGCCGTGGTACGCGTCGAGGTATTCCTGGATCTGGCCGGCCGTATCCGAGCCTTCCTCGTTGATCGGGATGCGGATCTTGCCGCACGGCGACGTCATCGCCTTCGACTTCACGCCCGTCACCTTGCCTTCGATGTCGAAGTAGCGCACTTCGCGGAAATTGAACAGGCGCTCGTAGAACTCGGCCCATTCCTGCATGCGGCCGCGATGCACGTTGTGCGTCAGGTGGTCGATGTAGGTGAGGCCATGGCCGACCGGGTTCGGGTTCGCGCCGGCGATCGGCTCGAAGTCGACGTCATAGATGCTGATGTCGCCGATTGCGCCCGGTTGCGCACCGTTCTTGCCGCGCCAGCGGTCGACGAAGTAGATCAGCGAATCGCCGATGCCCTTGATCGCCGGGATGTTCAGCTCCATCGGGCCGGTCTTGTTGTCGAAGCCCCATGCGCCGAGGTCGAGCGCGCGCTTATATGCCTTCGCGGCATCCTGCACGCGGAACGCGATCGCGCAGATCGACGGGCCGTGCAGGCGCGCGAAGCGTTGTGCGAACGAATCCGGTTCGGCGTTGATGATGAAGTTGATGTCGCCCTGGCGGTACACCGTCACGTCCTTGTGGCGGTGGCGCGCGATCGCGGTGAAACCCATCCGCTCGAACAGTTGTCCGAGCGCTTTCGGGTCCGGTGCCGTGTATTCGATGAATTCGAAGCCGTCGGTGCCGACGGGGTTGTCCCAGTTCGGGATCTGCATGGCGTGTCTCCTGTGGGGGCGATCGGCCGGGGCGACGTGCGCAATTCCGGCCTGGTTCGATGTCGAACGTGGCACACGCGGCCGCGTGCGCGACGAATCGGTACGTGCGACAGAGTGTAGCGGGCAGCCGCGAGCGTAAACTTGCGAACTTAATTGCCTGAACCTACGATGGCGCAATTTCCAGTCTCTGAATACTCATTGGAGGGCAGAAGATGGCGCAAGCCGAATTGGATGCCATCGACCGGCGGATTCTCGCGATTCTTCAGGAGAACGGGCGCCTGTCGAACCAGGAGATCGCCGAGCGCGTGAACCTGTCGCCGAGCCCGTGCCTGCGGCGCATTCGGCGGCTCGAGGAGATCGGCGTGATCACCGGCTATGTCGCGCTGCTGAATCCGCAGAAACTCGGGCTCGACCTGCTCGCGTACGTAAGCGTGCGGCTCGAGAAGCGCGGTGGCCTGGCGCCGGCGCGGGCCGACGAGACGTCGGCGCGTGCGGGTGCGACCCATGCGGAGCTGTTTCGCGCGGCCGTGCAGACCTGGCCGGAAGTGGTCGCGTGCCACGCGATGACGGGGGATATGGATTACCTGCTGCGCGTGCAGGTCGAGGACATGGCGCATTTTTCCCGCTTCGTGCAGGAGCACTTGCTGCATCACCCGTCGGTGATCGACGTGAAGACGAGCTTTTCGCTCGATTGCTTCAAGGAGACGACGGCGTTGCCAATTCGTTCGGTGCGCTAGTGCGCGGTGGGGCAGGGAGGGGCCGGGCGCGCCGCTGGCGCAGCCCGGCTGGCCGACATTACGCCGTCAGGGCGGCGGGCATCAGCGATTCGATGAACTTCGTGGTGCGGCGCGCCTGGCGCTTCATTGCGTAGTCGAACACCGCGGCCTGTTCCTGCAGCATCTCGGCGATGATCGTCGAGTGATCGGCCGGCGGCAGCGACAGGTACGCATCGGCTTCGCCGTACGCGTACTCGATCCGCATCCCGGACTTTTTCGCGATGTGCATCATCGTCGCGTTACGCGACAGGCAGTGCATGTACAGCATCGTCACGTGCGTGTTGCGGCTGCGGATCGCCGCGCGCTCGAACAGCTTCGAGCCGACACCACGGCCGCGTGCGCTTTCGAGCACCGACACACCGAATTCGGCCGTGCGCTTGTCGCCGTCGGCCGGCAGGTAGGCCAGGTGGCCGACGCCGATCAGTTCGAGGTCGTGGTCGAACACGCCGAACACGGTGTCGCGGCCGAAGTCGATCGTGCGGACATAGTTCTCGATCACGTGGTCGGGCACCATCTGGCCGAAGCGCAGCAGGCGGTCCTCTTCGTCGAGCGAGAGAAAGTGGGTGAGCATCTGCTCACGGTCTTTGGAAGCCAGTTCCCTTACGAGAACCGGCGCACTACCGGCGGTGCCGACGACATCGGCGGGGCCGTTCAATTGCGTGTTCATCGTGGGTTCCTCAATGTGTGACCGTACAGCGGGTTGTGCAACGCAACAGCATTTTACCCGACCGTCAGCCCCCGGATTGGGGAAAACCCGTATTTGACCTTGTTTGTACTGGAGGATGAATTCTAAATCTGCTTAGTTAATCTCGCATCTATTTGATTTTTAACAGATTTAAAATTCATCATATGAAATGCGCGACGGGCGGCCGCAGTGTGCCCGTCTTGCAACGCTTGCTGCTGTGCGGCAATCAGGCGGCCGTCGACAGCCCGCGCTCGATCAGGTCGATCACCTGCTCGGCGAAGTCGCGGTAGCCGAGGCGGCCGCCGGGCTTCAGCCATGTGAACGTCCAGTTGATCATCCCGAACACCATCATCGTCACGGACGTCTGGTTTTCCTTCGAGATGCGGTCCGGGTATGCGCGCGCGAGCTGCCGCGTGAACGCGGCGACGATGTCGCGCTGACGGTCGAGCACGATTTCGCGCTGCGCGTCCTCGAGGTACTTCACGTCGTTGAGCAGCGCGACGTGGCGGCTGTGCGACGTTTCGTACTCGGCGAGGAACGCGCGTACCAGCTCCGCGAACGCGTCGCGCTCGCTGAGGCCGCGTCGCTGGCTCGCCCCTTCGACCTCGGCGATGATCAGCATCAGCCGTTTCGTGTAACGGTCGAGCAGGTCGAACAGGATCGCTTCCTTGCTCTCGTAATAGTGATAGAGGCGTGCCTTCGACGTGCCGCTCGCGGTCGCGAGATCGGACATCGACGTGCTCGGGTAGCTCGTCTGCGCGAATTTCTCGGCGGCCAGATCGAGGATCTGCTCGCGCTGGGATTCGTGGTCGGGCGCTCGGGTACGGGCCATGGTCGAATGCGGAAGATTAGCGGTGCGTGGTGGCCGCGCGGGTTGCGCGCACCTGCGTGGAAGAGAGTGCGTCGGGCGCGTCGTCCTGCAGCTCGAGCCGGCCGGCCGCCGCGAGTTCGCGGCAGCGCCACCAGGCGATCGAGTCGCTGACGAACAGCCCGCCGCGGTCGGCGTCGGCCATGATGCTGCCGACGAGGCGCCCCGCGGGCCGCCAGTCGGTTTCCGCACGCGCGACGATCAGCGCGTCGAGATCCGCATAGTGGCCGCTCTTGATCGTGTTGCTGACCCAGTAGCGCAATTCGGCGTTCTGGTGCTTCGCCTCCTGCCATTCGAGCGCGAGGCGGCCGATGCGCAGCACCGAGATCGGCGCGGCTACCGGGCGCTTCCGCGCCAGTTCGGCGGGCGAGAACATGCCGGTCGCACACGCCTGGTCGGTGCGCGACAGCGCCGCGCGCTGCGCCGAGACGAGGTCGGCGGCCGACAGTCGCACTTCGTTCAGGCGTTGCGGGACGTTGCGCAGGTGATAGGCGACGCGGCGCAGCAGCAGTTTGTCGCCGACGCTCGGCGCATGCCACACGACCACCTGGCCCGTATCCGTCGCGAGCTGGTCGAGGCGCGCGAACTCGCCTTCGATCTCCGCGTTCCAGTCGGGAATCTGGTCGCCGAGCACGCGCTGCCAGAAGGCGGCGCGCGTGTCGGGCGTCTCGTCGGCGCCCTTGAGCGGCCCGACCCCGAGATCGTCGAGCAATCCGACGACGCGCTCGTCGCGTCCGGCTTGCGCGAGTGCCTCGCGCAGCGACGCGGCGGCGGTGCCGCCCTGAATCACATGAATGGTACTCATCGGCCTGTCGTCAACAAAAGAAAACCGCCGGCCGGGCGGACATTGCGATGTCCAGCCGGCCGGCGGCCCCTAGTGTAAGCGAGATGTGTGACGGCGAGAAACCGTCCGGCGCCGCGACGCGACGTCGCTCAACGCTCGTCGAAGCTCACGACGACCTTGTCGCTGATCGGGTGGCACTGGCACGTGAGCACGAAGCCGTCCTTCACTTCATGCGCTTCGAGCGTGTAGTTCTTTTCCATCCGCACTTCGCCCTCGAGCACCTTCGCACGGCAGGTGCAGCACACACCGCCCTTGCACGCATACGGCAGCGCGAGGCCCGCACGCAGGCCGATATCGAGCAGGCTCACGCCTTCGTACGGCAGCCGCAGCTTGCGCTTCTTGCCGTCGAGCACGATTTCCAGGTCGGCGGCCGGCGTCTGGTCGGTGATTTCGACGACCGGCGCGCCGGCCTGCGGCAGCGGCGTGCCGAAGCGCTCGACGTGCACCTTCGCCTGCGGCACGCCGGCTGCCTTCAGCGCGGCCTCGGCCGCATCCATCATCGGCGCGGGGCCGCAGATGAACGCCTCGTCGATCGCGTCGGCCGGCGTCAGCGTGTCGAGGAATTCCGCGCATTTCGCCTGGTCGAGCACGCCGTTGAACAGCGCGACGTCCTGCTGGTCGTCCGACAGCACGTGATAGAGGACGAAGCGGTTCATGTAGCGGTTCTTCAGGTCCTCGAGCTCCTCCGCGAACATGATCGCGCCGACGCTGCGGTTGCCGTAGATCAGCGTGAATGTGCTGCGCGGCTCGAGTTCGAGCGTCGTCTTCACGATCGCGAGCACCGGCGTAATCCCGGAACCGCCGGAAAACGCGACGTACTGCTTGCCGTGATCGGCGTTCAGGTGGGTGAAGAAACGGCCGTCCGGTGTCATCACGTCGATCGTGTGGCCTGGCTTGAGCGAGTCGAACGCGAAGTTCGAGAAGCGGCCGCCGCGCACGCGCTTGATGCCGATGCGCAGTTCGCCGTCGCGGTCGTAGTCCGTGGTGCCGACGCAGATCGAATACGAGCGTCGCGTTTCCTCGCCGTCGATGTGGGTCTTCAGCGTGACGAACTGGCCTTGCGTGAAGCGGTACGCATCGCGCAGCTCGGGCGGCACGTCGAAGGAGACGGTGACGGCGTCGGCGGTCTCGGGCCGCACGTCGCGGATACGCAGCGGATGAAATTGCGGGGTCGCCATATCGATTAATAAGGTTTGAAGTAGTCGAAGGGTTCGCGGCAGTCGACGCAGCGATACAGCGCCTTGCAGGCCGTGGAAGCGAATTGCGCGAGACGCTCGGTGCGGGCTGAGCCGCAGCGCGGGCACGCGGGCGCCGCGACCGGCCGCGGCACGAAGCGCACGACGCTTTCCCGCGGCGCGGCGGTGCCGCACTGGCCGACAGGCGGCGCGATGCCGTACGCGCGCAGCTTGTCGCGCGCTTCCTGCGTGATCCAGTCGGTCGTCCACGCGGGCGCGAGCACCGTCTCGATCCGGTGCGGCGGGAGGTCGGCGGCCTGCAGCGCGGCGGCGATGTCCTCCGCGATCTGCGACATGGCCGGGCAGCCCGAGTAGGTCGGCGTGATCACGACCTCGAGCTGGCCGTCGTCCGCGCGGCGGACGTCGCGCAGGATGCCGAGCTCGCGGATCGACACGACCGGAATCTCGGGATCGGGCACGGCTTCGAGCACGTCCCATGCACGGGCGAGCAGCGGGTCGGCGCGGTGCGCGGTGGGCGAGACATGAGCGGGGGCGGTCTGGACGGACATCGTCGGGCTCCGTGGCGTCGGGGTTACCAGGTCGCGCCGGGGTGCTGGCGTGCAAGGCTTTGCATTTCGGCGAGCAGGTAGCCCATGTGTTCCGAGTGCTCGCCCTGCTTGCCGGTCGTCACATGCTGCACGGGGGCCGGCGGCGTGAGCGTCGCTTCCGCGAGCGCGTCGTCCACGTCAGCGCGCCATGCCGCTTCGAGCGTGGCCGGTGCGGGGGCGATGCCCTCGGCTGCGACCGCGTCGTCGATCGCATCGGCGGCGAAGAATTCGCGCGTGTACGGCGTCAGGTAGTCGAGCGCGTCCTGCGCGCGACGGTGCGATTCGTCGGTGCCGTCGCCGAGGCGGACGAGCCACTCGCGTGCGTGCTGCACGTGATAGCGGGTTTCCTTTACCGACTTCGCGGCGATCGCGGCGAGCTGCGTGTCGGTCGACGTTTCGAGCGCGGTCCACACGTGCAGCATCAGTACCGAGTACAGGAAGTTGCGCACGATCGTCACCGCATAGTCCTTGTCGGCGTGCGCGGTGCCGGCGAGCGGGCCGTAGTGCGGCAGCTCGGCGAGCGTGAAGTTCGCGAACTCGCGCTCGGTGCGGAAGTAAGCGTAGTCGTCCTCGGTCTTCGTTGCGCCGGTGAGCTGGCGCTCGAGTTCGGCCGCGTGCGTATACAGCATGCGTGCCTGGCCGATGAGGTCGAGGCTCATGTTGGTGAGCGCGATGTCTTCCTCGAGGATCGGGCCGTGGCCGCACCATTCGGCGTTGCGCTGACCGAGGATCAGCGTGTTGTCCGCGAGGCGCAGCACGTAGGAGAGGTGTTCGGGCGTGATCGTCATGGCGCGGGCGTTACATGTGGTTGACTTCGTCGGGCAGCGTGTAGAACGTCGGGTGACGGTAGATCTTGTCGCCGGCCGGCTCGAACAGCTCGGCCTTCTCGCTCGGATCGGACGCGGTAATCGCCGACGACGGCACCACCCAGATGCTCACGCCTTCCTGGCGGCGCGTGTAGACGTCGCGCGCCATGCGCAGCGCCATCGACGCGTCGGCGGCGTGCAGGCTGCCGCAATGCTTGTGGTCGAGCCCCTGCTTGCTGCGCACGAACACTTCCCAGATCGGCCATTCCTTGTTCATCACTTTCTCCTGAATCCTGAATTCGATGGTGTGCCGCCGCTCAGGCGGCGTGCTGTTCGGCGCGCGCGCGGCGCTTTGCTTCGTGGGCGAGTGCGGCTTCGCGCACCCATGCGCCGTCCTCGTGCGCTTTCACGCGGGTCGCGAGGCGTTCCTTGTTGCACGGGCCGTCGCCGTTGACCACGCGCCAGAATTCGTCCCAGTCGATCGTGCCGTAGTCGTGATGGCCGCGCGCCTCGTTCCACTTCAGGTCGGGGTCGGGCAGGGTCACGCCGAGGACTTTCGCCTGGTCGACCGTCGCGTCGACGAACTTCTGCCGCAGGTCGTCGTTCGTGATCCGCTTGATGCCCCATTTCGCGGACTGATTGCTGTGGACCGAATCGGCGTCGCTCGGGCCGAACATCATCAGCACCGGCCACCACCAGCGGTTCACGGCCTGCTGGACCATCGCGCGTTGCGCGTCGGTGCCCTTCATCATCGACAGCAGCGCGTCGAAGCCCTGGCGCTGGTGGAACGATTCTTCCTTGCACACGCGGATCATCGCGCGCGCGTACGGGCCGTACGTGCAGCGGCACAGCGGGATCTGGTTCATGATCGCCGCACCGTCGACGAGCCAGCCGATCACGCCGACGTCGGCCCAGGTCGGCGTCGGGTAGTTGAAGATGCTCGAATATTTCGCCTTGCCGGCGTGCAGTGCGTCGATCAGCGAATCGCGCGATACGCCGAGCGTTTCGGCCGCGCTATAAAGATAGAGGCCGTGGCCGGCTTCGTCCTGGACCTTCGCGAGCAGGATCGCCTTGCGCTTCAGGCTCGGCGCGCGCGAGATCCAGTTGCCTTCGGGCAGCATGCCGACGACTTCCGAGTGCGCGTGCTGCGAGATCTGGCGAACCAGCGTCTTGCGATAGGCGTCGGGCATCCAGTCCTGCGGTTCGATCTTGCCGTCGGCGGCCATGACCGCATCGAACCGCGCCTGCTCGGGCGACTCGGCTGCGGCGTCGAGCGGCGCGACATTGCCGGGGATGTCGAGGGATTGCGTGTACATGGCGAGATTCTCGTCCGGTTGAATGTGTGCGAAGTATAAACCAACCGACCGGTCGGTTAATAAATTTCTTGAGGATTTGCGGCGAGATTCGGGTAAACGAGGGACGTCGGGGCGCGATCCGGTGGCATCGTGCTGGTCTGGCGCGTGGGGTTCGCGTCTTCTGCGGCACAATGCCCGCTTTCCGACGAGGATTTTGCCGATGTCATTCCGAAGCAGTATCGCCGCGGCCGTGCTGGGTGCGGCCGTCTTTGTCTCGCCGCTCGTGGCGTCGGCCTCGGCCGAGCCGGCCGGATGGGTGGCCGCGTGGGCGACCGCGCTGCAGCCGATTCCCGACCTTGCCGCACCGCCGCCGCTTTATCGTGCGCCCGACGTGGCCGGACGGGCCGTGCGCCAGATCGTGTATCCGACGGTGTCGGGGCGTGCCGCACGGATCCGCGTCAGCAATGCGTACGGTCGTGCGCCCCTGGTCGTCGAGGCGGCGAGCCTCGCGCGCGCCGGGGAAGGGGCGGCGCTTGTGGGCGCGGCGGTGCCGGTCCGGTTCGACGGCAAGGCGTCCGTGACGCTGGCGCCGGGCCAGGAACTCGAAAGCGATCCGGTGGCGATTGACGTGGCGGCCGGGCGGCCGTATGCGATCAGCCTCCAGATGGGGCCGAACCAACGGATGACGGTCTGGCACCGCGTGTCGAACCAGTTCAATTACGTGTCTGCACCGGGGGGGCACGTGAGTGATCCGGGCGCCGCCGCGTTCCGCGCCCGTTTTACCCAATATGCATGGGTGACCGAGCTCGCGGTCGAGGCCGGCTCCGCGCGTGCCAGCGTAGCGGCGATCGGCGATTCGATCACCGACGGGCTGCGCTCGAGCGTGAACCGGAACCACCGCTGGCCGGACGCGCTGGCGCGTCGGCTGAGCGCCTCCGGCGTGGAGTCGATCGGCGTCGCGAATCTTGGTATCAGCGGGAACCGGCTGCTCAGCGATTCGGCGTGCTACGGCACGTCGCTGGCATCGCGATTCGAACGCGATGCACTATCGCGCGCGGGCGTGAAGGCCGCGATCGTGCTGATCGGGATCAACGACATCAACTTTGCGGCGATGCCGCCGCGCGCGGGGCTCGATTGCGACCACCCGCATACGCAGGTCACGGCTGCATCCTTGATCGACGGCTACCGCCGGCTGATCGACGCGGCGCACCGGCAGGGTGTGAAGGTCTTCGGTGCGACGCTGACGCCGGCTGGGCTACCGGCGGGGCGCGAGGCGATCCGGCTCGAGGTGAACCGGTGGATCCGGAGCGGTAGCGGGTTCGACGGCGTGGTGGACTTCGATGCCGTGCTGCGCGATCCGGCGCGCCCGAGCGTGCTGCAGCGTCGATACGATAGCGGGGACGGCATTCATCCGAGCGACGCCGGCTACGCGGCGATGGCCGATGCGGTGTCGATCGAGCAACTGCAGGCAGTGGTGGGCGGCAAGTGACGCGCCTCTATATATAGAGGGAAGTGTTGCCGGCGACCGGGAGGTCAGCAGCATCACGCGGCCCGTCGAGCCCCCAGCCCCCGTGCGCGACAGCGCACGGGGCTTTTTCAAAATATTTTCACAAAGGGGCTTGCGTGGTTGGGGGCGGGTGCTTAGAATCACGCCTCTTTCGCGCTAACGGTAACGCGGCGCGGGAGAGGGAAGCAGGGTCGGTGGTGTGCGGCAGTGTGGCGCGCGCTACTGGCCTGGAAGTTGAGCCCCGCAGTCGCAACGCTGGTGTTAAAAAGTTGTTGACGAGCTGCGAAACACGGTTCATAATCTCGCTTCTCTGCTGCTGAAAACGCAGCGCTGCCGGGAGCCACGAAGTTCCTCGCAGAATGCTCTTTAAAAATTAACAGCCGATAAGTGTGGGCGCTTGATGGAAGCGAGCTGATCCTCGGATCAGATAGCAAAAGTATCAAGAGTCTCACACTAAAGTAAGTCAGGTTTATGAAGCAATTCATATTCCTGTCAGCTTTGAGTGAGCGACCGGTTCGAAAGAACCGAAAACAGTAACAGGTTTAAACTGAAGAGTTTGATCCTGGCTCAGATTGAACGCTGGCGGCATGCCTTACACATGCAAGTCGAACGGCAGCACGGGTGCTTGCACCTGGTGGCGAGTGGCGAACGGGTGAGTAATACATCGGAACATGTCCTGTAGTGGGGGATAGCCCGGCGAAAGCCGGATTAATACCGCATACGATCTACGGATGAAAGCGGGGGACCTTCGGGCCTCGCGCTATAGGGTTGGCCGATGGCTGATTAGCTAGTTGGTGGGGTAAAGGCCTACCAAGGCGACGATCAGTAGCTGGTCTGAGAGGACGACCAGCCACACTGGGACTGAGACACGGCCCAGACTCCTACGGGAGGCAGCAGTGGGGAATTTTGGACAATGGGCGAAAGCCTGATCCAGCAATGCCGCGTGTGTGAAGAAGGCCTTCGGGTTGTAAAGCACTTTTGTCCGGAAAGAAATCCTTGGCTCTAATACAGTCGGGGGATGACGGTACCGGAAGAATAAGCACCGGCTAACTACGTGCCAGCAGCCGCGGTAATACGTAGGGTGCAAGCGTTAATCGGAATTACTGGGCGTAAAGCGTGCGCAGGCGGTTTGCTAAGACCGATGTGAAATCCCCGGGCTCAACCTGGGAACTGCATTGGTGACTGGCAGGCTAGAGTATGGCAGAGGGGGGTAGAATTCCACGTGTAGCAGTGAAATGCGTAGAGATGTGGAGGAATACCGATGGCGAAGGCAGCCCCCTGGGCCAATACTGACGCTCATGCACGAAAGCGTGGGGAGCAAACAGGATTAGATACCCTGGTAGTCCACGCCCTAAACGATGTCAACTAGTTGTTGGGGATTCATTTCCTTAGTAACGTAGCTAACGCGTGAAGTTGACCGCCTGGGGAGTACGGTCGCAAGATTAAAACTCAAAGGAATTGACGGGGACCCGCACAAGCGGTGGATGATGTGGATTAATTCGATGCAACGCGAAAAACCTTACCTACCCTTGACATGGTCGGAATCCTGCTGAGAGGTGGGAGTGCTCGAAAGAGAACCGGCGCACAGGTGCTGCATGGCTGTCGTCAGCTCGTGTCGTGAGATGTTGGGTTAAGTCCCGCAACGAGCGCAACCCTTGTCCTTAGTTGCTACGCAAGAGCACTCTAAGGAGACTGCCGGTGACAAACCGGAGGAAGGTGGGGATGACGTCAAGTCCTCATGGCCCTTATGGGTAGGGCTTCACACGTCATACAATGGTCGGAACAGAGGGTTGCCAACCCGCGAGGGGGAGCTAATCCCAGAAAACCGATCGTAGTCCGGATTGCACTCTGCAACTCGAGTGCATGAAGCTGGAATCGCTAGTAATCGCGGATCAGCATGCCGCGGTGAATACGTTCCCGGGTCTTGTACACACCGCCCGTCACACCATGGGAGTGGGTTTTACCAGAAGTGGCTAGTCTAACCGCAAGGAGGACGGTCACCACGGTAGGATTCATGACTGGGGTGAAGTCGTAACAAGGTAGCCGTATCGGAAGGTGCGGCTGGATCACCTCCTTTCCAGAGCTTCTCGCAAAATTGAGCGCTCACGCTTATCGGCTGTAAATTTAAAGACAGACTCAGGGGTCTGTAGCTCAGTCGGTTAGAGCACCGTCTTGATAAGGCGGGGGTCGTTGGTTCGAATCCAACCAGACCCACCATTGTCTTGTCTGGCGGTAAGTACCTGAGGCATCTGTACTCATGGGGGCATAGCTCAGCTGGGAGAGCACCTGCTTTGCAAGCAGGGGGTCGTCGGTTCGATCCCGTCTGCCTCCACCAATCACCAACGCTAAGGGCTTGGTTCAGACGCTGAACCGAGAATTTTGCATTGGCGATTGAGCCAGTCAGAGTGATACGTCTTACGTATCGGCTGTCGTTCTTTAACAATCTGGAAGAAGCAAGTAATTTGGATAGCGGAAGCGTCTTGAGATGGACGTGAAAGTTATCCGGGTTGTGATTGTATCGATGTATCTCAAGATGATTCGAACTCTATGTTTGACTCGATTTTGGAATACGGCACAACGCGAGAACTCAACCTGTAACGAGACAGACTCGTTATAGGGTCAAGCGAACAAGTGCATGTGGTGGATGCCTTGGCGATCACAGGCGATGAAGGACGCGGTAGCCTGCGAAAAGCTACGGGGAGCTGGCAAACGAGCTTTGATCCGTAGATGTCCGAATGGGGAAACCCGGCCCTTTTGGGTCATCCTAGACTGAATACATAGGTCTAGTGAAGCGAACGCGGTGAACTGAAACATCTAAGTAACCGCAGGAAAAGAAATCAACCGAGATTCCCAAAGTAGTGGCGAGCGAAATGGGATGAGCCTTGCACTCTTTATTTGTATTGTTAGCCGAACGCTCTGGAAAGTGCGGCCATAGCAGGTGATAGCCCTGTAGGCGAAAACAGTATGAAAGAACTAGGTGTGCGACAAGTAGGGCGGGACACGTGAAATCCTGTCTGAAGATGGGGGGACCATCCTCCAAGGCTAAATACTCGTGATCGACCGATAGTGAACCAGTACCGTGAGGGAAAGGCGAAAAGAACCCCGGGAGGGGAGTGAAATAGATCCTGAAACCGCATGCATACAAACAGTCGGAGCCTCGCAAGGGGTGACGGCGTACCTTTTGTATAATGGGTCAGCGACTTACGTTCAGTAGCAAGCTTAACCGTATAGGGCAGGCGTAGCGAAAGCGAGTCCGAATAGGGCGTTCAGTTGCTGGGCGTAGACCCGAAACCAAGTGATCTATCCATGGCCAGGATGAAGGTGCGGTAACACGTACTGGAGGTCCGAACCCACTAACGTTGAAAAGTTAGGGGATGAGCTGTGGATAGGGGTGAAAGGCTAAACAAACTTGGAAATAGCTGGTTCTCTCCGAAAACTATTTAGGTAGTGCCTCGTGTCTCACCTTCGGGGGTAGAGCACTGTCATGGTTGGGGGGTCTATTGCAGATTACCCCGCCATAGCAAACTCCGAATACCGAAGAGTGCAATCACGGGAGACAGACATCGGGTGCTAACGTCCGGTGTCAAGAGGGAAACAACCCAGACCGCCAGCTAAGGTCCCCAAATATAGCTAAGTGGGAAACGAAGTGGGAAGGCTAAAACAGTCAGGAGGTTGGCTTAGAAGCAGCCACCCTTTAAAGAAAGCGTAATAGCTCACTGATCGAGTCGTCCTGCGCGGAAGATGTAACGGGGCTAAGCTATATACCGAAGCTGCGGATGCG